>JAYZIH010000079.1:0-4128 GCA_036165695.1 Pseudomonadota bacterium | reverse complement strand
TCTTCCTCAGTTTGAAGCAGTTACAATGAGTATGTTAGGAGAAGGACATAATAGTTATAGCAAGATAAGACTTTGGGGCTCTCTAGGCTTTATTGTATCAGTAATGGTTCTTTCAAGCGTAACTGAGCAATATGGAATGAGTGTTGTGCCACAAGCTATCACTCTTTTCCTTTTTGTTACTTGGCTCTCTACACTTTTTATATCAAATTTTGATTCTGATAATAATAATAGCAAAAAAGAAAATATGCTTACGGTTTTACGGAACCCCATAATTATTGGGATCTTGCTTTCTTGCTTTTTAATGCAGTTAAGTCATGGACCATTTTATACTTTTTTTGCTATATATCTTGATGAAAATAGCTATAGCATGAGTACCATTGGCTTTTTATGGTCTCTTGGTGTGCTTGCAGAGGTAATTATCTTCTTAAAAGTTTCTACATGGATACCAAAGTACGGCACTAAGACACTATTTAACTTATGTTTTATATTTGCTTCAATCAGATGGGTGATAGTTGCTATTTTTCCTGCAAATATATATTTAGTTGGTTTATCTCAAATCTTTCATGCAGTTACATATGGAATGTACCATGCTGTTTCAATTTCATTAATTCATCGGTATTTTACAGGATATCTTCAAGGAAGGGGGCAAGCTCTATATTCTAGTATTAGCTTTGGCCTAGGGGGTTCTTTTGGTAGTTTCCTCAGTGGTTATTATTGGGATATCCTTGGAGGGCAAATAATATATCTTTTTGCCTCTTTATTTGCTTTTTTTGGTTTTCTTGTTTCTTTTATATTAGTAAAATTAAACAAAGGCCAAAACGGTTAAATCTATGGGAAAGACTCTTTACGATAAATTATGGGAAGATCACTGTGTTCATACCTATGAAAACGGGTATAGCTTGCTTTATGTGGATAGACATTTAGTACATGAAGTAACTTCTCCACAGGCTTTTGATGGGCTTAAAATTGCTGATAGGAGACTATGGCGTAAAGAAAGTATAATGGCGGTTCCAGACCATAATGTTCCTACTCTAAATAGAGGAGGTCAAATAAATGATCCTATATCTAAAATACAAGTAGATAAATTAGATGAAAATTGTAAAACCCATAATCTTCTTAAATTTGATTTACAAGATGAAAGACAAGGGATTGTGCACGTTGTTGGACCAGAACAAGGCTTAGTAGTGCCTGGCATGCTTGTTGTATGTGGAGACTCACATACATCTACTCATGGAGCGATATCCTGTTTAGCTTTCGGTATCGGGACATCAGAGGTAGAACATGTTTTAGCTACACAATGTATCTTAAAGCAAAAATCACTCAATATGAATGTAAAGGTATTGGGAGATATGAATGAGTATTTTTATGCCAAAGATTTAGCTTTATTAATTATTAGTAAAATAGGAACAGCCGGCGGCACAGGTTATGCAATAGAATATACTGGAAAAGCTATAGAAGGTTTGTCTATGGAATCAAGAATGACTTTGTGCAATATGACAATTGAAGCTGGAGCTACAACAGGACTAATAGGTGTAGATAAAAAAACAATAGAGTACATTAAAGATAAACCATATTCTCCAAAAGGAGATTTATTTGTAAATGCAAATAAACACTGGGAATCATTAAGATCTGATGATGATTGTACGTATGATAAAGTATTTGAGATCGACGTAAGCAAACAGGATCCAATGGTAACTTGGGGAACTTCTCCAGAGATGGCATCATCAGTGAATGATAATATTCCAGATTTAAATGATATTGCGTTTAGCGATAAGGTCGAAGATTTTAGAAATGCTTTAGACTATATGGGTTTAAAGCCTAAACAAAAAATAAATAGCATATATCTAGATAAAATATTTATAGGTTCTTGCACTAATTCACGTATAGAAGATTTAAGAGTAGTTGCAGGCATTGTTAAAGGAAAGAAAGTCTCTGATAAAATTAAGAGCGCTATTATTGTTCCAGGCTCGGGTTTAGTAAAAAAAGAAGCAGAGAATGAGGGTTTAGATAAAATCTTTATAGAATGTGGTTTTGAATGGAGAAGTCCAGGATGTTCTATGTGTTTAGGAATGAATGATGACCAATTAGATGAATATGAGAGATGTGCTTCAACTTCAAATAGAAATTTTGAAGGGAGACAAGGAAGGCTCGGAAGAACACATCTAGTTAGCCCTGCGATGGCAGCTGCAGCTGCTATTCGTGGCCATTTTGTTGATGTAAGAGATGAGATTTAAATTATGAATAAATTTAAAAATGTAACTTCTATTATTGTCAATATTCCTAGGAAAAATATTGATACAGATATAATTATACCTAAGCAGTACCTTAAAGCTGTAACAAGGGAGGGGTTTGGTAATTTCCTGTTTGATGATTGGCGTTATTTAGAGCCTGGTAAACTTTCAGATAAAAAAGAAAGAAAAAAGAATCTAGACTTCGTTCTTAACTTAGATGAGTATTCTAATTGCGAAATAATGATAGTAGGAGATAATTTTGGATGTGGATCTTCAAGAGAACATGCAGTATGGGCACTAATAGATTTTGGTATAAAGGTGATAATTTCAACTTCATTTGCAGATATTTTTTATAGTAATTGCTTTAAAAATGGACTATTAGCAATAATTTTAGATGAGAAAGAAATAGAAAATATTAAGGCTAATGGTAAATCTTATAGTATTAACTTAGAGGAACAATTAATTTACAATGATAATCTAAAGGTTAAATTTGAGATAGACCCAAGGAAAAAACAAGCATTAATAGAAGGGTTAGATGATATATCAGAGACACTTTTACTTAAAGATAAAATAAAAAATTTTGAAAGTAAAAGGCTTAAAGAGAAACCATGGTTGTTTTAAAATAAAAGATAATGAATATATTAATATTGCCAGGCGATGGTGTTGGAAAAGAAGTAACAGATCAGTCTGTTAAAATTATAGAAGAGATATCTAGTATTTATAGTATTGATATAGATATAAGCTTTGCTGAGTTTGGTGGAACAGCATATGATTCATCTGGAGATCCATATCCTAAATCGACGAAAGAGGCTGTTAATAAGTGTGATGCTATTTTATTAGGGGCTGTAGGAGGTCACAAGTATGAAAATTTAGAGAAATCTAAAACACCAGAATATGCTTTACTATCATTAAGAAAAGAAAATGATCTTTATATTAATTTAAGACCTATTATATCTTTCGATGAAATATTAGATAGCTCAACACTTAAGCGTGATTATATAAATGACCTTAATCTCATAATAGTTCGTGAACTAGTTGAGGGGTTATACTTTGGTGAACCACGAGGTTTTAACAATGATAAAACAGAAGCCTTTAATACTATGAGGTATAGCAAGGAAAGGATTAAGAAAATTTTGAAGTTTGCCTATAACCTTTCGGAAGTTAGGGCAAAAAAATTATGTTCTGTTGATAAAGCAAATGTTTTGGAGTGCTCTAAGCTTTGGAGAGAAATTGCAAATAACTATGCAAAAGATTTTCCTAGTATAAAAAGCGAAAATATGTATGTTGATAATGCTGCAATGCAACTTGTATTAAATCCAAAACAATTTGATGTGATTGTTACTGAAAACTTGTTTGGCGATATTCTCTCTGATCTAGCGTCAGTTTTAACAGGGTCTATCGGCATGCTTCCATCTGCTTCAATTAATGATAGTGGTTTTGGTTTATATGAACCTATTCATGGTTCAGCTCCAGACATAGCTGGCAAGGATATTGTGAATCCTATTGCTACAATATTATCAGCTGCTATGATGTTTCATTACTCATTTAAAAGAGAAGATATATATAACTTAATAGTTGAATGCATTCGTGACACTCTTAAAGATGGATATAGGACGAGAGATATAATGTCGAATGGAATGACTGAAGTTAGCACCTCTGAAATGGGAAATATGGTTTTAGAAAAAATTAAGGACAAAAATCTTGGCTAAAAAATATAATATTGCAATTGTTGGGGCAACTGGTGCAGTTGGAACAGCGATGATAGATATACTTGAGGAATCATCACTTCCTATTGGAAACTTATTTTTTGTTGCAAGTGAGAGATCAAAAAATAAAGTCATTAAATTTAGAGGTAGTGACCAAGATGTCTATAGCATTGAAGATTTTGATTTTAAAA
>JAYZIH010000078.1:0-3770 GCA_036165695.1 Pseudomonadota bacterium | reverse complement strand
AAATTTTATTAAATCAAAATACAGGTTTCTTTAGTGGAAAATTTATATCTAATATCGAGCAGTCAGGTATTATTATTACAATTGCACTATTTTTATTATCATTAACTAGAAATTTACAAGTTGCAATAATTAGAAATAATGAAATTTTAGATAGAGAAATAGATCATTCGACCTATGATGCAATATCAAAAATTGCTAGGCTTTCTATATTTATCACATCAGGCTTAATTATTCTTCAAACATTTGGCTTTAGCATTACTGGAGTTTTAGCCTTTGGAGGGATAGGGGGTATAGCAGTAGGTTTTGCTGCAAAAGACATGCTTGCTAATTTCTTTGGAGGGTTAGTAATACATTTAGACAGACCTTTTAAAATAGGTGATTGGATTAGATCACCTGATAGAGAGATAGAAGGTGTTGTTGAGCAAATAGGTTGGAGACAAACAAGAATTCGTAATTTTAGAAGGAACCTGGTATATATTCCAAATTCTATTTTTATGAATGCTATTGTAGAAAATCCATCAAGAATGTCTCACAGAAGAATTCATGAAACTATTGGTTTACGATATAAGGACTTAACTAAAATTGGAATTATTACTAATGAAGTAAAGTTAATGCTTGAAAATCACAAAGACATAGATAATTCACAAACAATTTTAGTTTCATTTAATGCTTTTAATGATAGCTCGGTAGATTTTTTTGTAAGAGCTTACACAAACTCCGTAGGATGGGAAGATTTTCACTATATCAAGGAAGATATATTGCTTCAGATAAATAAAATTATTGAAAATCATTCAGCTGAGATTGCATACCCAACAAGGTCAATAATAACTGAAAAATAAATCCTTATTCCTTTATATCGCTCACTTTTAAAATAAACCCTATAGATTCTCTATCAATATAATATGACTTGTTTAAAACTATTTGTTGATTTATATATATTTTCTTTGCTTGTAATTTATTAGTACTATTATTTCTGTCGTAGAATTTCTTTCTTTGTATCATATCTATCTCTATAAAAAAAACATCATTTTTAGTAAAAGTTAATGTACCCTCAAATTCATATATTTTCCCAATTGTAAGTATATCTAAATTATCAACTTCAATTTTATCATCAAAAATATCATTACTAAAATCATAGCCACCTCTAAAGATAACATTAGGCTCTATGTTATCCTCTTGAACCCACTCCTTATGATCAATTAGCCTTATTTCAGAGCTGTCCTGAATAGTATTTTTCTGAATATCAAAGGTTTCTAATTTATAGTGTAAGTCATAATCTTCGCATTGTATTTCATAACTAATTTTACAATTATTCTTAGGAATAGAGATAGTATTAGATTTTTTTAAAAGTATAGGTTCAGAGCTATATTCTTTATCAGCCTCTATATTATTATCATGAGATATAGAGATTAGTTTTACATGATAGCTTTTATTAAAAACTAAAGAATCATCACTGTATGTATAAGATAATACGAATAATGAGGCCAATATTATAATTATTTTTTTACTAATTTTTAGCATAAGCTTCTTAATGTTTTATGTATTATTTCCATTTTACTTTTCAGATCTATTGATTCTTCCTTATAAGTAAAGATACTATCTTTAGTGAATGATACACGATTTTTATGATTATTAATAAAGTTTAATAAATTATCCTTATTTATTTTTGGATTCTCTTGAAATTCAATTTTAAGCCTACTATTGTTTATGCTTAGGCTTTGTATTCCAATATGGCTATAATCTAGTTTTATCTTTGTAATTTCTATGAGATTAATAAGTTCTTCTGGTAATTTTCCAAATCTATTTATTAATTCTTTTATTATTTCTTCTAAATCATATATATCTTCTGCATTTGCAATTTTTTTATAAATAACAAGCCTAAGATTAATATCATCTATATATCTAATTGGGATTAGGGTTTCAACATTCAAATCAATCTCCATGCCAGTGTCCAGAGGTCTATCAAGTTTTGGTAGCTCACCAGTTTTAATAGATCGTATTGCTTTAGTTAGAATTCTATTGTATAGATTGAAGCCTATTTCTTGAATTTCACCACTTTGCGACTCTCCTAAAAGTTCACCAGCTCCTCTGATTTCTAGATCTCTTGTTGCAATTGAAAAACCTGACCCTAAATCTTCCATAGACTCTAAAACCTGCAATCTTTTCTTTGACTCTGATGAAATAAGCTTCTTATTGTTTACTACAAGATAGCAGTATGCTTGTTTTTCACTTCTGCCAACTCTACCACGTATCTGATGTAATTGAGATAGCCCAAATTTATCTGCCCTATTAATTATTATTGTATTTGCATTAGGTATATCTATTCCATTTTCTATAATAGTTGTAGAAATAAGGATATTAAATTTTTTCTCGTAAAAATCTAAGATAATTTTTTCTAAATTATCAGATTTTAATTTAGCATGAGCAACTTTAATTTTATAGTTTGGCATTAGTTTAGATAATTTTTCAAAAATAATGTTTATATCTTGAATTCTATTATGAATAAAAAATACTTGCCCACCTCTATTTATTTCACGAGTACAAACATCTTTAATAATTGTGTCGCTCCATTCAGTGTTGTACGTTTTAATAGGATTTCTATTCTCAGGTGAAGTAGCAATAATACTAAGATCTTTAAGCCCTCCAAGTGACATATTTAACGTCCTTGGTATAGGTGTTGCTGATAATGTCATAACGTCAACATCATTTTTTATTTTTTTTATTAGTTCTTTATGTTTTACACCAAATTTTTGCTCCTCATCAATTACAAGTAAACCCAGGTTATTAAAAGATATATCTTTTTGTAGAAGCCTATGGGTTCCAATGATGATATCAATTTTCCCATTTTTTAATGAATCCAAGATGTTTTTTTGGCTAGATTTATTTTTAAATCTAGATATTGAGCTAATTGTTATCGGCCATTTTTTAAACCTTTCTTTAAATACCTTTTCATGCTGATCAACCAGAAGGGTAGTAGGTGCAATTATTGCTACCTGTTTACTATTGAGTGAAACTATAAATGATGCTCTTAAAGCAACTTCAGTTTTTCCAAACCCAACATCTCCGCATACCAATCTATCCATGAGCTTGTCTGATCTTAAATCCTTAATAACATCGTCAATGGCGCTTTCCTGATCTTCTGTTTCATCATATATAAATTCTGAATTAAAATTCTCCATCTGCATTTGATCTATATCATATTTATAACCATTTTTTATAGTTCTTCTTGCATTAGTCTCTAGTATTTCAGCTGCTATATCGTAAGCTTTTTTTGCTGCTTTAGATTTTGCTAAATTCCAATAACTTGAGCCAAGTTTATGTAGTGGTGCAGAGTCACTATTATTTGAAATATATTTGTTTACTAGGTGTAAAGACGAAACGGGAACGTATAATTTGTCATTGTCCTCATATATAATTGTTAAATACTCGTTAGCATTATCATTTACTGTTATTTGCTTTAGCCCACCATACCTCCCTATGCCATGAATCTCATGTACTACTGCAGACCCTACATCTAAATTTTTTAGCTGGTCTAAAAATAAATTTCTCTTACTTTTTTTATGACTTAGTTTTTGCCTTATCTTTGTTTTGAAAATATCATTTAGAGATATGAAAATATAATTTAGATCATTCCAAATAAAGCTTTCATCAATATGTCCACGACATAAATTAATTTTACCCAAATCTATTTGTTTACCATATTGTTCAGAATTAACATATAAAATTTTGTAAACTTGAAAAAGTTCAGAAATTTTTTTTAATTCTTCATT
>JAYZIH010000077.1:0-14546 GCA_036165695.1 Pseudomonadota bacterium | reverse complement strand
ATGACTTATCTAGATTTGATAGTGTATCTAATAGTTATTTAATTATAGGGTTTTTATCAGTTGCATCGTATTTAATATTCATGATTGTTTCCCCTATATATTCAAATTTGAACAAAGAAAAAGAGGTTCCTGAAAGATTAACATGAAGAAATATAAAATAAACTATGGAATTTTAACATTTATTTTGATTACACTTTTAAATACTGTTTATGCAGCAAGTAGTAGTGAAATAGAGTTGAAAGCCATTTATGATATTTCTAACAAAGCTTCTCTACAAAGAGGAGCAAAATACTTTGTAAATTATTGTATGGGTTGTCATTCTATAAAATATATGCGTTATAGCCGACTTTCAGAAGATCTTAATCTAAACGAAGACTTGATAACCAAGAATTTAATGTTTACAGGGCAAAAGTTTGGAGAAACAATGTCAATTGCTATGAACCAAGAAGATGCTGAAAGATGGTTTGGAGCTAAGCCTCCGGACTTAAGTTTAATTGCTCGCTCTAAAGGGGCAAATTATATTTTCACATTTCTAAATACTTTTTATCTTGATGAATCAAAACCACATGGTTACAATAACTTAGCATATCCTAATACTTCAATGCCACATGCATTAGTTTCACTTCAAGGGTCTCAAAAGAATGTCTTAAATGAAGAAACAGGAAAACATGAAAAATTTATTCAGATAAGAGAAGGAATATATACAAAAGAAAAATATGAGAAAGCAACAAATGATATTACTGCATTTTTAGTATATGTATCTGAGCCGGCAAAATTACAGAGGCATGCAATTGGTTTTTGGGTACTATTATTTATTTTTGCCTTTACTGTAGTTGCTTACTATACGAAAAGGGAATTTTGGAAAGATGTCAAATAATTTTAATTCTAAGGTTAATTTATGCACACAATAACACTTTACTCTAATCCAGTTTGTCCACAATGCCATAGAGTGAGAATTGTACTGGGTGAGAAAGATTTAACATTTAATGTAGAAGATGTTAATGCAGGGAAGAATAATGAGGACTTAATTGCTCTAAATCCTTATAACACAACCCCGACTTTTGTTGATAGAAATTTAGTTTTGTTTGAGTCTAGGGTAATTATGGAATATTTAGATGAGCGGTTCCCGCACCCACCACTTATGCCTGTTGATCCTGTCGTTAGGGCAAGAACAAGGATGGTACTTCATTATATTGAAAAAAATCTTTATTCATTATTGCCAGATGTTAATTCATCAGGTTTAAAAAAGTCTAACCAAGCAAAGAAACAATTAAAAGAAAATCTAATACTAACTATAGAATTTTTTCAATCAAAAAAGTATTTCTTTAGTGATGAGTTTAGTTTAATAGATTGCAGTATGGCTCCTATTTTATGGAGACTACCTTTATATGGGATAGAACTTCCTAAGGATGCAAAAATTATAGAAAAATATGCAAGTAGAGTTTTTGAAAGAGATTCTTTTAGAGAAAATTTATCTAGTCTTGAGGAAGAAATGAGGCCAGGTTCTTAGATTGATTTACCTGGATTTAAGATATTTTTTGGATCAAATTGGTCTTTAATTTTTTTCATTAACTTTAGTGTTTCTTTAGGAATTTCTTTCCCTATGTAGTCTTTCTTTATTATACCTATACCATGCTCTCCAGATAAAGTTCCATCAAGCGATAATACTAAATTAAATATTTCATCTAAACACATTTTAGCTTTAGTAGAATTCTTTTCTTTTTCATTTGGATAAATAAGGTTCACATGTATGTTGCCATTTCCAGCATGTCCAAAGTTAACTATTTTTACGTTATATTTTTTTGACATAGACTTTAATCTTTTTAAAAAGGTTGATAAGTTAGCAACAGGTACTACAACATCTTCATTTACTTTATATTCACCTAGTTTTCTCAATGCAGGGGAAAGTGACTTACGAGCTTTCCAAATTTTATCCTGTTCATTAATATTCTCAGCTATTTTCATACGTAATGAATTTCTATCTAGTTTTTTTATTATTTTCTCTATAGAAACTGTATCTTTTAAATCTAATATCTCAAATTGAAATAGCAATGCATTGGATTTTTTTGGGTAGTAATCTTTTTCTAAGTCATTAATTAGTTCTGATGCTTCGCTATCAATAAATTCTATAGAATATGGGAAGATTTTTTCGTGAGACATTACTCTAATAATCATATCTATAGCGTCTTTAAAATTTTTATAACAAATTTCTATAGTTATAATTTTATTTATTTTTGGAATAATTTTTAATGTTGCTTCTGTTATTATCCCTAAAATCCCTTCTGAGCCTATTAATAATCTAGTTATATCTAGGCCAACTACGCCTTTTGTAGTTGTTACACCAGTTCTATGAATTTCACCTTTACCAGATATAAATTCTAGTCCAAGAATATTTTCTCGTGGTGTTCCATATTTTATAGCTCTTGGTCCGGCAGAATTGTTAGCAATGTTACCACCCACTGTTGAATATGCCCAACTTGAAGGATCTGGAGCCCAAAAAAATTTTTTCTTATTTAAAATATCTTGTAGATTCTTATTTATTACACCAGGCTGAACTATTGCAATATGATTTTTTATATCAATCTTTATAATCTTATCCATTCTCTCAAAAGAGATTACAATACATTTATTTAAAGGGACAGACCCTCCTGTATTTCCTGTACCTCTACCTCTCGGAGCAATATTAATTTTTTTTTTATAGCAATACTCAACTATATTCTTTAACTGATTTTTATCTTTAGGAAATAATACAGCCTCAGGCAGCTCATGAAATTTACTATTATCGTACCCATAAGACCAGCAATCACCTGGATCACTATATATATTTTTTTTGCCGATGATCTTTTCAAAAAAATTAATATTTTGTTTGCTAATCATTTTAATTTTCTATTTTTTGTATTCCTTCGCTAGACCATTTTTAAATTTTACGTATATTGGGTTCCTTCTAATCTTATTAAATTCATCTATACTAAGATACCCAGTATTTAGCTTTATATGCTTATTCTTTTCATCTTTTAGTTTAGCTAAGTAAGGGAATACTTTTATTACGTCTATACCTAGTGCTACAAATCTTAGAAGCTTCTTTTTTGAGTTGTTGCTATAGAATTTTTCCTTATCTGACAAGTTTATTTTATTATATAACCAAGGAATATCGCAAAAAATGATCTCATCTAAGTCCTTGTATAATTTTTTATCTTTCGTGCCTCTATATATATGAGAGCTTGAATAGACTTGTATTCCTTCTGCATAGTTAAAGTCAAGTTGTGGCTTAATTATCTGCATTTGTTTGTGGGTTCCCACAGCAAAAAAAGCATCTATATCTTCCCTTATAAAAGGTGTAAATATAAATTTCTGATTTAATAGTTTTTCAATTTGTTTTTTCCTTAATTGACTCTCTTTAACACCGATATTTTCTTTAATTAGGTTTCCTATTTGCATATCATTAACGTCATACACTACTGTTGAAAGTACTTCTCCCCCAAATTCTTCAAAGCGTAATTTATAAGCATTTCCAACCCTTTCTCCCCATTTATTATTTGGCTGAATAATAATCACATTGTGCTTTTGATCAATTAAGGCTTTATTTGCTGCACATATAGCTTCATCTTCGGGGAGCAGGCCAAACTGGTATATACTTTTATTTTTCTTAATATAGCTATCTGAATAATTAAATGTGATATTTGGGATATTATTATTTTTGTATAAATAAACTTGGTTTATATTTTTTTTAGTTAATGGGCCAACTATTAAACTAAAATCTTCTGAATTAATATTTTCAAGTATTTCTTTTATATCAATTGAGCTATCTCCAGTGTCAAAAATAGAAATATCTGGTTTTTTAGTAGTTTCAATTTCTTCTATAGAAATATTTATTCCATCAAGAATTGCCTTGCCAATCTTTGCATACTTGCCAGTCATAGGTAGCATAACAGCAATTTTATTAGCTATTTTTATCTCACTTGTCTCAAGATGTATTTCTTCTTTATAGTCAATAATCTCTATTATAGGCTTTACAATCTTTTTATCTTCTTCTTTTGCCTCAACTACAACATCTTCTGTATCTTTAGACATAATATTTAAATTTGAGCAAGAAGAAGCGAATATACTAATGAAAAAAATTAGGATATATTTATATATAAAGCTATCTTTTGTTAATAATTTATTATGCATAATATTTTAAACAAATCTCATGGAGTATTATACGTTGTTGCTACACCAATTGGTAATCTGAATGACATTACTAATAGAGCAATATCCGTTTTATCTGAAGTTGATATAATAGCAACTGAAGATACTAGGCATAGCAAAAAACTACTTAATCAATATCATATCAAAACTAAGCAAATTAGTTATCATAAATTTAATGAGAAGAAAAGAACCAGTAAACTTATAGATTTATTGCTTGATGGCAAGAATATTGCGTTAATATCTGATGCGGGAACACCATCAATTTCTGATCCAGGAGATATTTTAATAAAAGAAGCCCATATTAATAATATAGTTGTTAGCCCTATCCCAGGCCCAAGCAGTATAATTTCAGCAATATCAGCTAGTGGCTTTGGTTCAAAGCCATTTTCTTTTATTGGTTTTTTGCCAAAAAAGGAGTCTCATATAGGGAAAATTCTGGATGTATTCAGTGAGGGTGAGACAAATATTGTATTTTTGGAGTCATCTAAAAGAATTTTAAAAACACTCCGATATTTAAAAAGGATATATAACGTGGAAAAAGAGATTTTAATAGCAAAAGAGATTAGCAAGATTTATGAAAATATCGCTTTAGAAACTATAGGCCATCATATTCAACTTCTTGAAGATAAGAAATTTCAAAACGGAGAATTTGTAATTATAATACCAGCTGAAGAAATAAGGGACGAAGATGAGGGAGATAAGAATATTCTGGTACTGCTAGATCTACTCTTAGACAAAAAACTCAGCTATAAAGACTCAATTAATATTGTTTCAAAGTTCTTTAAGTTAAATAAAAATACCCTATATAAGAGATTTATTTCTCTTGAAAAAAAAACAAAAATATAATTAAATAGCCACATGAGCTGACTGTGTAATCGCTTTTTTAAAGAGGAAAGTCTGGGCTTCATAGGGCAGAGCGCCAGGTAACACCTGGGAAGCGTGAGCTTACGGAAAGTGCAACAGAAAGTAGACCGCAACAGATATGTTGTAAGGGTGAAAAGGTAAGGTAAGAGCTTACCGCGCTGATAGTAATATTAGTGGCATGGTAAACCCCGCTCGAAGCAAGGCCAAATAGAAAGACTATAGTGTTGCCCGCACTGTCTTTGGGTAGGTCGCTTGATGCATATGGTGACATATGTGCAAGATTAATGATTACATAAGACAGAACCCAGCTTATAGGTCAGCTCATACCAGTTTAAACTTCATGTATTTTCTTAACTTTATCCTATATATCCATGATTATAGTATTTGAATTTTTTCAACTAGATTTTCTAAGTCATTGAGAATAAAGAAAAATCTTGCCTTTGATATGTAATTACTGCATTATTGTGGTCAATAGTGGTTATAAGTGGTAATTAATGGAATTATTAATATGTTTAAAGGTATAAGTAATTTAACTATAGATGATAAAGGAAGAATATCTATGCCTCAGAGGTATAGAGATGATTTTGGACAAAAGAAAAGAAGTAAAATCATAATTACAGCTGACAAAGAAGAATGTCTGTTAGTTTATACCAGTGCTGCTTGGTCAATACTCGAAAAACAATTAATAGAATTACCTTCATATAACTTTCAAGCTAGATTTATTCAAAGGTTAGTATTAGGTCATGCAACTGAATCTGATATTGATGCACAAGGTCGTTTCTTAATACCGGGACCACTAAGAGATTACGCAAAACTTGATAGAAAAGTTGTACTTATTGGTCAAGGGAAAAAGTTTGAGATGTGGTCTGAAGAATTATGGAATAAGAAATTTAAGAACTGGTTAAAAAGTGAATCAAACAAGGAGTTTAATGATGATGGTATTAGTAATATTAAGTTATAGATAATTATGATAAGTGAACATAAACCAGTTTTATCGAACTTAGTTACAAAAAGTTTGCAGATTAAGCAAGATGGTATTTATGTTGACTGTACATATGGACGTGGAGGGCACACAAAAAAAATCTTAGATAATTTAGGAAATGATGGAAGAATTATTGCTATTGATAGAGATCAAGATGCAGAAGAACATGCTATTGAGAATTTTTCTTATGATAAAAGATTTATATTTGAAAGAACTAATTTTAGCAATGTAGAAGAAATTGTAAATAAATATTTTAAAACAAAAAAAATAGATGGAATAGTTATAGACTTAGGTGTTTCATCTCCTCAGATAGATAACGCAGAAAGAGGATTTAGTTTTAACCATGATGGACCTCTAGACATGAGAATGGATAAGAGTTTAAAAACAACAGCAGAATATTGGATTAACAACTCAAGTGTTAGTGAAATTGAAAAAGTTCTAAAAGACTATGGTGAAGAGAAATATGCAAAGAAAATAGCAAAAGCCATAGAAGAACGTAAAGCCGAAGATAAAATTACAAGCACACTTCAACTTTCTTCAATAATTAAAAGCATATATCCAAGAAATTATAAATATAAAATAAATCCTGCAACAAAAACATTTCAAGCAATAAGAATCTATATTAATGACGAACTAAGTGAGTTAAATAGTGTCCTTAATTGTTCTATTAATATCTTAAAAATTGGCGCAAGACTAGTAGTAATAAGTTTTCATTCGTTAGAAGATCGTATAGTAAAAAATTTTATTAAAAAGCACTCTTCTAATAAGAATTTGCTAAGCCGCCTCCCAATAAGGGATATTGAGGGCAGCATTGAGTTAAAAGAAATAAAAGCTCCAATTAGAGCAAATAGCTATGAGATAGATACTAATATACGTGCAAGAAGTGCAAGATTTAGAGTAGCGGAGAAAGTCTGATGTTATCTAAGTTTATAATTTTATCATCTCTCTTAATACTTAATATAGTTTTTGCTTTCAGCATTATATATATAGAACATTTAAATAGAGCATTATTTAGAGATTTAGAAATTGTTAAAAAAGAAGAGCAATCCCTTCAAAATGAATGGAAAAAAGTCCTTGTTGATTCTAGAGAAATTGCTAACCCTGCAAGAATAGAGAAAAGAGCGAATAAAGAATTAGGTATGTTATACCCAGATTCAAGGAGGGTAATTTATATAAATGAATAATAATTTTTATAAAGGAAGAAAGCTCTTTATATTTCTGATTTTTGCGGCTTCTATATTAGCTATACTCATACAGTCAATTAGCTATCAATATACTAACAAAGACTTTTATGTTGATAAAATCAATGCAAGACAGATAAAAGAATATCCTATATTGACGTCTCGTGGAATGATATTAGATAGAAACAACTATCCCTTAGCTATAACAATACCTGAGGATTCTATAGTAGCAACAGAGCCTAAGATTTTACTGGAAAATAACAAAGCATTCCTTGACGCCTTAGATATATTAGGGCTTGATCGAGACGACGTAAATAAGAAACTCCGTAAAAATATAAATAAAAAGTTTATATATATTAAAAGACATATAAGGACTGAAATCTCGGAAAAGATAAAGGAATTGAAGGTTGAAGGCTTATATTTCAAAAAAGAAAATAAAAGATATTATACTGAGGGAGAAGTTATTTTTCCATTAATTGGTCAAACAACTATTGATGATATAGGAGTTTCAGGTCTTGAAAAATCATATAATGAGATACTTTCAGGAAAGAATGGAGAGAAGAGAGTTCTTATAGACAATGATAAGAATATAGTAAAAGACTTAGAACTTATTAAGTCACCTATTCCTGGAAAAGATATAAAATTAACTATAGATCATAGATTACAATATTTAGCTTATAAAGAACTAAAAAAACAGATTGAAAATGTTAATGCAAGTTCTGGATCTGTTGTTATCATTGATAGTGAGAATGGAGAAATTTTATCTATTGCTAATTACCCTTCTTTCAATCCAAACTATGACAAGAGATCTAGTGAAAAAATTAATAAGGCAAGGAATAGAGCTGTTATAGATCTTATTGAACCAGCTTCTACAATTAAACCTTTCCTTGCTGTTGCTGCATTATCATCAAAAAAGGTTAGTTTATCGGATAAATTTGATACATCTGGAGGGAAATACCAATTTACTCCTGATTTATTAGTTCGCGATGAGTCAGATTATGGTATCCTTACAATGTCTGGCATTATAAAAAACTCAAGTAGTGTTGGAAGTGTAAAAATTATAGAAAAGATAGACAACAAAGATTACTATAATATTCTGAAGTACGTGGGCTTCGGAGAGAGGATTAATCTCAATTTTCCAGGCGTATCGAAAGGTAAACTCCAACATTATAAAGAATGGAAAAAAGTTAGGTCCGGCACACTTTCTTACGGATATGGAGTTTCAGTTACTCCTCTTCAACTTGTATCAGCCTATAACGTCATAGCAAATCACGGTAAGAAAATTGCTCCTAAACTTATATTAAGAAATTATTCTAATAACAATAAGAATATACCCAAAAATTATAAGGATAGTTTTTCTAAGGTTAAAAGAATGATGCGCAGAGTTGTTACTGAAGGAACTGCAAAGAGAGCAAATTTTACAGGGTATAGCGTTGCAGGGAAAACAGGTACGGCGAAAAAAATTAAAACTTCTGGAAAAGGGTATTCTTCCGATAAGTATACATCTATATTTGTCGGTATGACTCCCGCCAATAATACAAAGTTAATCATATCAGTTGTAATTGACAACCCACGTGTTGGAGGTTTTTTTGGCGGGACAATTGCAGCACCAGTTTTTAGAAATATAGCAAGAGAATCTTTAAGAATTTTAAATATAAATGCAGATATAAAAGAATCTTTAAGTTTAAACAATTATTTATTAAAAAAGCAGGAGGTACCCCATGTCTTTTGAATTAATTGATAGAGTGCAACAAAAAGCAGTTATAAAAGTAATAGGTGTCGGTGGAGCTGGAGGTAATGCTATAAACCACATGGTATTGGAAAAAATAGAAGGAGTGGAGTTTATATGTGCTAATACTGATTCTCAAGCACTAGAAAAAATTCCAAATTCATGTAAAAAAGTTCAGATGGGAGTTCAGACTACAAAAGGATTGGGAGCTGGAGCTCATCCTGAAATTGGAAAAGAAGCTGCAATAGAAGATCAAGAATCTTTAAGAGATGCTATAACTGGATGTGATATGTTATTTATTACTGCAGGTATGGGTGGGGGAACTGGTACCGGAGCTTCACCTATAATTGCTGACCTTGCTAAAGAACTCGGTGTTTTAACAGTAGGTGTTGTAACAAAACCATTTGACTTTGAAGGACCAAAAAGAATGTCTGCAGCACAAGAAGGTATAGATTCCTTAAGGGGAAAAGTTGACTCCCTTATAACTATCCCAAATAGTAAACTTGTTTCAATTCTAGGAGCTGATACTGCTTTGCAAGATGCTTTTGGAGAGGCTAATAGAGTTCTTCAAAGAGCTGTACAAGGTATTGCTGAACTTGTTACAAAGCCTGGAATAATAAACTTAGACTTTGCTGATGTTAGGACTGTTATGTCTGAGATGGGAGTGGCAATGATGGGTACTGGAATTGGAAAAGGCATGGAAAGAGCTGCAGATGCAATGAATCAAGCCATTCAAAGCCCACTGCTTGAAGAAATTAAAATAGAGGATGCACGCGGTCTATTAGCAAATATTACTCATAATGAAACATTTACAATTAATGAATTAGACTATATTGGAAATGGTTTGAGGGCATTGGCAGGACAGGATGCTCATGTGTTAATAGGAACTACTATAGATGAAAGTCTAGATGATGAGGTAAGAGTAACAATCGTAGCAACAGGATTAGGTTTAAATGAACCTGAAATAGATGAGCCTGAGCTTGAGGAACCTTTAGAAACAATAATTTCAGATCCAGAACTAGGGAGTGAAGTAAGTTTGGAGGATCCAACGTACCATCAAGAGGGTGAAGTAATAGCAAACGAAACTATGAATAATATTATGGAAAATGTTGAAGAAAGTTTCGAGGAACCTACCTTTACATCTAATGAAACAAATGAATATAGTCCATCGCATGATGAGGATAATATAGAAACAACTACTGAAGTTATTTGCGAGATTACAGAGCCTCAAGAATTTTCTGAAACAAAGTTTGATGAGTTTGATCAATCAAGTGGAAGCTATGAACCTGAGACTGTAGAAGTATATAGAAAAAAAGAAACAGATAAAGAAAGTAGAAAGGAAAATGGTGAGCTAAATTATGAAATTTTAGATATACCAGCTTTTCTAAGACGACAAGCTGACTAATTACTCTATAAATTTTAAGGAGGAATTGAAGTGAAAAAAATTGTTTATGTATCAATCTTGTTTATGAGTTTATTCTTTATAGTAGGTTGTAATACGATTGATGGAGTAGGTCGAGATATATCAGCTGCTGCAGAATGGGTAGGTGGTACATTAGGTGCAGAATAAAAGTGTATATATATGAGTATTTCAGATATATCATATATATTAGATGGTATTGATGGTCTAAGTGATGATAGTAGGGACATAAAAAAAAATTTTGCTTTTCTTTTAAAGGATACAAAGGATAATAAGTATAGTAGTTATATAACTACAGCTATTAACTCGGGTGCAAAAGTTATTTTTTATGAAGATACTCTTCCTAGCAATATAAATAAAACAAATTCAGATATTCTTTTTATTCCATTAGATAGTTTTTCTAAACAGTCTGCTGATATTATTAATTATTTTTATAAAGAGCCATCTAAAAAAATGAATATTTATGCAGTAACTGGAACAAATGGAAAAACTGCAATAGTGAATTTTATTTGCGAGATTTTTAGAAATCTAGGAATCAAATCTGGAATTATTGGAACTATTGGGGCAGGGACATATCCAGTTGTTAAAGAAACTGGATACACTACACCTACATATGTTTATATAAATAAATTGTTAAGTGATTTTAGAAAAGATAATGTTAGAAATATTGCAATAGAGGTATCATCTCACGCATTAAAACAAGAAAGAGTTCGTGGTTTAAATATAAGTACTGCTATATTTACAAATATAACCCATGACCACTTAGAATATCATAATAGTATGGAGCAATATTATGGTGAAAAATCAAAATTATTTAGAGAGTACAATGTTAAAAATGCAATTATAAATATGGATAATGAATATAGTAATAGAATAAATGATGTAATAGATAAGAAAACAAATAAGGTTCTAGTTTCACAAAAAGCAAAAAGTGTGGATGTATATATTAGTAATATAGTCTTTGGAGACAAAGGGCTATCATTTAATTTTGAAAGTCCATGGGGGAGTGAGCAAATCAAAACAAGTCTTTATGGTAAATTTAATGTTGAAAATTTATCATTAGCTATATCGGCTCTTTGTCAGAATGGTTTTAATCTTCAAGATATCTCTAAATATATAAGTTCACTAAATCCTATTAGTGGCAGAATGACAAAATATGAAATACCAGAAGATTTGATTGCTTTTGTTGACTACGCACATACCCCAGATGCAATCGAAAATGTTTTAGGTTCATTAAAGCTACACTTCCCTGAAAAAAAAATTACTACAATATTTGGATGTGGAGGAGAGAGAGATATTGGTAAAAGAAAAATTATGGGGGATATCGCCAATAAAATGTCAGATAAAATTGTGTTAACGAATGATAACCCAAGAAATGAAGACGAAGACAAAATTATAAATGATATTAGATTAGGGATTAGTGAGAAAAAAGATCTGCAAATTATAAAAGATCGTAGTACTGCAATAAAAGAGACAATATCAAAAGCAAGCAAAGATGATTTAGTTATAATACTCGGGAAGGGGCATGAAAAAGTACAAATCCTACGAGATAAAAAAATAACATACAGCGATATAGAAACTATGGAACAGGTAATTAAAAATTTATGAATAGTTATTCGCTAAAAGAAATTGCATTGGCTATGGGAGGAGAATTTTACGGCAAGGATATGCAGGTAGATAGTTTTTCTATTGATTCAAGAGAAATAAAAAAGGACGATCTTTTTATTGCATTAAAAGGAGAAAATTATGATGCGCATAATTACATAAAACAGGTTGAGAGTGAAGCGTCATGTATTGTATGTTCAAAGGAATATGAATGGAAAAAATTAAGTTGTAATAAAATCATTGTAGATAATACATTAAGTGCACTCCAAGAGTTTTCGAAATTTAACAGAAATAATTGCGATAGTATTTTTATTGCTGTTACAGGATCAAATGGAAAGACAACTGTTAAAGAGATGATAGTTAGTATCCTTTCTAAATATAAAATTAGTTACACCAAAGGAAATTTAAATAATCACATAGGAGTTCCTCTTACATTACTTTCATGCAATGAAAATCATGATTTTGCAATTATAGAAATTGGTTCAAATTCTTTGGGGGAGATTAAAGCATTATCTAGCCTTGTTAGTCCACATATTGGTGTTGTAACAAATATAGGGCATGCTCACCTTGAAGGTTTTAAAAGAATAGAAAACACTGCTGAAGAGAAATCATCAATTTATCAGTCAATTATAGAAAATGGTACATCTATTATTAATAGAGATGATAAATTTTTTGATTCTATGAAAGAAAAAATAAAAAATAAGTATATATCTTTTGGCTATAACGACTGCGATATAAAAGTTGTTAAGAGTTCTAAAAATAATTGTGTTTTAAGCATTTTAGGAGAAGAATTGGATTTAAAAACTCAATTTTCTGGAGATCATAACTCTCTTAATGCCGCATGTGCGGCAGCTGTTTGTTATGCCTTAAATATTGGTATTGATGGAATAAAACAAGGCTTGGAGAAATTTTCTCCGGTGAAGTCGCGACTAAATATCCTTACTTTACATGACAATATAACTCTTATTGATGATTGTTATAATGCAAATCCAAATTCTTTTAGGGCTGCTATTGACTTTCTATCTGAATATAAAAAAGATAAATGGATTATTATCGGAGATATGGCAGAGCTTGGTAATAATAGCATAGAGATGCATAAAGAAGTTGGTCAATATGCTAAAACACATTCTATAGATAAAGTAATATCATATGGAAAACATAGTAAATATGCATCTCAAGAATATAATTCTCATTCTCCGCATTTTAGTAATTTAAATGATTTATACCTATATTTAGACAGCAATTTACATGCTAATATATGTTTATTAATTAAAGGGTCTCGTAATATGAAATTAGAGAACGTAGTAGAATACATAAAAACTAAAGGAATCTAGTCAATGTTATTGTATCTAAGTGAATATATCTCTAACTACTATCCAGATTTCTCTGTATTTCAATATATAACACTTAGAGTTATTCTAAGTATGATGACGGCATTAATCATATCTCTTGTTATTGGACCAAGAGTTATTAAATATTTTTCTAATATTGGGTTTTCTGAGAATATACGTGAAGATGGTCCCAAGTCACATTCGATTAAAGAAGGCACACCAACTATGGGTGGCATATTAATTTTGTTTTCGCTTATTATAACTACATTATTATGGGGTGATTTAGAAAATAAATATATAATGTATATTTTAGCAGTTACAATAATTTACGGTGGCATTGGATTTTTTGATGATTATAAGAAACTAAAGACTCAAAAAGGAATGACCGCATTAAATAAATTTACTTTGCAGATAATCTTTGCAACAATTATTGCCATAGTTATGTATAGTTATATTGATTCTCCTCAAGAAAGAATCTTAATAATACCTTTCTTTAAAGATTTTTACATAGATTTAATATTCTGGTATATACCCTTTGTTGTACTAGTAATTGTAAGTACTAGTAATGCAGTTAATATTACAGATGGATTAGATGGTTTAGCCATAATGCCAGTAGTTTTAATAGCTGGTGGTTTAGGTATTTTTGCCTACTTATCAGGTAATATAAATTTCTCTCAGTATTTAGTAATACCATATATAAAAGATGCTGGTGAGGTCACAATATATATTGGAGCTTTGATTGGGGCTGGCCTAGGCTTTCTTTGGTTTAATTCTTATCCTGCCCAGGTATTTATGGGAGATGTTGGTGCACTCTCATTAGGAGCAGCACTTGGCCTGATTGCAATAATAGTACGTCAAGAGATTGTATTAATAATTATGGGTGGAATATTTGTTTTTGAAGCATTATCTGTAATTATTCAAGTTTTATCATTTAAATATCGGGGTAGAAGAATTTTTGCCATGGCACCTTTTCACCATACATTAGAAAAACTTGGTTGGGCAGAGCCAAAAATAGTAGTAAGATTTTGGATTATAAATGTATTACTTGTTTTAATAGCCCTTGCCACTTTAAAGATCAGGTAATCTTTTATGAATGAAAGTAAAGATTTGCCAATTGCAGTTATTGGACTAGGAATAACAGGATTATCGATTGTCCGTTTTTTAAAAAAAAATAATAAAAGTTTTAAAGTTTATGATACCCGAGATAACCCACCGCGTATAGAAGAGTTTTCAAAAATAAGTAGTA
>JAYZIH010000076.1:0-5188 GCA_036165695.1 Pseudomonadota bacterium | reverse complement strand
CAATATTACTAAATGATATAATACCTTGTTTTTTAAATAAATATGATACAGAGCCTGAGGCACCTAAATTTCCAGAAAATTTTGTGAATACATGTCTAATCTCAGCAACAGTTCTATTTCTATTATCAGTTACTGTATCAATAATAATAGCTACACCACCAGAGCTATATCCTTCGTAAACTATTTCTTCATAGTTTGCGCCTTCAGTATTTCCAGTACCTCTTTTAATAGCTTTTTCAATTGTATCTTTATTCATATTTGCGGAAAAAGCTTTATCAAGAGCTAACCTAAGTCTTGGATTTGAATCGGCATCTCCGCCCCCTTCTTTAGCTGCAACGTTAATTTCCCTGATAAGTCTAGTAAATAACTTTCCTCTCTTAGCATCCTGCCTTTTTTTTCTATGTTGAATGTTAGCCCATTTACTATGTCCTGCCATAATTTTCCCTTTAGATTACTTTACAAAATCAAATATTGCTTGCCTATTTGTGTGTGAAAAAACTTTTTCCGCTGCCTTCACTCTTGTTAACCATAAATATTCATTGTGCTCATTTTTATCTAATTCAATATCAATTTTATCTTCTAATTTATATTCAAATACATGTTCTAAATTATGAGTTACGCCTTTTTCATACTTATCAACCCACATTTGATATATTTCAAATCTATTAGAAGTATTAAGATCTTTTGGATCACCTTTAATGCCAGTTTCCTCAAGTAGTTCTCTCTTAGCAGCTGCATATGCATCTTCATGTTCAAGTAAACTTCCGGTTACAGATTGCCACATATCCTTGTATCCATTTTTCTTTAGAAGCAGAACATCTAGGTTATTTGTATATACTAATATTAGAACTGATTCAGGTCTTTTGCTCATCTTTTTTTTTATCACTCTTTAAGCCTAACTCTTTCATATTTTGATTATCAACAAATGAAGGCGAGTCTGTAAATAAACATGATCCTGATTGTGTTTTTGGAAAAGCAATAACGTCACGTATAGATAGCGCGCCAGCCAACATCATAACTATTCTGTCAATCCCAAATGCAATGCCTCCATGGGGTGGGCATCCATATTGCATGGCTTCTAAAAAGAAGCCAAATTTATCATTTGCTTCTTCAGAAGATAATCCCAGCACATTAAAAATCTGTTTTTGCACTTCAGGGTCATTAATACGCTTAGAACCTCCACCAATCTCTACGCCATTCAATACAAGGTCATATGAATCTGAAAGTAAACTTCCAGGCGAGTTTGTTATATCATCAACGGCTGAATAAACAGGCTGAGTGAATGGGTGGTGTACAGATTTCCATTTCTTATTATCATCATCATATTCAAACATAGGAAAATCTTTTATCCAAACAAAACTCCATTCATTAGTATAATGATTTTTTTGCTTAGCAATTAATTCTCTTAGCGAACCTAATACCGAATCAACAAGGTTATTATCTCCAGCGCTAAAAAATATAATATCACCATCCTTTGCAGAAACTTCAGACAATATATTATTAATAGTTTTGTCATCTAGAAATTTAACTATAGGAGATTGTAAGCCTTCTTTAATATCCTTCACATTATTGCATTTAATATATGCCAAGCCTTGTGAACCTCTGTCTACAGCCATATCTGTATAACTATCAATGTCTTTTCTTGTAATACTTAAAGATGATGGCACGCATAATGCAGAGACTTTACTCTTCCCTTTAGTTGTATTTTCAGAGAAAACCTTGAAGCTACAGTTCTTTACTATTTCGCTAATATTAGATATTTCTAAAGGTATTCGTAAATCAGGGGCGTCGGTTCCATATTTATCTTTAGATTCCTGATATGTAATCTCTTTAAATGGAGTGTCTAGTTCTATTTTAAGAACTTCTTTAAATATATTTGAAAACATTCTTTCAATGCACCTCTTAATTTTTTCAGAATTTGAGAACGAGAGCTCAATATCCAGTTGTGTAAACTCTGGCTGCCTATCTGCTCTTAAATCCTCATCTCTAAAACACCTGGCTATTTGATAATACTTATTAAAACCTGACATCATTAATGTCTGTTTAAATATTTGAGGAGATTGTGGTAAAGCATAAAACTTTCCTTTATTAAGTCTGCTTGGCACCAAATAATCTCTTGCACCTTCTGGTGTTGCCTTAGTTAATATTGGGGTTTCAATATCTAGGAAATCTTCATTGTCAAAAAAATCTCTTATAACTTTAATAATCTTTGATCTCATAATAATATTTTTTTGCATTTTATCTGTTCTTAAATCATAAAATCTATATCTTAGACGCACATCTTCATTTGCTTCTTCAGTTAATAAATAAGGTGGTGTTTTAGATTTTGAAAGTAAATCTATCTTATTAGATACAACTTCAACTTTGCCGGATTTTATTTTCAAATTCTCTGAACCTTTAGGTCTGCTTCTTGGTATACCAACAATTTCCAATATGTCCTCATTCCTTAAGCTTTCAGCCAATGAAAATAAATCTTTATTATCTGGATTTACAACAATCTGGGCTATGCCTTTTATATCTCTTAGATCAATAAATATGACTCCACCATGGTCACGAATTTTATTAATCCAACCAAATAGCTGTATTTCTTTGTCTATATATGAGTTATCTAACTCACCACAATAAATCTTCTTCATTTGTACCTGCTAGCTCTACTTTATCTTCTATATTAATTTTTCCAGACCTAATTATTGATGCAGTAATTCCACCCATGCCACACATTCCTACAAAAGTAGATTTTCCTAAATTATTTTCAATTTTCTTGCATGGCTTACAATCGCCTGTTCCGTATAAAATTGCTTCACCTATTCTAAAGTATTTTTTTATTAAATACTGAATATTTATCCCAGAAACAACAAGATTTCTCTTTAAATGTGAGCTTATATTATCTTTCTTGTCACTATCCAAACTAGATGACAAATTAATGATAATAGGAAGATGTTCTGACTGTATTAAAGTAACTTGCCTTTTCGAAGACTTAGTAAAACATATTTTATCTCCTTCAAGGCCCTTATCTTTAATAGCATATGTTGAATTTGGTGTAATAAGTTTATTAGATAATTTATCCCTTAAGCCTATCCATTCCAATTTTCCTGTTCTTATATAGTCAGTCATTAAAACTCTTTTTTTATTATGTCTTTATCCATATAAGGCTGAATTACATCAGGGACTATAATATTGCCATCTTTATCTTGATAATTTTCTAAAATTGCAGCAAGAGTTCTTCCTACAGCAAGCCCTGATCCATTTAAAGTGTGCGCATAAGTTTTACTATTTCCATCTTTATACTTAATATTAAGTCTTCTAGACTGAAAATCCTTAAAGTTGCTACATGAAGATATCTCTAGAAAATTATTTTGACCTGGCATCCAAACTTCTAGGTCATAAGTCATCGAAGAAGAGAAGCCAGTATCACCCGAACATAATAAAATTTTTCTATATGGAAGCTTTAAGTTAATTAATAAATTTTCTGCATCATTTACAATTTCTTCTAAAGCATCTGCAGACGTTTCTTCGGTAGTTATTTTTACTAATTCTACCTTATCAAATTGATGTTGCCTAATTAGACCTTTTGTATCCTTTCCATAAGAGCCAGCTTCTGATCTAAAACAAGTAGACAAGCATGTATACGAGATTGGCAAATTATTTTTTTCAACTACTTTATTGGAAACAATATTAGTTAAAGGAACTTCAGAGGTAGGAATTAGAAAAAAATTATCTTTATTTTTTATTTCAAATAGATCTTCTCTGAATTTTGGTAACTGCCCTGTCCCAATTAAAGATTTTTCATTCACCATTAAAGGCACGTTGACTTCTTTATACTTTGCATTTTTAGTATGACAATCAATCATATAATTACTTATACTTCGATGAAGTTTTGCTATATCTGAGTACAACAAAGCAAATCTAGAGCCTGATATTTCAGAAGCTTTATCTTGATCGAGCATTTCTAAATCTATAGTAAGGTCTAGATGGTTTTTTGCATTATCTAGCTTATTAGTGACTTTTTCTTCTTTCAATACTACATTTTTAGTTTCATCTTTGCCTGTAGGCACATCTGTATCTAGTAGATTTGGTAAGGTTAATATATAGTCCTTAAATTCATTTTCAATTTTAGATAATTTTTTTGAGGAGTCTTCTAAAAGTTTATTAACCTTGTCAGCCTCTTCCTTTTTGCTTTCTATTTTTGCTCCTTTTGAAGCTAGCAAACCTATATCTTTAGATAAAGTATTACGTGTTTTCTGAAGCTCTTCTGTTTCTGCTATAGCATCTCTTCTTTTCTTATCTACCTTAAGAAAATAGTCTTCATCAAAGACCATTCCTCTCTGCTCTATATTATCTTTTACTATTTTTAAGTTTTCTCTTATGAATTTTATATCTAACATTACATTCCTTTCCCTAAGATATAGCCGTACCAACACAGTAGCACTGATAGCGCTACAGAAATAATACAGTACATAAAGGCATTAATATACAGTTCATTCTCAATCATAGATACAGCTTCCCAAGCAAATGTAGAGAAAGTTGTAAAGGCAGCAAGAACCCCTGATGTAATAAAGATTTTAATATTAGGGTCAATAACTAATTTACTTAAAGTTATACCAATAAACAAACCAAAAATAAAAGAACCTAAGATGTTTACAGATAATATTGCTATCGGGATATTGTAGATAACCACATTCTTTAAGTAACTTATAGATATCAGATATCTCAATATAGAGCCTAATCCACCACCTAAAAATATAATTAAAAATTTAGTCATTCTTATTCACCAATACATCAGCTTCTTTAGGTATTTTAAAATTAAAAACAGCGCCTTTTACATTAATATTTTTTTCAAATTTATCAAATTTAACTGTTACCTTCTGGTTAATCTCATTATAGAAATTGATCTCCTTTATACGACCATTATTTATAAGTAAAAAAATTTCTCCACTAGTAGCGCTATCTTTAGGTATGAATTCAACAAGAATATCCTTATTGACTCGATGAGCACTATACATATATTTCCTCTTAATTGAATCAAAATCAGAAAGCATTTCAATTATTTTATTGCTCTCTTCGTCTATTTTACTTATAACAACTTGATTTAGATCTTTATCATAGGTTGTTAAAAAATCCCCATCTGATACTAAAAGTATATTATTTGGCACAACATATTCAATCCTAAACTTCTTTGGTTTTTTAT
>JAYZIH010000075.1:0-3478 GCA_036165695.1 Pseudomonadota bacterium | reverse complement strand
TTCCAATCGTAACTTAAAATAAACGTTTTATATAAATTCCCACCTTTAAACACAATAACCTTTCTAAATGTTGCCTGATCAAACCTCCCCACACCACCAGTATTATTGACTATTTCCATTACTTTAAGAAGACATTCTGTTTCACATCTCGAAAATGCGTTCGTATTAAATGAAGCAACCAAAATTAATATTATAAGTAGTTTGTATTTCATATTTATGTTTTAACAAAATATATTTGTCTTGGCAAACTTAACAATTAATTTATAAATAAAGTTATTTTTAAAATGGCGGTGAGACAGGGATTCGAACCCTGGGTACTCGTAAAAGTACACTTGCTTTCCAAGCAAGCACAATCGGCCACTCTGTCATCTCACCTTATCTATGTATTATGTCTTTTCTTTATTATTTGTGCTTGGAGGAATTGGGAAAGATTCTGATGGAAACTGTCTGACATTACTGTCTGAGCTAGTTATCTTAGATATACCTTCTTTTTCTACTTCATCAATTCTTATAATATTATGCATTGGTACAAAAAAACGTTTTACACCAGAAAATTCATCTTTTAGCTTTTCTTCACTAGGATCAACGACAACATTTGTTTTTTCACCAAAAACCATATCCTCAATTACGATGAAGCTATACATGTCAGACTGGTATACCTCTTTTGCATATACCTCATATACTGAGCCTTGATTATAGAAAGTAATTTTAAACGTTGATTTCATACTTGTATTTATACAAAAAAAATTACATGCAGTCTACTATTGCATCTCCAAATCCGCTGCATGTAACTAAAGTAGCTCCAGGCATTAGCTCTTGTAGTTCCTCAATAATCTCCTGACTTGTCTCGTGTTTCCTTCTTAAAACCTTCTGCATTCCTGCTCTTGCTCTAGCTAAGTCATATGTAACAGTTTTATTAGCAATGGCGCCAGCTACCCCTGTTATTATGTTATCTGCTGCTTCTTTCCATCCAATATATCTTAACATCATCTCGGCAGATAAAATAATAGAACCCGGATTAACTCTATCTTTTCCAGCATATTTTGGAGCTGAGCCGTGTGTAGCTTCAAATACAGCTATTGAATCAGCCATATTTGCTCCTGGCGCTATACCTATGCCACCCACCTGCGCTGCAAGAGCATCAGATATATAATCACCATTTAGATTTAAAGTTGCAATTACGTCGTATTCTTCAGGCTTTAATAAAATTTGTTGCAAAAAGTTATCAGCAATTACATCTTTGACTATAATTTCCTTGCCTGTTTTAGGATTTTTTATTGAGCACCATGGTCCTTTGTCTATCTTAACCGCATTAAATTCAGACATTGCTAGATCATACCCCCAGTTTCTAAATGCTCCTTCCGTGTATTTCATAATATTTCCTTTATGGACTAGAGATACAGAGCTTCTATCATTATCTATTGCGTACTGTATTGCTTTGCGTATTAGTCTTTCTGACCCTTCTTTAGAAACTGGCTTAATTCCAATTCCAGATGTATTTGGAAATCTTATACCTGTAACACCCATTTGATTTATTAAGAAATCTAGAAGTTTTTTTACTTCTTCTGACTCTGATTGGTACTCAATTCCAGCGTAAATATATTCTGTATTTTCACGGAATATAACCATATTAGTAGTGTCTGAAATTTTCATTGGCGTTGTAGTTCCGGGGAAGAATCTAATAGGCCTAACACACGCATATAGGTCCATTTCCTGTCTAATTGATACATTTAACGACCTCATGCCTTCGCCTACTGGTGTAGTTAATGGGCCTTTTATTGAGACAATAAAATCACTCATGGCTTTAAACGTCTCTTTGGGAAGTATATTTTGATCTCCATATAATTTAATTGCCTTTTCTCCCGCATAAATCTCCATCCATGATATCTTTCTTTCATCTTCATAAGCTTTTTTTACAGCTGCGTTAACAACCTTTTGCATTACTGGAGTTATATCTATACCAATACCATCTCCCTCAATATAAGGAATAATAGGGTTATCTGGAATATTTAAAGAGTTATCACTATTAACTGTAATAGTGCTCCCTTCGCTTGGGACTTTAATATGTTTATAACTCATATTTTATTAAAATTGCTCTTCTTCAGTTGATCCTGATAGAGCAGTAACTGAAGACTCTCCACCCTGAATAACTTGTGTTACGTCATCAAAATAACCTGCGCCAACTTCTTGTTGGTGGCTAACAAACGTATACCCTTTCTCTAAGGCAGAAAATTCAGGCTCTTGAACCTTTTCAACATAGTGCTTCATTCCTTCTTCTCCAGAATATTCGTGTGCTAAATCAAACATATTGAACCACATATTATGAATACCAGCTAAAGTTATAAATTGATATTTATAGCCCATAGCACTTAATTCTTTCTGGAACTTTGCTATAGTTGCATCATCCAGATTTTTCTTCCAATTAAATGAAGGAGAACAATTATAAGCAAGTAATTGTTCAGGAAACTTTGATCTAATCCCTTCAGCAAATTTTTTTGCAAAATCCAAGTCTGGCGTTCCTGTTTCGCACCATAATAAATCTGCATAAGGTGCATATGCTAATCCCCTTGATAAAGATTGATCAATTCCATTTTTTGTTCTGTAAAACCCTTCAGATGTTCTTTCACCTGTTAAGAATGGTTTATCATTTTCATCATAATCAGAGGTAATAAGATTTGCAGCTTCTGCATCTGTTCTTGCTAAAAGAACTGTTGGTACACCCATAATATCGGCAGCTAATCTTGCAGCAATAAGTTTTTGAACAGCTTCCTTTGTTGGAACTAATACTTTACCCCCCATGTGTCCACATTTTTTTACTGCAGCTAATTGATCTTCAAAATGTACTCCAGCAGCTCCATTTGCAATCATATTTTTCATTAATTCAAATGCATTAAGTACACCGCCAAAGCCTGCTTCAGCATCCGCAACAATAGGAGCAAAATAATCTATAAAATCTTTATCACCAGGGTTAATTCCTTTAGCCCATTGTATTTCATCAGCCCTTTTAAAGTTATTATTAATCCTTCTTACCACGCTTGGAACTGAATCATATGCATAAAGTGACTGATCTGGGTACATTGTTTCTGAAGTATTAGCATCTGCAGCTACTTGCCAACCTGATAAATATATAGCTTCAATACCAGCTTTAACTTGTTGCATTGCTTGCCCTGCAGTTAGTGCACCAAGAGAATTAACATATCCTTTTTTTGCACCACCATTAACTAAATCCCATAATTTTTTAGCACTTCTATCTGCAATTGTGTACTCAGGGACTAGTGAGCCTCTAAGCCTTACGACGTCTTCTGCACTATAAGTCCTCTTAACATGCTTCCACCTGTCATTTTTTTCCCATTCTTGCTTTAATTGATCTATTTGTTCTTGCATATTCAAAGAGTCTCCTTATCTATGTAATATATATTGATAAATAAATTAATATTTTTTGAAGTGCGTATGTTACCAATTTATTAGGTTTTAGTCC
>JAYZIH010000074.1:0-5001 GCA_036165695.1 Pseudomonadota bacterium | reverse complement strand
TTTTTTAATCATTGAAGAAGAAATATATTATTTCTAAGGTAAAACTACCATTATTTATTACTGACGTCTAGTTTTTTTTATATATTGTCTTCAATGATTTTTAGCAAATCTGCCTTACTTATTGCACCAACTTGGGTCGCTACAACTTCTCCATTTTTATATAACATTAAGGTTGGGATACCTCTGATTCCCAGTGTTGGGGGAGTTTGGGGATTTTCATCCACGTTCATTTTACCTATTATAATCTTATCAGATAGTTCATTTGCAACCTCTTCAAGAATAGGAGCAATCATTTTACAAGGACCACACCACTCAGCCCAATAGTCAACCAAAATAGGTTTTTCACTATTAATGACCTTATCTTGGTAATCAGCATCCGTAATTTTTAATATATTTTCTGACATTATTATTCCTTTTTTAAATTTAGTGTACTTTTTTTAACTTAAATAAACTAATAATTCAAGTACAATTTACTATGTATCTTCATGAATTATTCTCCAATTTCCATCTTTTTCATATTGCCAGAATAATTTTTTTCTTGTTGAACTTGAAAAATTATTACTTTTGTAGTTTTGCTTAAAATCAGTGTAAATGATCTCTTTCTTATCTGGATAGAAGAAAATATTAATATCCTCAATTTCGACATCTATAAATGACTTTGAAGACATAATCCTTAGTATGTGTGAAACTCTTTTCTCAAAGTTATGCTTTTTACTTTGGAAATCTATTGAATGTTGTGAAATAAATGTATATGGATTTAGACTTTCCCAGCTTTCTTTCCATTTCTTAAGGATTTTCTTGATTTCTTGGTTATTTTTATCCCATTTAGATTTGGTAATCCATATTACCTCTTTTTTTAGTATTATCGGAGTATTCCCTGGAGTTATAAATTTTTTTAATTCTTGTAAAGTACTATTACTTGCTACTATACAGCCCTCACTTGCCAGAGGTGGTCTACTATATGTATCTCTTGGAACTCCATGTATCCATATACCATAACCAGTTCTTTTATTTCTTGAGTCCCATGTATTTGGATAATTTATAGGGTAAGCACCGTCTCCATAAAGTTCAGGTAAATCTTCATCTTTCAGGAAGGAAGTAATTTTATATACACCTGTTGGTGTTTTATTATCTCCTGATATGTCCTTACTATAACCTTCCTTTCCAATTGAAACATAATAGTCAGCAATGATTTTTGGGAAACCATCATCATTTTCCATAATATAAAGTCTTGATTTTTTAAGCTCTACAAGAAAGACATATTTATTACTTGAGGCTATATTAATAATAGACTTTGGCACAAGTTTATTTCTTTTATAGTTTGCAGAAAAATTAATCCTAGCTTTAGCTTCACTTTTTAACTCAACTAAAGATTTATTCGCTTTATCAGTGCTAAAATTTTTTGAGATAATAGGCTTAGATTGAGCTCTAGCTGATAACAAATCAGCATATACAAGTTTGCCAAGTTTAAAATTTGGATAATTCTTTATCAAATGTGATGCAGTGGTGATTGCCTTATCAATATCCCCATCTCTCATTAACATTAATACTTTTCTCAAATCACTTTCAGCCTTTTCAGACTGACTACTCCCTTTTTCTGAGAGTGCATTTCCAGAAAAAAGGAAAAATAATGTAATAAAAATAGGAATATATTTCATAATGTTTTATCTTACTATATATTCACCAGCAATTTTCCAGCCATCTTTATGTTTTATGAGTATAAGATGTTTTGTAACTTTGTCATTAAATGAATCTGATTTATAGTTTTGTTGAAATTCAATCAGCGAATTCTTTTCATTTAATATAATGATATTCAAGTCTGTTATTTCGATTTTTATATTTTTTTTATTTTTAATTCTTTGTTCTCTATCCTTTTTCCATTCACTATGTTTACTATAATTTTTTGCTTTGTAGTTATCTAGATAACACTTAAAATATTTATCCAATTTCTTTTCTTCCCATGATTTTGACCATGATGTTACTAGATTGCTTACACTTTCTTCTTGATCATTTGTATTAATTTTTATTTCAGTATCGATATTCTTTTTACTAGATATTTCTATATTTTTTTCTTTAACCTTTTCTATATGTTGTATTTTACCTATTGGTTTAAGAGAAATATTATATTGCTTCTTTTCATCAATAGATAATGCCTCCTCATAAAGTACATTCGCTTGGTAAGCATACAATTTAGTTAGATTTTTATATATTGTTTCTAGATTCGGGTTAAATGTTAATGATTGTGTTAATAAATTTATTGCTTCTTCTATATTTCCAGATTCCGCCTCTATTACTGCTATATTATTAATTATTTCCATGTTATTTGGGTTTTTCTCCCTCAAAGATTCTAGAATTAACTTAGCATCTTTGAAATTACCAGACTTTATTAGATTATATGTTTTTACAAATTCTTCATTTAGCAGTTCTGAAAGTACTTGATTAGAATGTAATAAAGTACACAGACAAAAAATAATAAAAAATATATAACGTTTTATTTGAAAATCCATATGATATTTAAACCTGTTGTTGTATCATTTTTTTTTATAATTCATTATTATATGTTAAAACATTTACATAACAAATATTTATTGGCAGATCTATGAATATAGTAATACTTGGAGGCACAGGTTTTATAGGGAGAAATTTAGTAAATATGCTATCTTCTGAGGATTATAGTGTAAAGGTACCTACAAGGAGCAGAGAAAAGAATAAGAAATTTCTGGTCTACCCTAGGCTACAATTAGTTCAATGTAATATACATAATCAAGATGAATTAATTTCTGTAACAAGAGATTGTGATATTTTAATTAATTTAGTTGGGATATTAAATGAAAGAGGATTTAAAGGAAAAGGTTTTGAAGCTGTACATTCAAATTTAGCAAGAACTATACTTCACGCATGTAAGATTAATAATATTAAAAGGGTTCTTCATATGAGTGCTTTAAATGCTAATTCCTCTGGTCCGAGTTTTTACCTAAGAACTAAAGGAGATGCTGAAAGCTACATGCATACTTATGGAGAAAGATTTACGAATATCACAACATTTCGACCTTCAGTCGTTTTTGGGAAAGGCGATGGATTAATTAATAGATTTAGTAACTTAATAAATTTTACTCCTTTTTATTTTCCTTTAGCATGTGCGAACGCGAAATTTTCACCAATTTATGTTAGAGATTTATCTTATTTTATAATTAACTGCATAGATAATGTTGATTCTTACCAAAAGAGGTATAATTTATGTGGACCAAAGGTATATACTTTAAAAGAGATAGTTGAGTTGGTTATACATTTTAAGAAAAGGAAAACAAAAGTGATCCCGTTAACAGATAACTTATCAAGATTACAGGCTTATATAATGCAATTACTTCCTGGAAAGCCATTTTCAATAGATAATTATAATTCGTGCAAAATTGATAGCACTGGAAGTTCTGACTATGATTTCTATACTGAGCTGGAATCAGTTATTACGAGTTGTATTGAAAGATAATATTATGAAGATATATCAAGTAGGTGGTTCAATTAGAGATAAACTTTTAGGTCTTAAAGAAAAGGAAAAAGATTGGGTTGTAGTAGGTAGCTCATCAGAAGAACTCATATCAAAAGGATATAAACAGGTAGGGAAAAGATTTCCTGTTTTTTTACATCCAAAAACTAACGAAGAATATGCTTTAGCAAGAACTGAAAAAAAAACATCTACCGGACACAAAGGATTTGAATTTGATATTAATAAAAACGTTACATTAGAAGATGACTTAAAGAGGAGAGATTTAACAATAAATGCTATAGCAATGGATTCTAATGGTGATTTAATTGACCCTTTTGGCGGAGTAGAGGATATTAATAAAAAAATTATTAAGCATGTGTCTGATGCATTTGATGAAGATCCATTAAGAGTTTTTAGAGTTGCTAGATTTTATTCTAAGCTAAAAGATTTAGGTTTTAAAATAGACAACTCAACCGTTTTAGTTATGAATAACATAGTAAAATCAGGCGAGATTGAATCATTATCTAAAGAAAGATTATGGAACGAATTATCTACTTCCTTCACATATAGCAACCCGTCAGCATTTTTTGAAGTTTTAGGAGTCTCTGGGTTCTTTGAAAAATATTTTCCAGGGCAGATAAATGAAGAACTTATTAATAGAAAAATAGAATTTTTTAAAAAAACAGGAATAAGAGAAGATGATATTATGGTTCTCTTGGATTTTCCAATAGATTTTATAGATATGTTTGGGTTCCCAAAAAAGTTAACAGAATCTTATTTCATATTTAGAGATTGTGTAACAAGATTTTTAGATTTAGATCTTAGTAATTCAGAGATAATATATAACTTTATCACTTCAATTGACTCCATTAGAAGACCTGAAAGATTAGAAAATTTTATTAGGCAAATAGATGCTTTTACTAATTTTCATTCAATGGATAAGGATCTACAGATATCTATTTTCTTAAAAATATATGGTTTATTATTAGATAAAGATAGTAAGCCTAAAATTAAGGATGGAATTCATGCTGAAGAAGCTAAAATAGCTGCAAAATTGCACTATATAGAGCTTATAAAGCATGTTTTATAATATAAATATAATAAGTAATGCTCCTCCTAAAAAAATTCTATAAATCATAAATGGTAGTAAACCAATGCTATTTATAAATCTTAGGAAAAAACTCATAACAATATAAGATGTAATAAGTGAAAGTATAATTGCAATAAAGACTATAAATATTTGGTCACTTTCAATATTAGAATAATCTAGTTTAAATGTCTGGTATGTTATAGCGCAAAATATTACTGGTACTGACAAAATAAATGAAATTAGCACAGAAGTAGTTTTATTAAACCCTAAGATTAGTGCTGCCATAATAGTTACTGCTGCTCTTGAAGTTCCAGGTATAAGGGCTAGTGATTGAAATAAACCTATTATGATAGCATCGGAATAATTTACAGATGTTATATCCCTATCTTTCTTAACTAGATATTCTAAAATTATTATTACTATAGCA
>JAYZIH010000073.1:0-4996 GCA_036165695.1 Pseudomonadota bacterium | reverse complement strand
GCAAATAATATTTTTAATTTACTTGCAAATTTAGCATTTAGAAAAAAAGGTCCATATATTACGGATTCAATTAATGGTTATAGAGCTATAACAAAAAAAACAGCAAATTTACTAAAATTAGATGCATCTGATTATACCATAGAGTATCAAATGACTATGAGAGCACTAAAAAAAAATATAAAAATTATTGAATTTCCTACGGTTGAAGGGCAAAGATTATTTGGTGAAACACAGGCAAAAAGTATACCTACTGGATTAAGATTCATAAAATGTTTTATTAGGGAGCTTTTTAATTAATTTTTTTTAAGAAATTCTCTGTATGTTTTTTCAATGCCCTCATATAGGCTTGTTTTAGGCTTCCAACCAAGTTTTTGAATCTTAGAAGAATCAAGTATTTTTCTTTTCATTCCATCCGGTTTTGTTGGATCAAATATAGTTTGGCCTTCGTATCCAATTACCGAAGCTATAATATTTGCAAGTTCAATAATTGAAACCTCAAACCCAGATCCAAGGTTTATTGGAGCGTTATCCTTATAATTTTCAAGAATATGTATTATACCTTTTATGAAGTCATCTATATATATAAATTCTCTCATCACATTCCCAGTCCCCCAAAGAACGACTTCTTTATCACCATTGATTTTTGCATTATGAATTTTTTTTATTAATGCCGGAATTACATGATTTTTACTTTCGTCAAATGAATCATTAGGACCATACGTGGCTGCTGGAATAATACACGTGTGATTACAATTATACTGTTTATTAATTGACTCAATGTATTTAAGACCTAGGATTTTTGAAACTGCATAACCTTGATTTGTTGGTTCAACTTCTCCGGTCATTATTGATGATTCTTGATACGGTTGTGGTGCTTCCTTTGGATACATACAACTTGCACCTAAAAACACAATTTTTTTTACATTATTCTCAAGTGCAGCTTGAATTACATTCAAATTAATCATTGCATTTTCATATAAGAAATCTGATTGGTGTGAATTATTATAATGAATTCCACCTACAAGCGCGGATGTTATTATTATAGTATCAGGCCTATTTTTACTTACCCATTTTTTCACTTCGCTCTGTTGAGTCTGATCAAAATCTTTTCTTGAGGTACTTAATATTTCATAATGATTATTATCTGCAATTATTCTTGCTAACGAACTGCCAACTAAACCATTTGATCCGGTTATCCAAAGTCTATTTTTCATCACTAAGTATCCATAACATAGCTGCAGTTGCGTAAGTAAGAGCTTTAAAGTCTTTGTCTTGAATTGCTTTTTTAACCTGATCGTAAGACATCCAAATATGCTCAGGATCCTCAATATCCTTATTAACAGGATTATTCTTTTTTGAGATATTCGTTACTTTGATAAAAGTTAATTCACCAAACATATAGCTTCCACTGACTATATAATCGTTGAGAACATTAAAATTTTTTCCCTCAAATCCAGTTTCCTCTAAAAGTTCTCTTTTTGCTGTATCATAAATATTTTCATTACTTTCTATTCCGCCTGCAGGAAAAGTTAGTGAAACTTCTGCAACACCATGTCTATATTCTTTATAAACCAATAATTCTTTTTTTTCATTTTCAACTAATAGCATTACAGCATTATGGACTTCTATTCGATGATAATCGTCTATAATTTTACCATTCGGCAATTGCACTTTATCCATACTAATTTTTATATATGGGTGCCCATCGTAAACGACCTTACGTGAAATTAATTTCCAATTTTTATCATCATGATTCACTTGATATTCTCATACCACCAGTCAATTGTTTTTTTTATTCCCAAATCTATATTCGTTTTTGGCGCCCAACCCAAATCTTTTTTTGCTTTACTTATATTTAAATACATATTAAAAGGAATTGAGGGCTTAGCTTTATTATAATTAATTTTTATTTTCTTACCCGAGATATAAATTATCTTTTTTACAAGATCTTTCACTTTAATAGGAACACCAGAGCCACAGTTATATATTTCATACTGAGCTTTCTGCCTTGCAATTGCAAGCTTAATAAAATTTACTAAATCTTCAGCATAAAGAAAGTCTCTAATTTCGTTACCTGCGCCCCAAACTTCAACCTTATCTTCTGCAGTAAGAACTTTTGTGATTGTTGCTCCAAATACATGGCTTTTATCTAGATCATATTTATCATGCGGCCCATAAATGTTTGAATGTCTAATAATTGTATATTTTGTCTTACTCAACATAGAGTAAAATTTAGCAATTTTTTCTAAATATACTTTTGTTTCACCAGCTCCCTTATATTTATCAATTATTTTTCCTGTAAAGTCATTCTCCTTAGTAGGTGATTTTGAGGAAGGGTACATTACGGTACAACTTGGAAAAATAAAATGTTTAACTTTGTGGTTAAATGCTGATCTAAAAATATATGAATTCATAATAGCGTTATCTGTAACATGTATATATGGCATTGATACAATATCTTTTGAACCAGAGGTAGTTGCAGCAGCTTGTATTACAATATCTTTCCCTTTAACAAGCTTATCAACTTGTAATGGGTTTCTTAAATCAGCTTTATACCATCTTATTTTATTTGCAGCAGAGTATGCTTTTCTTTTAAATCTTACAGCATGGATTTCATAGTTTTTATTTTTTGAAAGCGCTAGAGTTATATTCTTACCTATAAAACCTGTAGCCCCAAGTATTAAAATTTTTTTCATATTGAAAACCATGTGATAAGATTAATTTGTTAATAAATATATCATAATCAATAAATTTTAAGTATAAAATTATCAATGCTAAATTTTAAAGTATTAAATAACTGCAGGAATGCAAGAGTAGGTGAGCTAGAACTTAATGGAAAGATAATTGAGACCCCGGTTTTTATGCCAGTTGGCACAGCAGCAACTGTAAAAACAATGACATCAGATGAAGTATTTGACCTAGGCTATCAAATTATACTAGCTAATACTTTCCATTTAATGCTAAGACCAGGTCCAGAGATTGTAAGCAGACACACTGGATTACATAATTTTATGAATTGGCCTGGTTGTATTATAACTGATTCTGGAGGCTATCAAGTTTTTAGTCTTAAGAAAATTAGTAAAATAGATGATAGCGGAGTAACCTTCAATTCTCCTATTAATGGTGATAAGGTTTTTCTAGACCCTAAAAAATCAATAAGAATTCAAGAAAAACTTGGAGCAGATATTATAATGTGCTTTGATGATTGTACCTCTTATCCTGTTGATTATGATGTTGCTAAGAAGTCAATGGAATTATCTATAAAATGGGCAGAAGAATCCAAAAAGTATCACAATGGATCTAAGTCACATTTATTTGGGATTGTTCAAGGAAGTATTTACGATGATTTAAGAGATATATCTTTGAAGGAACTAAATAACATTGGTTTTGACGGTTATGCTGTCGGTGGTCTATCGGTTGGTGAACCGCATGAAGTGCGAAATAAGGTCTTAGATAATATTGCTCATAAATTACCTAAGGAAAAACCAAGATACCTTATGGGGGTAGGCAACCCTGAAGATATTGTAGAAGCTGTACTTAGAGGAATAGATATGTTTGATTGTGTTCTGCCTACAAGAAATGCTAGGACAGCATATTTATATACTAAGAATGGAATTCTAAAATTAAGAAATTCTATATATAAAGATGATACAAACCCAATAGATGATCAGTGTCAGTTCTATACTTGTAAAAATTACAGTAGAGCGTATTTAAGACATTTAGACAATTGTAATGAGATTTTAGGATTAAGATTAAATACTATACATAATTTATATTACTACCAAGAATTAATGAAAGATATTAGAGAAGCAATAAAAAATAACTCAATTGATTTGTTTGTACGTGAATTTTATAAAAATATAAAAATTTAAAAAAAATGGAGAATATAAAGAACCATATTTATTTACTGATCTTGCTTGTAGCACCTATCTTGTCGTTTATATGGCATTATGAGAATAACCATTTACCACTGTCTGATGCCATTGCTTATCTAGAATCTGCCCAGCTGATATATCAAAATTTTAAAGAATCTGAGTTCTTTAACTTTATTATTTCAATCTTTAATGAAAGAAGCTGGAGACCCGTAATCTTTCAAGTTTTTATAGTGCCATTTCTAATAATTTCTGAAGGAGATTTATTGCTATCAGTACTTATGACACATGTTCTATTTACGTCATTAAGCACGTACTTTGCATACAAGATTTTCTCGATACATGCAGGAAGATATATTTCAGCTATTTCAGCATCAATAGTTTGTTTGTCAATTGATATTTTTTTTGGTGGAGAGTCATCCCCCTTTTTTGCTGAAATCTCTTTTATTCCTTTCCTGCTTGGAACCATGTACTTTCTGTCAAAAGATAGTTTATTTAAAGACAAAAAGAGATCATATCTGTTTATTATATTTTTTACACTAACGCTACTATCTAGACCAGTAGAAGGAGCTCTGTTTTTATCCCTTGGGCTTCTTACAATAATATTCTATAAGCATAGTAAGTATTTATCTTTATATGAAATCGTTAAAGGTTTTACTTACCCTATTTTTTTCCTTTGGCTATTATTTATTAGTAGCTTAGTACCAGAAGTATCTAGTTCAGTTTTAAAAATTCATCCTCCTTATTCATATGAAATATTTCTTATTTCGGCAATTTTTGTTTCTTCATTATTATTATTAATGTTATTTTTAATATATACACTTAAAAAAAATGGTAGCAATAAAACATTTAAGAGTATTGATACCTTTTTTTCTAAGAGCATGCTTATTTCATCAATAATGCTTTGGATATGGTATACCCCTAGGTTTGGAAGTTTGTATGCTTGGGTATACTCTACTTCATTAGGAAACCAGTTTGAGTATATGAAATATCATAACTATCAGCCATTAGAATTAATTATAGAAGCATTTAATGGACATGGAATCTTTACTGTCTACTTAATAATATTTTTATTTATAATCTCCTTATTTTTTAATTTAATACATAATAGATTTGGTTATGAT
>JAYZIH010000072.1:0-4944 GCA_036165695.1 Pseudomonadota bacterium | reverse complement strand
TAATTGTACACTTAACTCCATCAATAGATTCTACACCTTTAGAAATTTTTAACGCCAAGGATTCTGTTGAACCTTTCTCACTATAGAATATAATAAGTACATTTTTCATTTAATCATAATCCTATAGGTAAGAAAATAGCAGATGCTATACTTTTAGCTACTTTCTGAACAGCTCTACCTTCCTGTGATGCAATACTCTTAGATATAATATCTTGATTTGCAATTAATTTTCCAAACAGTCTTTCAAAACTTAAATTGATATGTCCTTTTTGCATATTGTTTGTTTTTATAAGTAAATTATCCATTTTATCTTTAGTATTACTAAGTCTCCAAACAAAGACTTCAATATTTCGTGCAGAATTATATAATTTCTGCGCATCTAGTTTTTTATCAGTTAAATAAAATTCTGTTTTATAATTGTAAGAGGCTCTTATCATTCCATATAGACCCTTCATGGTATAGTAAATTCTATCAACATCAGAGTCTTTATCAAATCCATCAAGAATTAATTTAATGTTTTTCTCTCCTGTACTATCTATGTCTATTTCTTTATTGCTAAAAATATCAATTATTACACTAGAAACAGATTTATGCTGCTTATTTTTAGCTAATTCTTTAGGATTTATTTTATAGAGCTTTATTGTTAGAGCCTCTGTTATCTCCTTAGCAGTCTTAGCGTGAATTTCCGATACTATATCAATATCTGATTGTCCAAAACTACGAAAAGCATCCTTTTGGCAGCTACAAGTAAATATAAATAAAGAAATTATTAATATGGTTCTTTTCATTTTATTATGTCGTAATTTTTCTATAAATTTCAGAAACTTTAAATGGTAGTTTATCTATATTATTAACCACAGAAAAGTTTGATTTTCCATACATATGAGGGAGATAGTCCATACCCTCCTTGTCTATTGTAATACAGTAAGTGTGTATACCTAAGGATCTTGTTTCAATTAAAGCTTTTCTTGTATCCTCTATGCCATAGGAACCTCTGTAACCATCAAGATCATCAGGCTTACCATCTGATAAAGTTATCATTAATTTTGTTTTTGCCTCAACTTTATCTAGTAAATGTGATAGATGTCTAATGCTTACACCCATTCTAGTATAATCCATAGCTTTTATACTTGATATTCTATCTTTAACTTGTAAATTATATTTTTCTTCAAAATCTTTTATAAGATAAACTTCACACGCATTTCTAGTCTTACCAGAAAATCCATATATACTATATTTATCGCCTAAGATCTCTAAAGATTCGCATAATAATACTAAGCTTTCCTTTTCAACCTGATTAATCCATCCTGAAGTAGAGCCACTCATATCAATCATAAACATGACAGCTACATCCCTTGCCACCTTATTAAGCTTAGTAAAGATTTTTTCATCTAACTCAGCGCCTTTTTTTATATCTGAGTACGACTCAACAAAAGAATCAATATCGATATCATCCCCATAATTTAATTTTTTTTGTTTCTTTTCATCTTGTCTTAATGCTTCAAAAGATTTATTTATATGTTTTAACAAGCCTTTATGTTTAGAAAGAGTATCACTTACAAAGTTACTATCCTGCCCATCCATTTTTTTAACATTCAGTTTGCACCAGTCCTTTTTATATTTTTTTCTTGTATGATCCCATTCATCATATATAAAATCATACTCAGTATTTTTGTAATCCTTCTTCTCTATATTATTTTCACTAACTTTATCATGAGACGAATCATAATTTAGATTAAGATATTCATCTGGAATTTCCCCATAATCTTGTATTATAGATTCTAATGTTTTTTTCATTTCTTTAGAAATCTCAATTTGCTTATTGCCTAATTCTATTATTACATCATATTCGTTTTCTTCACTTTTCTTTATTTTAAACTGCCTCTTATTATCATCATGTCCTTCTTTACTGTTATACTCATCATTTATTTCTCTCATCATACTTTCAAAATCTGACTTATTATCCTTCTTTCTTTTATTAATTATTTTGAAAGCTTTAGTAGGATCAAATTTTCCTATATATGGTATTTTTATCATACTATTATTTATTTTCATTATCTTTGGCACTAAAGACAGAGAGTCCATATATGTTGCATTATTTGAAGATAAAGAAGTGATTGCATGCTTCCATTCTTTGCACAGATTTTCTATTTTTGAATGGGGATTCATGTTTTCAAGATGTCTGCCAATGCCTGGATATTCACTTTTGATTTTAGAATCAAGCCTAATCGTTTCAAGCAGATGATACGTCTTAAAAGCTTTTTCTTTCTCCTTAAATTTATTAAAGTCTGATTCCTTTATTCTCCAAGTTCCGTACCATGTTTGAGCCCATAGGTGTATCGCAGATAATTTAAGCGCAACATAGTTATCTTTTTTATCTGGATATAATGAAAATTTATTATTTAAATATAATGTTTCTGTGTCAGTATATGAATCATCTGACGGCAATATTTTTAATCTCCTTCCATTTAGACCAATTACTAATGATTCAATTATTCTTAAAACGTCTTCTAGAGCTACAGCAGATTCGCCTCCAGATATTTCTTGGACATAATGTTTTACATTTTTTATAAAATTAACTGAATCTAGTATTCCTCTAGCTTCATAGATTTTTATTATTTCTTCTAGCCAGTCTTGCCATTGATCGTCTTCGACTAGACTTAATGACTCAATACCATAATGAGAAAAATTATAGCCTAGTTCTACACTTGTATTACATAGAATTTTTATAGCTTCTATAAATTTTTCTTGATCTGATAGACTAAACGGAACAAGATTCCTTGCTGGCTCAATTACACTTCTTTTAGATGATAATACTGTTTCTACTAGGAGCTCAATTTTAAGCTGTATTTGTCTTTCTGCCATACCACCGCTAGAATCTGAAGAAGTTTTTCTATTCAGCTTCTTCTTTTGCCTATGATAGATGCCATGACCCCTTTGATATTTTTCAGCTTGTTTGTCCCAAAAACTACCCATTAAATATTTCTTGAATGAAAATTAAACTTGATTACCCTATATATTTAAATTATATCATTATAGTAACTATTTATCATTTTGAGCTATTAAATGCAGAATCAAAACACAAGAGAAGAAAATATAGAAAAGATTAAAGGAATCTTAGTCTCAAGGAATATGAAGCTTTCTTTATGTGAATCTTGTACCGGTGGGTTCTTTTCTAAAATCCTGACAGATTATGCGGGATGTTCTAGTTGGTTTATAGGGAGCTTAGTAGCTTATAGTAATGACATTAAAGAGAAGATTGGTGTGAGTAAAAATACAATGGCAATAGAAGGTGCTGTAAGCAAAAAAACTGCTGAAGAAATGGCTATCAATGTTCTCAAATTCATGGACGCTGATATTTCTTTAGCTATAACTGGGCTTGCAGGACCAGATGGCGGCACAAATGATAAGCCAGTTGGGCTAGTTTTCTTTTCTTGCTGTCAAAATGGAGTAGACCCTCAAACTGAAAGCCACTTATTTAGCGGAAATAGAGATGATATAAGACAAAAGGCTGTGGATAAAGGGATAGAAATAATTCTTGATTGTCTAAGTGGTAATAAGTCAAAATAGCTTATAATATATTAAGTGTAACCAACACACCACTCAGAGGAAATTATGGCAGACGACAAGATAGCATCATTAAAAGCAGCAATTGGACAGATAGAAAGACAATTTGGAAAAGGCTCAGTAATGAGGCTTGGAGATAACGAAGCACAGAAAAATATAGATGTTATCCCAACTGGATCACTTACTCTTGATGCTGCCTTAGGTATTGGAGGACTTCCAAAGGGTAGAGTTGTTGAAGTTTATGGGCCTGAATCCTCTGGAAAGACAACTTTAACACTTCAAGTTATTGCAGAATGTCAGAAGCTGAATGGAACAGCTGCTTTTATTGACGCAGAACATGCACTTGACCCAATATATGCTGGAAAAATTGGAGTAAATGTTGATGATTTACTTGTATCTCAGCCAGATACAGGGGAACAAGCGTTAGAAATAACAGATATGCTTGTAAGATCTAGTGCTGTAGATATTATTGTAATTGATTCAGTAGCGGCTCTTACACCAAGGGCTGAGATTGAAGGTGATATGGGAGATAGCCATATGGGTTTACAAGCTAGACTTATGTCGCAAGCTCTGCGAAAACTTACAGCTAACATAAAGAAATCTAACACAATGGTAATTTTTATAAATCAAATAAGATTAAAAATAGGTGTGATGTTTGGTAATCCTGAAACTACAACAGGTGGTAATGCTCTTAAATTTTATTCATCAGTAAGATTAGATATAAGAAGGACAGGGGCTATAAAAAAAGGCGACGAAATATTAGGAAATGAAACCAGGGTAAAGGTTGTAAAGAATAAACTAGCGCCACCGTTTAAAATTGCTGAATTTGAGATAAGGTATGGCGAAGGTATTTCTAAAATAGGAGAAGTTGTAGATCTAGGTGTAGAAAAAAATATTATAGAAAAAGCAGGCGCATGGTATAGCTATAATGGTGAGAAAATAGGGCAAGGCAAGGATAATGTCATAACATACCTAAAAGAAAACTCTGACTTATGCTCGACAATTGAGAAGCAATTGATGAATGGTGCAGCACCTGATAAGAAATCTGGCTCCACATCTAATCAAGTTGAGGAGAATGTCTGACCCTAATAATTGCATCCTATCAGCCCAAAGGTCGCTTTCGCTAAGAGAGCACTCAGAATATGAAATAAGGACAAAGTTAAGAAATAAAGGCTACGCCGAATCAGAGATTAATGAGGCAGTCGCACAGTTAAAGAATGCAGATATGCTATCTGACAATAGATATACTTCTCAGTACATTAGATTAAGACAGAATAAAGGATTTGGGAAAAGCAAAATAATATATGAGCTTAAAATTAAAGGCATTTCAAGCGATATGATAAATGATAATTCTGACGTATTTAATGATGATTATGA
>JAYZIH010000071.1:0-2656 GCA_036165695.1 Pseudomonadota bacterium | reverse complement strand
TCTTAACGGTCTTATTGTCTGCATATTTGTTGGTGTTCTGCCAAGCATAGTTTTTGCTTCAGCTCCGACTGCAGCAATTTTTCTTTTTGAACCATCTTCTTCGATTGATACAACTGACGGTTCATCCAAGACTATCCCTTTATTTTTTACATATATAAGGGTATTAGCAGTCCCTAAATCTATTGACAAATCTTTTGAGAAAAAACCAAGTATCATAAAGCCCTAAATTGTTATTATTCTTTGATATTACAAGCAAACTCTAACAGTTGCGGGGAATTTGTACAAGTATGTAATTTAATAATATGTTAAATTTAACATACTCAATAGGGGGAGGGATGTATGTTTGATAAAAGAAAAGTCAAAGAAGTGGCTAACCTGGCAATGATTAAATTAGAATCTAATAATGAGGATGTATTTGCTTCTGAAATATCTGATTTTCTTAAATTAGTAGAACAAACTAACTCTCTAGATTTATCCGGCATTGAACCAATGTTCCATACCCCAGAGATAGTGCCAACATATAGAGAAGATAATCCTGAAAAAACTAATAGTGATGGAATAAATTGTTCTCCAGACAATGATGGAAAATATATTATTGTTCCAAAAGTTATAGATTTAGAGTGATATTCTAGATGGATATATATAAACAATCTATAGATCAATTTTCAAAACTATTATCAAATAAAGAAATTTCAGCTCTTGAACTGCTAGAGATATTTCTATCAAGGATAAAAAAACATAATAAAACACTTAACGCTTTTATAACAGTTGATGGCGATTTTGCAAGACAGCAAGCTATTAAGGCGGACGAACTTATAAGCAAAGGCAAATCAAATATTTTAACTGGAATCCCAATTGCTCATAAGGATTTATTTTGCACGAAAATGTTGAAAACAACATGTGGATCTAAAATGCTAGATAACTTTACTCCTCCATATAATGCAACAGTTGTAGAAAATTTAAATAATAAAGGAATGGTGTTAGTAGGTAAAACAAACATGGATGAATTTGCTATGGGCTCATCAAGCGAGACTAGTTTTTATGGCCCAGTTTGCAATCCATGGAATCATAAAAAAGTTTCAGGTGGTTCTTCTGGGGGTTCTGCATCTGCAGTTGCATCAAGAATTATACCTATAGCTACTGGATCAGATACCGGTGGTTCAATAAGACAACCTTCTTCTTTTTGTGGCCTTACAGGTTTAAAACCAACTTATGGTAGTGTTTCAAGATATGGAATGATTGCATATGCATCTAGCCTAGATCAAGGAGGTCCAATAGCAAAAACTGCTAGAGATTGTGCAATTTTATATTCTGCAATGAGGGGATATGATTCGAAAGACTCTACTAGTAATAAATCTTTAATAAATTTTAAATCAGATTTGTCATGCAAAGACGCAATGACTATTGGCATACCAACTGAATATTTTGATGATAAACTTGATTCAGATGTTAAAGATGTACTTGATAATGCTATTAATCAGTTTAAAAAATTAAAGTTTAAGATAAAAGAGATTTCATTGCCAAAGCATAAATTTTCTATTCCAGCATATTATATAATAGCTTCTTCAGAAGCTTCATCTAATCTATCAAGATATGATGGGGTTAAATTTGGCTATAGATGTGATAATCCAGACAGCATGAAAGATTTGTACGAAAGGACAAGGCAAGAGGGCTTTGGGCATGAAGTTAAGAAGAGAATAATGTTAGGCACGTATAGTTTATCTTCAGGATATTACGATGAATATTATATTAGAGCTCAGAAAATTCGAAGGCTTATATATAGTGACTTTGATGAAGCATTCAAGTCTGTAGATATAATTCTAACTCCTACTTCCCCATCGATTGCTTTTGATATTGGTGAAAAGAGTAAGGATGCCTTGCAAATGTATCTTTCTGATATATATACAACACCAGTAAATTTAGCAGGTTTACCAGCTCTATCTATACCTGTAGGCTTTAGTAAAGAAATGCCTGTTGGTCTTCAGATAATTGGTAAACACTACTCTGAATCACAAATATTAGGTGTAGCTAATTTGTATCAAGAAGAAACAAATTGGCACAATGAAATGCCTGAGGGTTATTAAATGTCAAATTGGGAAACAGTTATTGGTCTAGAAATTCATGTTCAGCTTTTAACTAAAAGCAAAATTTTTTCGTCTGCGTCAACAAAATATGGACAATTACCAAATGCTCAAGCTTCTTACGTTGACCTTGGTTTGCCAGGCACTTTGCCAGTTTTAAATGAAGAAGTAATAAAGAAAGCAGTTCAATTTGGTATTGCAATAAATGGAAAAGTTTCTGAATACTCAATTTTCGCAAGAAAGAGTTATTTTTATCCAGATCTAACTAAAAATTATCAAATTAGTCAATATGAATTACCAATAGTAGAGGGAGGGAATGTTAATATTATTGATAAAACCGGGAAAGATAAGTTAATTAAGATTACCAGAGCTCATTTAGAAGAGGATGCAGGGAAATCAATACATAATAATAATAAAAATAAAACCTATCTTGATCTTAACAGAGCTGGTACTCCACTTTTAGAAATCGTTTCAGAACCAGAAATTTCAAATTCTCATGAAGCTATTCAGTATATGAAAAAGATTCATGAAATAGTTACAAGTTTAAAAATTTCCGATGGGAATATGCAGGAGGG
>JAYZIH010000070.1:0-3980 GCA_036165695.1 Pseudomonadota bacterium | reverse complement strand
GCCTTTGACCTCCTGATAATAAAACACCATTCTCCCCAATTAAAGTATCTATACCGTCATCTAATTTATATACAAACTCATCGCAAAATGACTCTTTTAATGCAGTTTCTACACGATCCTTACTAATTGTATTTTCACCATATGTTATATTATTAAAAATTGTATCATTAAATAATATTGTATTTTGTCCGACATAACTAATGTGATTACGCAAGGCACTAAGAGAAATATCATTAATGTTTGTATCTCCAATATGAATTTTCCCTTCTGTAATAGAGTAAAATCTTGGAATAAGATTTACCAATGTAGATTTTCCGCATCCAGATTTTCCAACAATAGCAAGCGTCATATTAGGATCAATATCTAAATTTATATTCTGCAAAACCTTTTCAGGCTTATTGCTATATGAAAAATTTACATTTTGAAAAGATATAGATCCACTAGTATCAACTTGGTTTATTTTTCCAGTATCACTTTCACTATATTCGTCAATAAGTTGAAAAACATTTTCTCCAGCAGCAACTCCCTGTTGTAATCTTGCATTAATACTTGCTAAACCTCTCGCAGGACCTAGTATCATAAGCATAGCAAACATAAATGAAACAAATGTGCCTACTGTTATAGTATTTATAATCATATCGAATGTAGAAATCAGAATAATACCTGATAAAGAAGAGCCAACAATTAGCATAATTAATGCACTATTGATACCTTCTGTAAATGCTAGCTTCAAATGACTTTTTTGATTATTGCGGTTCGTTTCCTGAAACCTATCTAATTCATTCTTATATCCACCAAATATCTTTACAATTTTATTTCCGTGAATAACTTCCTGAGAGACATTTATTATCCCTCCTACTGTCTGTTGAGTTTTATGTGTAAGATTCCTAAATTTCTTATTTAATGTTCCAACTAGTATAGTTATAAAAGGTGCTGCAATTAAAAAACAAATTGTTAGTATCCAGTTTAGATAAAACATCCAAGATAATAGACCAACAATAGTCAAGGTATCTCTTATTAAAATTATTAAACTTCTAGATGCTGTAGAAGATAATAACTCTACGTTATGTGATATTCTTGACATAAGATCTCCAGATGATGTTTTATCATAGTATTTGACCGGTAGCGTTAATAATTTTGTAAACATCATTTCTCTTAATCTTGCAACTAAGCTCCTTCCGACTTTAGCCATAAAATAAATAGTTAAAAATATTCCTAGTGAACGCAATAAGAATATAGAAAATAGTCCTAGCGGAACTAATCTTATAACTTCTGGATCTTTATTTATAAAAGCACCATCAAGTATTGGTTTCATTATAGCTGATAGTGCTGGGTCGCTAGCTGCAGTTATTAGCATTCCAATAATCGCAAATATAAGCCATTTTGAATTATTTTTTAATGCTATATTTACAAGCCTTCTATAAATAGCCCAGCCACTTTTTTGATTATTTCTTTGCAATTTCTTATATAATTAAACTTTAATTTAAATGTTTATTTTACAGTAATGCTAAAAAATGTAATTAAAAGAATATTTCCTAATATGGATAAAATAAAGGACGAGAAGACACTTAAGCTTTTTGGTCCAGCATTATTCCAATCTAACCTCTGGCATCTTAACAGAAAATCAGTGCCCAGGGCTATTGCTATTGGACTTTTTTGTGCTTTTATACCCCTACCATTACAGATGGTAATAGCTGCTTTTTTTGCAATTATATTTGCAGCTAATCTTCCAATTTCAGTTATGTTAGTTTGGATAACAAACCCAATCACAATACCACCTATATTATTTTTTGCTTATAAAATTGGATCTTATGTTCTTGGCATTGATAGTAGTTCTTTTCCTTCAAGCTTTGATGAGAATCTAATTAATGCAGCAATTGCATCATGGAAACCAACATTAATCGGATCGTTAATTTTATCTATTACAACTTCAACATTGGGATATATCTTTATATCATTGTACTGGAGATTATATATAGCTAAGTCTTGGGCAAGAAGAAAATCGCCTAAGTAGTTTTGAGCTTAGAATTCTCAATTAAATAACATTTATTAGATTTTCTAGCTAATAATTCATCATGCGTAGCTAGTATTAATGATGTATTAAATTCTTTTACCAATTCCTCAAGTATAGAAAAAATATTAAGTGCATTTTTCTTATCCAAGTTTCCTGTTGGCTCATCAGCAAACAGTATCTCTGGTTTACATACAACAGCTCTTGCAATCGCAACTCTCTGCCTTTCCCCGCCAGATAGTTTGTCTACCTGATAGTGCATTCTTTTCCCAAGGCCAATATTTTTTATTATGTCTTTAGCCAGATTTATACTTTTATCATCACCATAATTTCTAATATGTAGAGGTAGCAAAATATTCTCTATCACATTTAGCTCAAATATTAAATGATGGAACTGATAAACAAAGGAGATTTTTTCTCTTCTTAACAGGGTTAATGCTTTGTCACTCATTTTTGATAAATTCTTTCCATCAATCTTGACATTGCCTGAGGTTGCTTTTTCTAAGCCGCTAAGTAAGTGTAATAAAGTTGTCTTACCTGAGCCTGATTTACCTATAATTGATGCTGAATCTCCCGTATTAAGCTTAAAATTAACATTACTTAAAATTGTAGTTCTCTTTGACCCATCATCATATGTTTTAAATATATCTTTACATTCAATCATAGTTTAATTTCCTTTTAAAATAATCGCAGGCTCAGTTTTAGAGGCCTTATATGATGGATATATTGTTGCTAAAAAAGAAATAAATAATGAGAATAGCGACACAACTACCACATCATTTATCATTATTTTTGCTGGAATTTTACTTATGAAATAAACATCTGAATTTATAAGGCTTCTATCTAAGAAATATTCAATAAAGGATATTATCGATTCTAAATTAAAGCATATAATTAGGCCAAATATTATACCAAGAATTATTCCTACTACGCCTAGTATGGTACCTTGTATCATAAATATATTCATGATATTTCTAGAATCCATGCCCATTGTCTTAAGTATTGCAATATCTGATCTTTTTTCAGAAACAACCATAAATAGCGATGACAGTATATTAAATGTTGCAACTAAAACTATTAACATCATTAATATAAGTAGCATTGTCTTCTCCATTTTAATTGCTTCAAAGAAGTTCTTATTCATCATTGTCCAATCAATAATTACTATTTTTTCATTTGTATTCAAGTCTATATTTTCCCTAAAGCTTGGTGCGGTAAACAAATCATTTAACTTTAATCTTAGGCCAGTAATTTTATTATCAAGACTAAAAAGTTTTTGGGCTTCCCCCATATTAATAAATGCTAAATTCTTGTCATACTGCTTCATATCAAAATAAAATATAGAAGAAACTTCGAAAGTTTTTAATTTTGGTATCACGCCAATTACAGTTGTTTGTGTTTTAGGAATAACAAGTGTTATTTTGTCTCCTAATTTTACTCCTAACTTAAGTGCTAAATCTTTTCCAATTGATATTTGATACGGCTTACTATTGAGGTGTGATAAGTTCCCTAAAACAATATTTTTCTCTAGATTAGTAACCTCTTTTTCTAGCTCTGGAATTATTCCTTTAATTTGTATTCCATGGACATTCTTTCCTTTTATTACCATTGCTTTTTCTTCAATATATGGTGCAGATGATAATACCTCATTATTATTTTTTATCTTTGAATGTATATTTTGCCAATTAGATAATTCATAGTCTGGACCTGTAATTATAACATGAGATATCATTCCTAAAATCTTGTTACGCATTTCAGAATGAAAACCATTCATTATTGATAAAACAGTAATAATTACAGCTATACCTATTGTTATACCAACAATAGAAGATTTTGATATTATAGAAGTAAATCTACTACTTTTTTTAGACTTCATATATTTTAAAGCAATATTTAAAGGTAGTAGCATTTTATTCCTCAACAATTGAATCTACATTAATAGTAATTTCATTATAGTCTAATAATTTAG
>JAYZIH010000069.1:0-20617 GCA_036165695.1 Pseudomonadota bacterium | reverse complement strand
GAGATTTTTTATATATAGATATTAAAAATTTTTTTTCTAAATTCTTTTTTGATATTCTTGCATTGATAATAGCCGTACTAATATTTCTTTTTTTACATTCATTTAATAAATTTGGCCATATTTCTGTTTCAAAAATCAGTAAAGATTTAATTATATTCTTATTAAGCCAATTTCTTATAATAATCTTGTAATCTAGGGGCAAGTAGACTACTTCAAGCTCTGGAAACAAACTTTTTGCCCTATCTTTCCCTGATTTTGTATTTACAGAAATACATATATCATATTTCTTCTTCATTGAATTAATTAACTGCTTTGCCCCATTAACCTCTCCAAGTGAGGCGCAATGAATACATGCCTTATTACTAAGACTATTAGAAGTGAATCCAAGCCTTTCTAAAAGAAAACTTTTATCTTTTTGACTAAATGATCTTGCTGTCGAATATATTAATATGAAAGGGCTTAATAGAACTATAATGACATTATAAAAAAACAAAGCCATATTAAATTAGTCTAGCCAGTTATTTACTAATTCAATATCTTTTGCTGACAATGCCCCTGTAACTTTTTTTAACTTTAATTGATTAATAATATGAAGATATTTTGCTTTCGAAAAATTTGCTTTTGCTTCATACATTTCTTTTATAGAGAATAAAGTATCTAAAATACTTCGGTTACCAACTTCTTCACCTACCCTATTATACTCTACAGATAACTTTCTTGACTCTAGAGCCTTTTTGAGCGCAGATACATGTTTTACACTATTTTCTATATTTAAAAAAGCTCTTCTCGCCTCATTAACAATATTTTTTTTCTTTAAAGAATATTGTTGTCTAGCAGCTTCGTGTTCATAGGCCGCTTTCTTTGAGTTATAATATGTTTGGCCACCCGTAAATATAGGGACGTTAAGTTTTATTCCTATGTAATCATTATTAGATTCATACGCTCCAGAGGAACCACCCCCTTTATCTATCTTTGAAACACTAGCGTATAAATCTAATGTTGGGTAATGTTTTGATCTTTGATATTTAAGATTTTTAGATGATGCATCTAATTTTCTTTTTTGCGCAATTAAGTCTAAATTATAAGATAATGCAGAATCTTCTATAGAATCTAGATTATGAAGAGAAGAAATTTTTGGTTCATATAATTCTGAAAGAGATGAAAAGACATCGTTATAACTTCCAGTAAGAGTAGATAGATTTTCTTTACTTAACCTATAATCGTTCTTATTTTCAATAACCTTAGTTTGTACAAGATCAAAGGATGCCTGTACATCTGTCACCTCTCTTATAGAATATAAACCAATCTTAAATTTTTCATTAGCTTCTTCTAATTGTAATTTAATGGCGTTTCTTTCTGACTCTGCATACTCTAAATTATCTCTAGCAATAAGAACATTAAAATAAGCTTCTGTAACTCTAATTATTAGATCTTGTCTCGCAGAATCTCGCTTTGCTAAAGATTCAGAAACTTCATCTTTTGACTTTTCTAGTAAAGTATATAAATCTCTTCTATATATAGGCTGTGTTAAGTCTATACTATATTTATCAGTGGTATATTGGGATAAACTTCCAGCACTACCATAAACTGACCCATCAACTGATTCTCTTGTTCTTTCAGAACTTGCATTAAATTCGAAATTTGGTAGCAATGCAGATCTAGCAATTGGATATGACTGCATTATGGCATTATGGTTTGCTTCTGCTTCTAAAATTTTATGGTCATTTCTTTTTGAAAACTCATACGCTTGTAACAAATCAAGAGCAAACAAACTTTTGCAAAACATTAATTGCAAAAATAGAATAGATAAAAATCTCCCTAAGTTTATTTTCATAGCATGTAATTTTAATACGTTGGAACGTTATTATCCACATTTTTCGACCAACTATCTATACCACCTAGCAAATTAATAACATTTTTATAGTTCATTCTTTCAAAAAAGTTACAAACCATCCTGCTCCTTATCCCATGGTGACAAATAAAAACAATTTTCTGGTCACGTTCGAATTTGACCATTTTCTCTTGTATTTGTGATATTGGTATATGTATAGAGTTCTGAATTGCAGCAGTTTTATATTCCCACTCCTCTCTAACATCAATCAGAATAAGGTTTTTTTCCTTCTTTATATATTCGCTTAGTTGTAAAGCTGTTAGCTCAATCATAATAAAGTCTTAAAAAATAAAATCTTTTTTAGATTCTTGATTACTTAATGGATCTAAAACAATTTCAAAAACAGATTCAAAAAGAAATTTATTATTCTGCACCTTTTCAATAACGTGACCTTGCATAAAAGGATACTCTCCAATTACTATGAACATTTTTCCATTATCTTCTAAAAAATTCTCTAATTTACTTATCCTACTTAACACAGAACCATTTACTACAATAAAATTATATTTATTCTTTGGTTGCCACTTTGAAAATATGTCCTCATTAAAAAAACTTATATTACTACAGAGTAGTTTTTTTAATCTCTTCTCTGCTGAAATTAATAATTTTTTATCAATATCTATAGTATCTACATGTTTAGATAAATAAGATAGACATGCAGTTAAATATCCACTTCCAGTTCCTATTTCTAGAACGGTGCTACTATTATTTATTTTTAGTTGCTGTAGTATCTTTGCAGCATATGTAGGTTTAATCATAGAATATTTACTGTTAATTGGGATATCAATATCTGAGTATGAAAGTGCCTTATAATCAGAGGGAGCAAAGTCTTCCCTTCTTATTTTTGAAAGACAACTTAGTGTGTTTGGACAATCTATGCCTAGAGCTTTAAGTTGCCCATTAATCATATTATCTTTTTCTACATCTAAACTAACTTTATCCATATTATTCTATCCTAGCTTTTCTATCTTCCCATTCTTGGGCCTTATTATAAAATCTAATTCCATAATTTCCGATTTATTTGTAAACTTTGCTAGCGTACATGTTGGAAAGTCAAGATATTCCTGACCACTTAATTTTGAAATTACTCCTGAAATTCCAGGGTTATGAGCAATAAGCAAAAGATTTTTGCAATCAACTGATCTAGAAACATAGTCTAATATAGTATCTGGGTCAGCATGGTACAAATCTAACTCAATATCTATTTTTTTTGTGTCCAAACTAACTAAATTAAGCATAGTCTGCATAGTTCTTTTAGCAATAGAGCATAAAATTTTATCAAAAAAAATACCTCTCTCTTTTATATATCGGTTAAGTAGCTTAACATCTTTTTCACCACGCTCGGAAAGTTCCCTCTGTTGATCACTTATACCGCTCACTTTCAATGAGGATTTTGCATGTCTAAGCAAAAATAATGTATCCATAAACGTATATTAAGGTCTTATCATAATTTTAACAAAATATTTTCCTATTTAATTTATCCATACTATAATGATTTGATTACATGCTAAGATACCTAGATTCCCTGTTTTACTTAGAATTATTTGAAAATTATGAAAAATAAAAATCCACTAAAACTGAATGAAGATACGAAGATTCAGTTAAAGTTAAACAGCCCAATGCATAGGAAGCTTTATCGAGCTATGGATTCAGACTCCGAAGTAAGTGTTGGCTTTAAGGAAGTACTACAGAATCCAACAACTCTAGAGGGGGGAGAAAAAATAGAGAATCCACCAATTCCAATATATGACACATCTGGCCCTTATTCTGATCAAAACTACGATATAAATCTTGAGGAAGGCATTCCTAGAATTAGACAAAAATGGATAGATGAAAGGTTAAAAAATTTTCCAAAAAACTGTACACAGATGCATCTTGCTAAAGCTGGAATAATTACTAAAGAAATGGAGTATATTGCAATACGTGAAAATAATATGTCTGATGCTATATATCAAAAATCTGAATATAAAGGTTTATTTAAACAAAAGAAAGGGGACTACTTTAATAATGAAAGATTTATAACACCAGAATTTGTAAGGAAAGAAGTAGCGTCAGGAAGAGCTGTGATACCAGCTAATATAAAACACCCTGAAAGTGAGCCTATGATTATTGGTAGGAATTTCTTAGTTAAAATAAATACAAACATTGGTAACTCCACAATTACTTCATCTATAGAAGAAGAAGTTGAAAAAATGATTTGGGCTACAAAGTGGGGAAGTGATACTGTTATGGATTTATCTACAGGCAAGAATATACATGAAACAAGGGAATGGATTATAAGAAACTCACCAGTTCCAATAGGAACGGTTCCGATATATCAAGCATTAGAGAAGGTTAAAGGTAGAGTAGAAAAGTTAGACTGGACTATCTTTGAAGAAACTTTAATAGAACAAGCTGAGCAAGGCGTTGATTATTTTACAATACATGCTGGTGTGTTAAAAAAATATTTGCCTTTAACAAAAAATAGAGTTACAGGAATAGTTTCGAGAGGTGGATCAATATTAGCTAAATGGATGCAAATATATGATCAGGAAAATTTTTTATACACAAATTTTGAAAAAATATGCGAAATTATGAAACGCTATGATGTTACTTTTTCTTTAGGGGATGGTTTGAGGCCTGGTTCAATAGCAGATGCAAATGATGATGCACAGTTTGCAGAGCTAAAAACTCTTGGTGAATTGACAAATATTGCTTGGGGTCATGACGTACAAGTAATGATAGAAGGTCCTGGTCATATTCCAATGCAAATGATAAAGGAAAATGTTGATAAAGAAATGGAAGAATGCTCTGAAGCACCATTTTATACATTAGGGCCATTAACTACTGATATTGCTCCAGGATATGATCACATAACTTCAGCAATTGGAGCTGCTATGATTGGATGGTATGGAACAGCAATGTTATGTTATGTAACTCCAAAAGAGCACCTAGGGCTTCCAAATAAAGAAGATGTGAGAGATGGTATAATTGCATATAAAATTGCAGCACACGCTGCTGACCTTGCGAAAGGAAAGTTATCTTCTCAATTAAGAGATAATGCACTTTCAAAAGCTAGATTTGAATTTAGATGGGAGGATCAATTCAACCTTGGATTAGATCCTGAAAAAGCAAGGAAATTTCATGATGAAGCTTTACCGCAAGAATCTGCAAAAGATGCAAAGTTTTGTTCTATGTGTGGGCCTAACTTTTGTTCTATGAAGATTACGCATGATGTCAGAAATTCAAAAGATAAAGTTAGTGTCATAAAAGTAAGTAAAATTAAAAAATAAAAAATTGAACGACACATACTTTAATTATAAAGAAATATTAGATAATACAGTTAGAAAGTTTTCCCTTCACTCTAGTTGGAGTAAAAAAACATTAGAATATATTGAATTACTATCAGATCAAAAAAAACCCCATATAAATAAAAATAGAGAGAACTTAAAAGATAAATGCTTTATAACGATTGATGGTGAAGATGCAAAAGATTTTGATGATGCTGTTTTTTGTGAGACAAATGAAGGGGGGTGGATTTTATATGTTGCTATTGCAGATGTCTCTCACTATATTAAATATAATTCATCTATAGATATTGATGCAAAGAAAAGAGGATTCTCTATTTATTTTCCAAACTTCGTCATTCCAATGCTTCCTGAAATATTATCTAATAATCTTTGTTCATTAAGAGAAAATGAGGATAAGAATGTTGTAGTTGCTAAAATAAATATCTCTAAAAATGGTAAATTTGATAAATTTAGTTTTTTTGAAGGTATTATCCGGTCAAAAGCACGCTTAACATATAATCAGGCTAATAAAGTAATTAAAAATAAAAAAAACTCAACAGATAGAGAAGTAAAAAAAAATATTTTAAACCTTTATTCATTATCTAAAGTACTTTTAGAGAATAGAGGAAAAAGAAATGCAGTAGAATTCGAATCTTCCGATATGAAATTTCAATTTGATGATTACGATATAGTTAAAAATGTAGTATTTAACTTTAGGTTAGAATCTCACAAAATAATAGAAGAGTGTATGATACTTGCTAATATTGCTTGCAGTATATATATAAAGGAAAATAATAAGGATTGTCTATATAGAATTCATAATAAACCCAGTCATAAAAAAATTGAAGAATTATATGTAGATTTAAAAAATCTTGGATATAAGATTTCAAAAGAACAAATTTTAAAAACTTCAGATATTAATAGAGTTTTAAAAAAAGCAAAAGAAAATAATGAGTCACAGCTTATTAGTTCTATTATTTTAAGAGCAATGGAGCATGCAGAATATTCTCCAAATAATATCGGTCATTATGGTTTATCAATAAAATCATATTGTCACTTTACATCACCAATAAGAAGATATTCAGATTTAGTAATACATAGAATATTAAAGGAAATCCTTAAAAAAGAAGGTCCAACATATAACAAGAAAAAATTAAATAAAATTGGATCAACTACTACTGAACAAGAAAAAAACATTGAAACTGCCGAAAGAGAAGTGCAATCAACTTTACTTTGTTATTTTGCAAAACAATTTGAAGGTAATAAATATAAAGCAGTAGTAAATTCTGTAGTTAATTTTGGCCTTTTTATTTCTGTAGTTGATGCACCAATTCAAGGTTTAATACATATATCTTCTTTAGGAAAAGATTATTTTATTCATGACGAAGAAAAAAATATCTTAATTGGATATAATACAAAAAAAATATATAAAGTTGGAGATATCTTGGACGTTAAGTTAGTTAAAGTAATGCCAGAAGAAAGGAAAGTTGATTTTACTGTTCTAAAAAGAAAAATTTAACATATGAAAAAAAATGTTGAAAGCATATCAGGTTACCATTCTGTAAGAATACTTTTGGAAGTGAGACCTTATGATGTATTAGAAATTGTATTTATTAAAAGTGAAGAAAAAAAATATTTAGATATTATAAATTTAGCAAAAAAACATAAAATAGAAGTTAAATTTTTAGTTAAAAATAAGTTTGAAAAACTAACTAAAGTAGTTACACATCAAGGTGTAATTGCTTTTGCTAAAAGAAAACCTTTGATAAAAGAAAAGGAGCTTCTTAATTATGTTAACAAAATAGCTGGCAATAAAATTTTATTAGCTTTAGATGATATAAAGGATCCAAGAAATTTAGGTGCTTGTTTAAGGATATGTGATGCCTTTAAAATATCAGGTATAATTATTAAAAGTAATAACTCTTCAATTGTAAATGAAACAGCAAAAAAAGTTGCAGCTGGTGGAGCAGAGATAACTCCTATTATTGAAGTTACGAATATTAAGAGAACTATGTCTCTCCTTAAAAAGAATAATTTTTGGGTATATGGTGCTTCTGACAGTGCTGATACTGATATAGGTGATATTTCATTTAATTTTCCGTGTGTCCTTATTATAGGAGGTGAAGAAAAAGGCATTAAGCCTTCGTTAATAGAGGCATGTGATAGTTTGGTTAAAATCCCTATGTATGGGCATGTTGAAAGCTTAAATTTATCTGTTGCAGCAGGAATAATACTGCATAAAATGTTATTACAAAAAAATTGACTATTCGTTAAGTTTTTGTAGAATAACCACTCCTTGTCTACTTATAATAGTTTAAGAGACATAAACCATAAGGAAAAATGAGACACTACGAAATTGTTTTTTTAGTACATCCAGATCAAAGTGAGCAAGTACCAGCAATGCTCAAAAAGTATCGTGGCATCATTGAAAAAGATGGTGGCGTGATACATCGAGAAGAAGACTGGGGAAGACGATTACTTGCTTATCCTATCAATAAAGTATTGAAAGCCCATTATGTATTATTAAATATAGAAAGCTCACAAAAATCTATAGATGAAATATCTTCTATATTTAAATTCAACGATGCAATAATTAGGAATTTAATTATAAAGAAGAGTGAGCCTATAACTGAAAATTCTTCTATATTAAGAAATACAGATAAGGATGATAATGAGCACTCTAGCAATGAAAGAAAAATAAATCATGGAGAAATGAATGTCGAGACACTTTAATAAGCCTAAAACATGTAAACTAACAAAAGAAGGTATTACAACAATAGATTATAAAGATATTCATCTTCTTAAAGAATATGTTTCTGAGACTGGTAAAATTATGCCAAGCAGAATAACTGGCACGAGTGCAAAACTTCAAAGACAGATTTCGACTGCTGTAAAAAGAGCAAGATTCTTAGCGCTACTACCTTATTCTGATAATCAATAATTAATAAAATATTATGGAAGTTATATTACTTGAAAAAATAGAAAATTTAGGAAATCTGGGTGATAAAATAAATGTTAAATCAGGTTACGCTAGAAATTATTTAATTCCTCAAGGTAAAGCAAAATTTTCAACTCCAGAAAACTTAGAGGAATTTGAAAAAATAAGAGCTGAGTTAGAGAAAAAAGAAGAAGAAAAAAAGGAAGGCGCAGTTAAGAGGAAAGAATCACTTGATGGGTTTACTATTAATATTGCTTCAGAGACTAATGATGAAGGAGTTCTTTATGGATCAATTGGCCCAAATGAAATAATGAGGTACTTGAGCGAAAAAGAGCATATTGTAGAAAAAAAAGAAATTAGAATGCCGGAGGGTCTTATCAAAAAAATTGGGGAATATCAGGTTATTATCCACCTTGGCACTGATACAGATGCTTCCATAAATCTTATAGTCGAAAGTAATAATCAAACCTGATAGTATAAAATCTTATATTCATCTAGCGTTGCTAATATGGAAAAAGATAGGAAAATTCAGAGTCTGAATTCTCTGCCTAACTCACTTGAGGCAGAATACTCAGTTATAGGTGGTTTAATCCTGGATAATAAATCTTGGGATCAAGTTGCTGATATATTAACTACAAATGATTTTTACAACGAACAAAATAAGCTAATTTTTTCATCAATAACTGAATTATCCAATGAAAATATTCCTTTTGATGTTATTACAATTAATAAAAAATTAAACGGTGATAAATCCATTACTGCCCATTTAACAGATATTGTAAAAAATACTCCTTCCTCAGCCAATATAAAGGCATATGCTAATATAATTAGAGAACAATCCATATTACGTCAGTTAATTGAAATTAGTAAGAATTTGATTGAAGATTCATATAGTGGGTCTGCTGATAGTAAGATATTACTTGATGAAGCAGAGAAAAAAATATTTAACATAACTGATGAAAATCTAAGAATTAAATCAGGTTTTAGAGAAATGAACACGCTCCTTAAAGATTCTGTGGAAAGAATTGAAGAATTATCTGAATTAGGAGATTCTGTTACTGGTTTAGCAACGGGGTTTAATGAATTTGATGAATCGACAACAGGCTTGCAAAATGGGGACTTAATTATTGTTGCTGGACGTCCATCTATGGGTAAAACAACTTTTGCCATGAACCTAGCTGAGTATGCGTCTCTTAAAAATGATGCGTCTACAGCAATTTTTAGTATGGAAATGTCCGGTAGTCAACTATCCTCGAGGTTTATTTCATCAATGGGTAGGATAAATCAACAAAAAATTAGAACTGGAAAACTTACTGATGAAGATTGGCCAAGACTTACAAATGCAGTTTCTTTATTATCTAAGGCAAAAATATTTATTGATGATACACCTGCACTGAGTCCAAATGACATCAGAGCTAGAGCAAGAAGACTGAAAAGAGAAAAGGGCTTGGATTTAATTGTTATTGATTATATTCAATTAATGCAAGTTTCTGGATTTTCAGAAAATAGAGCAACAGAATTATCAGAAATTTCTAGGTCCCTAAAGGCTCTTGCTAGAGAACTTGATATCCCAGTAGTTGCACTTTCGCAGCTAAATAGAAGTGTTGAACAAAGAACTGATAAAAGACCAATAATGTCTGATTTAAGAGAATCAGGCGCAATTGAACAAGATGCAGACTTGATTTCTTTTATATATAGGGATGAGGTATATAACGAAGATTCTCAAGACAAGGGAAAGGCTGAAATCATTGTAGCAAAACAAAGAAACGGTCCTATATTTAAAACTACCTTAACTTTTCTTGGCGAATGCACTAGATTTGAAAACTACATTTCAGACTTTCATTCTCCAGAGGGTCTAAGATAAAATAAATTATTCCTTACTTTCAGCTATTTCTTGAAGTTTTTTATAGTCTATTTTACCGCTCCCAAGAATTGGGAAATTCTTTACTTTCTTTATTAATTTTGGGAAATGAAGATTTGTAACATTTTCTTCTTTCATAAAATCTAATAATGTACTTAAATTTGCATCTAATTTATCAGTTACTAGAATAAGCTGTTCACCTTTTACGCTATTACCTATTGAACATATAGCATGATTATTTTCTTCCCATAAAATTTTAGGATAAGTTTCAACCTGTGCCAAAGAAATCATTTCACCAGCAATTTTTGCAAATCTCTTTACTCTACCAATAATAAATAAATAATTATCTTGATCTACAAGCGCAACATCACCAGTATCATACCAACCATCTTTATCTAAACCATTAGATGGGCATTCTTTAGATATTTGATAGCCTGTCATGATATTATCTCCTTTAATTAGAAGTTTTCCTCCCTCTAAGCAACCATCAATTTTTTCTAATTTAAAATCTATTTCAGGAAGAATTTTACCAACAGACCCTTTTTTGATCTTTCCTGGGATATTAACCGAAACAGCTGGCGATGCCTCAGTAACGCCATAACCTTCCAGAATCTCAATATTATATTTCTCCTTATAAAAATTATACGTACTCCCTTCCAGTTTCTCTGCACCTGCAATTAACATATTTAAATGAGAGAAGGTTTCTGCATCCGCATGCTTAGAATAATTTTTTAAAAAAGTATTTGTCGAAAAAAATACAGTACACTTTGTTTTATATATTAACTCTACTACAGTCTTATAATGAAGTGGCGAAGGATATAAATATACTTTAAAGCCTGATAGCACAGGTAATAGAACACCTATCCCTAAACCAAAAGAATGGAAAAAAGGTAAGCATACAAAAAACTTTTCATTATCTAATAAGGGCAACTGTGAAATCACTTGTTCTCTATTTTTGTTAAGATTATTGTGAGAAAGTTCAACTCCTTTTGGTTTTCCTTCTGTTCCAGATGTATATAAAACAACCGCTACTTTGTCAGGGTTAAAATCTTTATACTTATTTTTTGATAGAATAAATTTTCCTATAAAGGATATCCTGCGAAAAAAACTTAATTTTGTCTTTAAATCCTCTAGATAGATTATATTGACATCTTTTGGAAATGATTTAATTGTATCGCTAAGATTTAATGAGCTGATAAATTTCCTAGAAGTAATAACATATTTAACATTAGAAATCTCTAAAGCATGTATCATATTACTTAATCCAGATGTAAAATTTAATATAGATACCTTTTTATTAATAAACTGAATGGAGAAAAAAACTATTATACATATACATGAGTTTGGTAGTAGTAATCCAACAGCTTCATCTTTTGTTTTAAAAAATTCTTCTTTTAAATAACTTCCTAGTACAATAGACTTAATTATTAACGTTAGATAGCTTAGGCTGCTACCAAAATTATCTTCGACTATTTTCTTTAGAAAAAGATTTTTCTTGGCTTGATTAACTAAATTTATAAATATATGCATCAACTACTTCCCTAATAATTTATAAGTATAAAACATAAGTATTATATTTAAGATACTAAGGTATTTTAAAGCATCATGTATAGAAAATTCTAATAGATAAAGTAAAACAATATATATACCAGAGATAATCATGAATATAGCATTCCATATGTTATTGCATGCAATAACTTTTGATCTGTCTTTATTCAAACTATATTTTTGAATATTTACGTATAAAGGTATTACATAAGAAATTGATATAAAAGAAACCATAAAGAGTAAACCGCACACTAGATAAATTAGATTATAAAATTCACTTAAACCAAGGAGAAATAGTGATAAGGAATTCAAAATGAAGAATTTGTATATATTTTTCTGATTTTTATTTCCCTTAAAATAAAAAACTGAAAATTTTGCTCCAAATATAACTCCAAACAGGATTATCAAATAAAAATATATAGTAATATCTTGTGCATCATTATAGTTGCTCTCTAGTATCACAGGTAATTGAGATATTAATATTGAACCAATGAACCAGAACCAACTAATAAAAAATATATTTTTTCTTAAATACTTATCTTTTGAAAAATTAAGTATATTTATTGTTGAAACAAGGAAGTTAAAATTGATAGCTTCCTTCTTATTTTTAAACATTGGGCCATTAATATAAAAGCTCATTAGTAACCCAGTAAATGAGAAAATTAATAATAAAAAGTAGATTGTACCTTTATCAAAGAAAACAGTTCCCGCAATAGTCCCAAGAATTATTGCTATAAAGGTATATATTTCTACAAGTGAATTGGATACAAGCAAATTTTCTTCACCTTGGAGTTCTTTTAATATTGAAAATTTCACAGGACTTAATAAAGATGATTGCATTCCCATCATAAATAAGCAGGCAAAGGTAAGATATATATCTTTACTGTATAGTGAATAAACTATAAAAAATATTAAGACAAACTCAAAAATTTTTAAAGATCTAATAACTTTTATTTTTTCATATCTATCAGCTATTTGGCCACCTAATGAAGAGAATAAAAGAAAAGGTAATATAAATGCTATGCCCGCTACTGACACTAATATTCCTCTTTCTACATTGTAAAAACTATACTCACCAAATGTAAGGAACATTATGAAGCCTATTCTTAAAATATTATCATTTATGGCTCCAAAAAAAATTGTTAATAAAAAAGGAAATAATTTTTTATGAGTTTCCAAAATTTAATTTTATTTATTAAAGCTTTGTTGGATTTGGCGAATCACCATAAACTTCATCTGGATCAAATGTCTTGTCTTTTTCTCTAAATATTAATTCAAGATTATTTTCTTGATTACATGTTGGTATACTTCTATAGAAACATGATTTATATCCAACATGGCAACTAGCACCTGATCCTGAAACAATAACATTCATCCATATTGCATCCTGATCATCGTCAATTCTTAAATCGATAACTTTCTGAGTAAGGCCGCTAGTCTCGCCTTTTTTCCAAAGACAGTTTCTACTTCTACTCCAATAATGCGCCTCACCTGTTTTAATAGTTAATTCAAGTGCTTCAGCGTTTTGATACCCATGCATTAAAACTACGCCAGATTCAAAATCAGTCGTTATAACTGGTATAAGACCATTGTCATCAAATTTTGGAGAAAGTTGATTACCTTCTTCTACTTGTTCTATGCTCTCTCTTTTTTTAAAAATACTCATGAATTACTATTAACATGTTGTTATTTGTGTTTCCATATTGTTTCGCTACCTTTGTCCTCTAGCACAATATTTTCTTCTAACAGCTGATTTCTAATTAAATCAGCTTTTTTGTAATCTTTCCTTTCCCTTGCTAAATTTCTATCTCTAATCATTTCTTCAATCTCTTCGACTGATATTGTAGATTCTTTTAAAGAAGAAAACCCCTCATTAGGCCTGTTTTTCAAGATGCCTAATATATTAGCAGATTTGTATAATTGCTCTGGATCCTTCAGCTTTAATAATTTGGAAATTGCTAGTGGCGTATTTAAATCGTCGCATAGAGCTGATAAGACATCATGATCTATATCATTTATTGAGAAATCTTTAGGTATAACAAATTCAGAACTTTCAACAAGTCTATATAGCTTATCCAGAACATTTTTTGTCTGGTTCAGCAAACTAAAACTAAAATTAATTGGCTTTCTGTAATGTGTGCTTAGTAAGGCAAGTCTAATTACTTCCCCATCATATTGTTTTGTCAAATCCTTGACTGTCAAAATATTGCCCAATGACTTTGACATTTTTTCTCCTTCTATCTGTAAATATCCATTATGTATCCAATAATTAACAAAAGATTTATTGTCATTAAAACAACAGCTTTGAGCTATTTCATTTTCATGATGTGGAAATATTAAATCTTGACCTCCTCCATGAATATCAATAGAACTCCCTAAATGCTTATTTATCATTGCTGAGCACTCTATATGCCAACCTGGTCTACCTCTTCCCCATGGGCTATCCCAGCCAGGCAAATCAGAAGAGGAAGGTTTCCACAAAACAAAATCATGTGAGTTCTTCTTATATGGCGCAACTTCAACGCGAGCTCCAGCAACCATTTCTTTTAAATTCCTATTTGAAAGACCTCCATATTGTTTAAAAGATTTTACATTAAATAGAATGTGTGCTTCTGCCTCATAAGCATGGTCTTTATCTATAAGATCCTGAATCATATTAATAATTTCATTAATATGGTCTGTAGCTCTTGGTTCATGGGTTGGTTCCAAAACATTTAGGGCATACATATCCTCATGGTAGGATTTTGTATATTTATTTGATATTACGTCAATTGTAGTATCTAATTTCTGCGCTTCTTTATTTATTTTATCGTCAATGTCTGTTATATTTCTGAGATAATTTACATTAGGATAAAGTAAGTTTAGTAGTCTGTATAAAACATCAAAAACAACAGCAGGGCGCGCGTTACCTATATGAGGATCATTATAAACAGTCGGGCCACATACATACATCTTGATAAGTTTTTCGCTTATTGGCTTAAAAACTTCTTTTTTTCTATTATAAGAATTATATATTTTAAAAATCATGGCGTTATAAAGAATTATACACCTATATAATGTAAAGAAAAAAATATTATGAAGAAAATTTTAATAGTCAATGGAAGTGTAGTAAATGAGAATATGACGGAAGTCTTAGACATCCTTATAGTTGATGGAAAAATAGAAAGAATAGATAAAGATCTTCAATCAACCACTGCGGATATTGTAATTGACGCAAGCGGTAAATATATAATCCCAGGTATGATAGATGATCAGGTACATTTTAGAGATCCTGGTCAAACAAATAAATGAACTATGAAATCAGAGTCTATTGCGGCTGTTGTTGGAGGCACTACTTCATTTATGGATATGCCTAATAATAAACCACCATTTACCAAAAATTCTGATCTTTCAAAAAAATTTAGTATTGCTGAAAATAATTCCTTAGCGAACTTTTCATTTTACCTTGGTGCAACAAATGAAAATATTGATGAAATAAAGAGGCTAAGAGATGATGCTTGCGGGGTCAAAGTTTTCATGGGTTCTTCCACGGGAAATATGCTAGTAGATGACCTAAATACACTTGAGAATATTTTTATGCATGCACCGAGTTTAATTGCAACGCATTGTGAAAGTAGCCCCATAATAGATAAGAATTATGAAAAATATAAAGAAAAATATGGTGAAGATATTCCTATAGAATATCATCCAGAAATTAGAAGCAGAGAATCATGCTACGAATCTTCTCTCTTAGCTACTAATCTTGCAAAAAAACATAATTCAAGACTCCATGTTCTACATTTAACAACGAAAGATGAATTAAGTTTATTTTCACTAGGGGATCTAAAAGATAAAAAAATAACAGGTGAAGTTTGTGTTCATCACTTATTATATTCAGATAAAGATTATGAAAAAAAAGGGACGTTTATTAAATGTAATCCATCAATTAAAACTGAAGATGATAGAAAGTCTCTAGTAGAGGCTATTAAAAATGATAATCTAGACGTAATAGCAACGGATCATGCCCCCCATCTTCTTAGTGAGAAAACTGGAAAATATATAGATATTGGTTCTGGGTTACCTTATATACAGCATGCCTTAAGAGGTGTTCTCGAATTTTACCATGACGAAATATTCACATTAGAAAAAATAGTAGAAAAAATTAGTCATAACCCAGCTATTTGCTACAGCATTAAAGATAGAGGTTTTTTAAGGGAAGGTTATTGGGCAGATATAGTTATTTTTGAAAAACATAGTCCATACTTGGATGAAGAATCAATATATCATAAATGTGGTTGGTCAGCTTTTTCGGATATTAATTTTAGGTCCAAAATATTGTATACAATAGTTTCAGGAAACATTGTTTATGATAATGGAAATGTTGATTACTCTGTTTTTGGCAAAAAGTTAGAATTTAATAGATAAATAAATTTTAACTTTAAGTCATTTTAAGATTCTCTATACCCTTCTGATCAAAGTCTACTTCAACAACAACATCACTTTTTAATTGTGCTTGACAAGCTAGAATATAACCATCCTTTAACATATCTCCATCAAGTGTATATGCAAAGTCACTCAATTCTTTAACTTTGCCTTCCTTAAGAATAGCTCTACATGTGCCACAACTGCCAACTTTACAGTCACACGGCCATTTAACCCCAGCATTCAGAGCGGCCTGTAATAAGTTGATTTTGCCTTGCACTTCAAAGGTTTCGCCTGTATTTGAAATAGTACATTTATGTACTTTATTTTTATCTCCTAAACCAAACATAATTACTCCCATAATAGTTAATACAATCTATTGTTAAAAAATCCCAGTTTCCTTAGAAAGGTAGCCGACATTATATCGGCTACAATTTAAACGAGCAATGAGCTCTAAGGTGGAATAAAATCTTTTTGCACTATATCACACATTTTATTTTTGTACAGATTTATTTATACAAAATCAATATAATATACATATATTTAATACATAATATATATTATGTACAGGTTTATCTATATAATATATATATATTTCTTTTTTTTTATGCTAATATCCTGTACATGGAGAATCAAAATTACAGAATAGGTCTTACTACGCAGATAACTGGAATTCGCCCAGAAACTCTAAGAGCTTGGGAGAGAAGGTACGCTGTTGTTAGGCCGATCAGATCTAATGCTGGTGACCGTTTATATTCTCAGTCTGATTTGGATCGTCTAGTATTAATTAAAAAGCTTTGTGATAGTGGTGATGCAATTAGCACCATAGCGAACCTAAGTGAGGAAGATTTAAGAGCTAGATTAGAACAGTATAGAGCAAAATCTTCTGATGAATCTGTAAATAAATTAAATTTTATACTTGTGGGGTCTTCAATACTTGATAAAGCAACATTAGATAACATGAAGCTTCAAATGCTTGATGTTCAACTGGATGCAAATAAATTAAAAAGTAATTATCATAAGAAGGTTGATTTTGTAATAGTTGAAGTAAATACAGTTCATCAAGGGACACTAGACTATATCTTAAATATTAAGAAACAAGTAAAAGCTCAAAAGGTATTATGTGCTTATCACTTTGGAAGAGATGCCGATATTAAAAAATTAAGCACATTAGATTCATCAACAATTACGTTACCGTTAGCAAAAGATCATGTTATAAAATGGTGTAAAGAAAACTTTGGTGAATACCAGGTTGGAGGAAGAAAATTCAAAGAAAGACAGCTTTCTGATGCGCAATTAAAAACTATAATTGAAAGTGATGTAGCAATTAAATGTGAATGTCCTAAACACTTAGGAGAAATCATAAAAAAAATAATAGCCTTTGAACAATATTGTGCAGAATGTGAAGTCAGAAATGATCAAGATGCTGATGTACATGCATATTTAGCAGAGGAAACATCTCAAGCAAGACATGAAATCGAGACTGCATTGATTACTTTAGCAAAGATAGAAAATATCTCATACTAAATAGCTTTATATTTTTCAGATATGTATTTTCCTAAAATATCTTTAAATTGCTGACTAATATCTTCTCCTCTAAGAGTATATTTTTTTTGTCCATCTATATAAACTGGCGCATTAGGGTTTTCTCCTCTGCCAGGAAGACTTATCCCAATATCAGCATGTTTGCTTTCACCAGGCCCATTTACAACACATCCCATTACAGATATTTTTAATTTTTCGACACCAGGATATATGCTTTTCCATTTTGGCATCATAACCTTAATATGTTTATCTATTTCACCAGCGAGGTTTTGAAAGTCCTTGCTATCTGTTCTTCCGCATCCTGGACATGAAGTTACATCAGGACTAAAGTTTCTTAACCCTAAACTTTGCAGAATATTTTTTGCAACTTCTACTTCTCTTCGTCTTTCTCCACCAATGGCTGTTGTAAGTGACACTCTAAGAGTGTCGCCTATTCCTTTAGCTAAAATAGGTGCAACTGCACATGAACTGTAAATAACTCCTCTATCTCCACTTCCAGCTTCTGTCAAACCTAAATGCAAAGGATAATCACACTTTTGTGCTATTTCCTCATAAACTTTAATTAAAAGATTTGGATTACTTAACTTGCAAGAAATTATGATTTTATCTTCTTGCATACCAATATCCTTAGCAAATTCAGCACTTCTTAATGCAGAAACAATAACAGTCTGGCACATTATTTGATCCATAGTTTTTGGATTCTCACTTCTTTTGTTTTTATCCATCTCCTCGGACAACAATTCTTGGTCTAAGCTTCCCCAATTAACACCAATTCTAATAGGTTTTCCAAGGCTTGAAGCAACTTCTATGACATCTGAAAAATTTTTATCTTTCTTTAACTTCTTACCAATATTTCCCGGATTTATTCTAAATTTATCTAAGTATTTTGCTTCAGAAGTAAATTTTTTTAATAAGGTATGACCATTAAAGTGAAAGTCACCTACTATTGGCGTGTTAATACCCTCATTTAAAAGATTTTCTCTTATGTAAGGAATTGCCTTTATAGCATCTGGGTCATTAACAGTAACTCTCACTATCTCAGACCCTGCTGAAACAAGATCCCTAATTTGTATTGTAGTTTTTTCTATATCTGAAGTATTTGTATCCGTCATAGACTGTACTACGATAGGATTCGTCCCCCCTATCTTTACATTTCCGACCTCTACTTCCCTAGATTTTCTTCTATTCAATTCTAATAAACTCATAGTATGATTGATACTTAATCCTATAATAAATGAGGTGACATATGAAGGGTTTCTTTATTACAGGGACCGACACTGGATCAGGAAAAACATATTTTACAAAAGCATTAGCAGAACTTATGCTCAAAAACAACATGCATGTGAACCTATTAAAACCAGTTGAGTCAGGGTGTAAGAAATCTAATGGAAATTTAATACCTCAAGATGCAACAATATACTCATCGGTAATTGGGAAAGATATTAAAGAAATATGTAAATTTAGGTTTTCTAAGCCATCCTCTCCTAATTGGGCAGCATTGTCATCAAATACTGATTTAGATTTAAAGGAAATTATAAATTTTACAAAACAAAAAATTACTAAAAATAGTGATAAAATTAATATCATAGAAGGATGTGGTGGGTTTTTATCTCCAATTGCTAAAAATTCCTTAAATGCTGATTTCGCAAAATTATTAGGTTTGCCAATAATACTAATTATAAATGATAAGCTAGGGTGCATTAATCATACACTTCTAACAATTAAAGCTATTAATGATTATGGCTTAAAACTAAAATGCCTAGTTCTAAATCAAATAGAAGTTAATAAAGATATTGATACAATGAGCGAACTAAGTATTTTTACTGATGATCCGATATATAAAATGTTGCCCCAAGATAATCTAGATAATTCTTTTATAGAGTTTTTAAAAAATGCCTGAGCTCCCAGAAGTCCAAACTACAGCGGATGCAATCGAAAAGTATTCTAAGGGTAAAAAGATATCTTATTGTAATGTTAGAGAAAATAAACTGAGATGGGAATTACAAACTGATTTATCTCAAAGACTAAAAAATAAAAAAATCAAATCTGTTTCAAGAAGAGGAAAATATATAATTATTGAGCTAGATAGCTTATACCTTGTAATCCACCTTGGAATGTCTGGTTATATAAGAATTTCAAATAGTCTAACTAATATTTTAAAACATGATCATATTGAAATTGTCTTAGAAAGTAATACAGTACTTAGATTTAATGATACAAGAAAATTCGGCATGGTCTTTTATTCTGAAGATGATCCTACACAGTCTCACCCATTGCTAAAAAAAATTGGAGTTGAACCTTTAACAAGAAACTTTAATAAAAAATATCTATATGAAAAAACTAGAAATAGAAGTGTTACTATTAAGAACTTTTTGATGAATGGGTATATTATTGCTGGCATAGGAAATATATATGCATCAGAAGCTTTATTTGAAGCAAAGATAAAACCCGATAAATTATCAAAAAACTTGACTAGAAAAAACTGCGAAGAACTATCAAGTTCTATAAAGAAGGTACTTAAACTATCTTTGAAGAAAGGAGGGTCAAGCATTAGTGATTATGTGAACGTCGATGGAAATAAGGGTTATTTCCAAAATAATTTCAAAGTGTATGGCAGGGCTGGAAAGCCCTGCTACACATGTAACTACATTATTTCAAAGATTACGCTTGGTCAAAGATCAAGCTTCTTTTGTAAGAAATGTCAAAAATAACTATTTCTTTGATGCCTCATAGAACATTTGATTAAGTCTATGAGAATTTGCGTCACAGCAAGAAATTGCTTGTTTAGCTGTTTCTTCAACTAATTCAAGTCTGTCCATCATCGCTTGATTAGTACATCCTGCTAAAAGAACAGCTGCACATACGCCGAGTAACATTTTTATTTTTATCATGCGTCCTCCTAAAATTAAACGTTTAACCCTTTAAGGTACCTTAATTCTAACAGAACTCAAAAATACTTAAAGGGGTATCATTCCCTTTTCTAAGGGTGAATTTGGCAATCCCTTGCCTACTGATTATCCCTAAACCTATCTACCTAAGTAATTTCTAACAAGACAATAAGCTGCTATAGCCCATGTAATAACAAAAAAAGTGACTTCGTACATTTATATCCTTATAAATATTATACTTCTGATATAGTTAAGTCTAATATACTAATATACTAA
>JAYZIH010000068.1:0-3083 GCA_036165695.1 Pseudomonadota bacterium | reverse complement strand
CTAATGATAAATACATAGCATATTTATAATATTTCATAAATTGGATAGACAGGTTTCTTATATTTATTATATCCATAATTTACTAACCTTTTGTCCAGTTTTACCTTTTCTATAAACTGTTTCTACGATTATTCTTGTAAAGAGAATTGCCGTAAACATTGAAGATAATATTCCAATGGACAATGTAACAGCAAATCCTTTTATTGGGCCCGTCCCAAACATAAATAAAATAATTGAAGCAATTAAAGTTGTTATGTTAGCATCTGCTATAGTTGAAAATGCTTTTTTATAACCAAGCTCAATGGCGGCCATAGGCGTACTTTCATTCCTCAATTCTTCTCGTATTCTTTCAAATATTAAAACATTGGCATCTACAGCCATACCTACTGTTAAAACAATTCCTGCTATCCCAGGTAGCGTTAAAGTTGCTCCAGGTATCATAGACATAACGCTAACAATAATTATAATATTAAAAATTAAAGCTAGATTAGCAACTAGGCCAAAAACTTTGTAGTAGAACAACATAAATATAAGAACTAATAAGAGCCCAAGAATTACTGAGCTTTGTCCTTGAGATATATTAACCTCGCCAAGACTAGGTCCAACGGTTCTCTCCTCTATAATATACATTGGAGCAGCCATTGATCCAGCTCTTAAAAAAAGAGCTAAGTCTCTTGATTCTAATGGGTTATCTAGCCCTGTAATTTGGAATGTTTTAGATAGTCTCTCTTGGATAGTAGCAACATTTATTACTGTCTCATCTTTATCAAATGATTTTATAATTTTTCCATCAACATTTTTTATTTTAGATTTACTCTCAATATAAATTACAGCCATAGGTTTGCCAACATTTTTATCTGTTACCCTGCTAAATTTTTTAGCGCCAATACTATCTAGCGTTATATTTACTGCAGGTCTAGAATTTTGATCAAACCCCGATGATGCATCTACAATATTTTCTCCTGTTAAAATAACTTCTCTCTTTAGTATAACTGGATTATTATATTTATCTTTATACGCCTTTGATTTAATAGAAAAATCAGAAGAATCTGTTTCGTTTGTAGTATCAACCAACCTAAATTCTAACGTCGCTGTAGCTCCAATGATATCTTTAGCACGTTTTGTGTCTTGTACACCGGGAAGTTCTACTACCACCCTATTCTTGCCGCTTTGCTGAACTAGAGGTTCTGCTACACCAAGTTCATTAACTCTGTTTCTAAGAGTTGTGATATTTTGTTTTAATGCAGCTTTTCTTATTTCATCAAGAGAGGCTATGTTAATTGATAATTCAAGATTGTAATCACCCTTATTTTTATACTCTGCATAGTCAAATGTATCTGTATAGATAGAGTCAATTGATTCTTTTGCTTTCACTAAGTATTCATTATTCTGAAATATTAAAATAATTGTACTTCCATCAAGCGAAATTTTTCTATAACGTATCTTTTCACTTCTAAAATGACTCCTAATATCTGACAAATACTTTCTTAATCTAGTGTTAACTACATCATCAAGATTCACTTCCATTAAAAAATGGACGCCACCTCTAAGGTCTAAACCAAGGTTCATTTGCTTTCCGTCAATTGCTTGTAACCAGTCTGGTATATTTGGTGACATATTAATAGAAGAAATAAAGTCACCCGGTAAATTTTTACTTAGAAAATCATTATATAAAGATTGGTCTCTCTTATTATTAAGTCTTATAGTAATACTAGTATTTGTTGCTGAAATTTTCTTATAATCAATTTTAGATGCTTTAATTAACTGTAAAATAAATTTTCGTTCTTTACTCTCAATTTTATCATTTACTGAGTTTATAGTGACTATAGGGTCATTTGAATAGATATTAGGTAGCGCATACAAAACGCATACTATGAAAACAACCAATACAGTAATTTTTTTCCAAAGGTTAATCATTCTTAGATTGTGCCTTTTGGTAAAATGGTAGTGATAGAATTTTTCTTTACTTTAACTATAATTCCTTTAGCAATTTCTATGTCTACAATATCTTCTTTCATGCTAGTAATTTTTCCAATTAATGAACTAGAAACAATAACCTCTGTTCCGTTAGTTAATGAATCAACAAGCTTCTTGTGTTCTTTTGCTCTTTTATTCTGTGGCCTTATAATCATAAAGTACATTATAAGAAAGAAAATTAGGATCATTAAGATCATGCTAAAACCACCTTCTGCAGCAGAAGGATTTTGGGCATACGCATTATTTATCAAAATCATTAGTTTTACCTCACAAATATTGGTTAGTAGTATAAATTATGCTATCTATTTCTCAAAGTTTAATTAGTAAACAAGCAGTAAAATTTTTATGTATTATAATACATTCTACCTCTTCAATATTATGACTAGAGAGGTCGTCAAGAGCATATATATAATGAATATAATAGGCATATAACTCTGATGGTGAGGACTTATTAATTCTTAAGGAAATTTTATCTTTAACTAGATCCGCAACTTTTTTTGATTTAGTAAGCTCAATATTATTCGAATTTACAATTAATAAAGAATCATGAGCTTCTAAATACTTTAAATCACCAAATTTAAATTTTTTTGGTGAAGAAAAACTACATTTAAGAGAGTCCATGTAACACAAAAATTTAATTAAATATGGCTCAACTGGATAGGCTGAATCATCAAGAACTAAAGCAATATCTTTAATATCTTTTTCTTTTACCTTTTCTTTAAGAAATGCTACTAAATTAGAATGCACATCAAAACTAATATTTATTGGCGCTGGAAAATGTGAACCAAGAATCTTCTTCTCTATATAACTTTTTTGATTATTAATCCATTTATCATTTTCACTTACACTATAAATATAATTATAAAGTGTATAACTTTGTAATAAAAATAATGTACTTAATACAGTATAAAAGATATTTCTAAATTTCTTTACCGTAATTATGTATGATAATAATAGTATTGATAGTAAAGTAATCACTGGGGCAATTTTTCTATAACTAGCTTGGTGTGTCGTAAAATATAATACTATGGGGATTGGAATTGCTGTAAGTATTAATAAATTTATTGAGTTTAATTTTTTATTAAAGAAATTTTTAACATCATAAC
>JAYZIH010000067.1:0-6674 GCA_036165695.1 Pseudomonadota bacterium | reverse complement strand
GGGATGAAGCGTTAGATGAAATTACAAAGAATTTTAAAGAGACTATAGATAAGTACGGGTCCGAAGCAGTACAACCATTTTCTTATTCAGGAACACTCGGAATGCTTGGTTATTGGACTATGGATTCGAGGTTTTGGAATAAAATGGAAGCTGCTAGGCTGGAACAATCAATTTGTATATATGCAGCAATGTGGGCAGGTCTATATACATATGGTCTCTCAAATGGACCGCACGTAGGTGAAGCTGCTCAAGATGGAGCAGAAATAATGATTTTATGGGGAGCTAATTTAGTTAGCACAGGAGTTCATGCAATACCTTTCATAAAAGCAGCAAAAGAAAGAGGAATGAAGTTGATTGTAATTGACCCAAGAACAACTAGAACCACCATGATGGCCGATTGGCATCTTAGACCAAAGCCTGGTACTGATACATTTTTAGCTAATGCTATGATTAAATTTATAGTAGATAATAATCTTCATGATAAAGAATTCCTTGATGAACAAACTCATGGGTGGGAAGAATTTGTTGAAAAAGTAATACCTGAATATACGTTAGAAAAAGCAGAAAAAGTTACTGGTATAAAAGCAGAAGACATAGAGAAACTTGCAAAAATGTATGCGTCAACAAAGAAAACATATATACGAGCAAACTATGGACTGAATAGACACCAGAATTCTGGCCAGATGTGTAGAGCAGTTTTAGTTCTACCTTGCTTTACAGGTGCTTGGAGAGAAAAATGTGGTGGTGTGGCTTTTGGTCAACTAGAAGAGATGTGGTTAAGGTTTGATTTAGCAAAGCTTCATAGACCAGATTTAGGAGATCGAGCTAGCAAAAGAGTTGTTAATATGGTTCAGATAGCTCGCGCCGTTAAGGATAATATTGGTGTTGATGGTAAACAGTTGGATCCACCAATTAAAACACTATTTGTTTATAATAGTGACTTAGCTAATTGTGTTCCTAATAGTGCTGGAATAAGAGAAGGTTTGCAAAGAGATGATCTGTTCGTTTCAGTTCATGAGACCTTTTGGACTGACACATGTATGTATGCAGATATAGTTCTACCAGCTGATACCGCGCTAGAGAGAACAGACTGTCATTGGGCTTATGGAACATGGTATTTGGGAATTGCTAGACAAGTAATTGAGCCTCTTGGCGAAAGCATAAATAACACGCAATTGTTTAGGATGCTTGCTGATAAAATGGGATATGTAGAATCTTCTGACAATGCATTTACCCAAACAGATGAAGAGATTATTAAAGATATTCTATTAGAGGCAGAAAATGAGGATGGTGAGAGATTTAACTGTTTGGCAGAAGGTATTAATTTTGATGATGTCGTTAGAAATGGATGGGCTAGAGCGTCTACGGACTCAAAAAGAAGAAATTGGCTAGAAAATGGATGGGAAACTCCAAGCAAAAAAATTGAAATTAAGTGTGAAGCTATAGCTGAAGCCTACCCTGGAGTTAGCCCTTTCCCAGAATACGTGCCTGAATTTGAGGGGCAAGAAAGCCCAGTAAGAGAAAAATACCCTATTCAAGTTTTAAGTAGCGCTTCACATCATTTTATTGGAGATTCTTTTCAATCTGTTCCAAGGCTTCAGGCTATGCAATCTAGGCCTACTGTAGAACTTAGCCCAATAGAAGCTGATCCAAGAGGCATTAAGGATGGTGATTTAGTCCGCCTATATAATGATAGAGGAGAAACATACTGTTACGCAGTTATTATTGAAGATATGTTAGATGGAATGTGTGTAACTCAAAAGCAATTTAAGGGCAGTAATACACCGGGGGGCGTTAATGTAAATGCTCTAAATACTGAAACATTAACTGATTTTGGCATGAGCCCAAGTTTCTATTCAGTGCTTGTTGAAATTGAAAAGGCTTCTGATGATCAGGTTAAGAATGCACTAAAATAAGGATTAATTTATATGTCTTCATCAGCAAATTTTGTTTATCCAAAAAATGGTCTGCCACAACCTGACCCAGATATAAAAGTTTCAAGAGTTAAGATAAACTCTGCTAAGGTTAAGTCAATGTCAGAATTAACATATGACACAGTAAGATTAGTGATTGAATGTGAAAAAGGCTCAATACCTTTTAATGCTCATGCTGGACAATTTGCAACAATAAAAGTCCCAGGTGTTAAGAAACCTAGAGCTTACTCTTTTGCTAGATCACCAAAAAATGAGAATAGAAACGAGCATACTTTTTTTATAAGAAAAGTTCCAGGTGGCGAACTTTCTGCATGGCTTGATGAAAATAAAGAAGGTGAGGACGTCACTATCTCTGGACCGTTAGGCTATTTTAAATTAGATGATTCTAACCAGACAATGATTTGTATTGCTGGTGGAAGTGGGATGAGTGCTGTGAATGCTATTGTTGAAGAAGCAGTATTGCAGCAAGTAGAAAGGGATTGCTATTTTTTCTATGGAGCAAGAACACAAAAAGATCTTTATTTAGTTGACGAGATAAATAATATTTCTAAAAAATGGAATAAAAAAAATAAGTTTGAATTTATACCAGTTTTAAGTGAAGAACCAGAAGACTCTGGATGGACAGGTGGAAGAGGTTTTGTAACAGAATTTTTTAGAGAAAACTACTTAGAAAAAGATATAGTTAATAAAGATTCTCTAAAAGCTTACTTTTGTGGACCTCCACCAATGATTGATGCCGGAGTTAAAGTTCTAGTTGATGCTGGAGTAAGCGAGTCATCTATGTTTTTTGATCGTTTTGAGGATGCAAGATCTCCTGCGCCGGTTATTGATAATACTAAATGTGTACTTTGTGATGAGTGTTTGTTAGTCAAGCCAACTGAAAGTTGTATTGTTGAGGCTTCAAATCTTTCTGGAAAGAAAGATAACGGAAAATATTCAGAAATTGAACGAGTTGACCCGGCGTTTACGTCTGGAGTTTATTACAATACGCTTTATATTAATGAGGATGAATGCATAAGGTGTTATGCTTGTGTCCATGCATGCCCTGCTGGCGCTATCTCCCCAGACAATGATTTAGAACCAAAAACCTTAAGAAAAACAGTAGCTTAAACCTATCCTTTTGGCATAAAACTTGCATATTCTTATATGTAGATTAATTAATTTAAATTCAAAATAGGAGGATCGTAAATGAATGGTGCAAATACTGCATGGATCTTAACATCCACTGCTTTAGTATTATTTATGACTTTACCTGGTTTGGCGCTTTTTTATGCTGGCTTGGTGAGATCAAAAAATGTAATTTCAGTCTTAGCACAAGTCTTAGGAATGGCTTGCGTAGCTTCTGTAGTCTGGTTAGTTTGTGGATATTCGATCGCATTTAATGGGGATGGGCCATATTATGGTGATTTAAGCAATCTCCTCTTAATGAATGTTTCGCTTAATAGCCTATCAGGAGATATACCAGAAAGCGTTTTTGTTATGTTTCAAATGACCTTTGCTGTTATAACGCCTGCACTAATAGTGGGAGCTTTTGTAGAGAGAATTAAGTTTATATCAGTTCTAGTAATAACTGTCCTATGGCTAATTTTTGTCTATGCTCCGGTTACACATTGGGTTTGGGGTAATGGTTGGTTAATGAACCTTGGTGTTATGGACTTCGCTGGAGGTTTAGTTGTACACACCACAGCAGGAATATCAGCATTAGTAATAGTATATTTCTTAGGGGCAAGAAAAGGCTTTCCTAAATCAGTTAACCCTCCACATAGCCCTGTATTAGCTATGGCAGGTGCATGTATGCTTTGGGTAGGATGGTTTGGATTTAATGGAGGATCTGCACTTGCAGCAGGAGAAGGAGCAGGTATGGCTATGTTAGTGACCCATATTGCCGCAGCAACAGCTACAATTACCTGGATGGCAATAGATTGGATAAAGAACGGTAAACCAGGAATTGTTGGCATGATAACAGGTACGATTGCAGGACTAGCAACCGTTACACCAGCATCAGGATTTATTGGACCAATGGGCGCATTAATTCTAGGTTTCTTAGCTGGAATAGTATGTTACTGGGCAGTTGGTTTAATAAAAAATACTATTAACCTAGATGATTCATTAGATGTGTTCGCTGTACATGGAGTTGGTGGGATGTTAGGTACTGCCTTAGCAGGATTGCTTGCAACATCTCAATACGGTGGACTAGGTTTAGCAGAAGGGAAAACTGTATATAGCCAAACGATGGTTCAATTAACTGGAATTGCGTCAGTTGCTATATATACACTTATAGCTACAGTGATAATTGTCATGATTACTAAATTATTCTTTGGATTACGTGTTAACGATAAGGAAGAGTCTACGGATGGGCTTGATATAAGTACTCATGGTGAAAGCGGGTATAACTTATAATATTTTTATGGGGAGATAGTTATTTAATTGTTGTCTGAGCTTGATCGCTTTTATTTAAATTATCTTCCCATGAAATTTTTACAGTGTCACCAGCTTTTCCATCATTTATAAATAACTTAAGATAAGGTTTTCTTGAGATGCCAGTTCCCCAATCTGCATCCATTACGAGAGAATCATTATGATAGCAGTAAAGTTTTTTTATAAAATGTTTCGGTATTAAATTGCCATCAGCATCTTTCTTTCTTCCAGTATCCATTGGATGGTCAATTATCATTTTTACAGTAATTTTATTTTCTTTTAAAGTTGCTCTTAATCTTATTGATGACATATTACTTAACAGCCTCCTGCCGCGACATTAACTTTTTTTATTATTTGATATACTTTTTTACCATCATCTACCATAACAATAACATTTGAGGTTTGTTGCATCTTCATAAAAGTAGATATATAAGGCTCAGTTTTTCCATTAAACCTAAAACTTGATATAAGAGGCAATGGATTGCCTTCAACAAAAATTGTTATTGTTTGTGTTTCTTTAATACTTGATTTTACTTCTATTGGAACTTTTCCTCCAGTCTCAGCTATGTCTGGCAACTTAACTTCGATCTCATTTTCACCACTCACTATATTTTTATTATCTTTGATAAGGTTAATTGCTGAATCTAGACTGTCAGTATTAAAAGCTTTTTCTTTCCAAGTAGCATAAGTATTTTTAATGCCATATAGGGTAGATATTAGATAAGCACCAGCTACCCCAATATATTTTATAAAATCTCTTCTGTTTAATTTATTGTCCATATAATCTCACTCCTAAATTATCGGATAATTATAGATTAAAAACTTTCCTCATTCAGTATTTTTTTTACTTTTAATATTTTGGCGTCAATTCTTTTATCTACCATATATCCTTTCATATTGTGAGCTTTTGCTAATTCATAGAATTTTATTGATTCTATATAATTACCAATATATTGTAATAATTCAGCCTTATATTCATGGCCTAAAGATTTCTTATTAGCTTTATATGCTGATTTGCTGATAACTTTAAGATAATTATATTTCTTGTCTTGAATTAATATAGGCATAAGTTTCTCAATAACTTCGTCATACTTCTTAAGCTTATATTTGGTTTCTGTTAGATAGAAAATAATTGTTTCATCATCAGGATATATTTTTACTAGGCTTTCTAATATTTCTTCTGCTTTTGCATACTCCTTCATATAATAATAAGTTTCACATTTAATCAGCTTAAAATATAGCTCTATGTTATGAAGTTTATGATTATTTTTTAATAACTCAATTGATTCATCTATAAGTTTAAGAGATTTATTATATTCCTGCTTTTCTATAAGATGTAGTGCTTTTGAATAAGCATATATCACAAAAAGAAATAAATTATCTTTACTAATATTTTTATTTTCATTTTTAATGTATGTGGGGGTATAGTAATGCATTACTCTAGACTTAAGTATTTGATAAGCAAAACTATCAATTGCGTACTCACCTTTATATTGAGAAGCTAAGCTTTCAACATTATTTATTCTATTTGCTGCAATAGGGTGGGTCTTAAGGTATTCTACAACTTCATTGTCATTTTTATTTGTTAAATTTTGCAAAAAACTAGCCATCGACAATGGGTTTATACCAGACCTTGAAAGAATATGAACAGCGATTCTGTCAGCATCTGATTCTCTCTTACGTATATAGTTTATATTTTCTTGAGTTTCTGCAGCTTTGCCTATGAAAAAAGAATTTCCAATATTATCTTTATCATATATAGCCGTAAGTATAGTTCCAACTATTGAAATTAATTTTGTAAAACTAAATTCAGAATTCTCTGCATACATTCTAGACAAATGTCTTGCATTTACATGGGCAATTTCATGTGCAACAACACTAGCAAATTCAGACTCATTTTTTGCATTCTCAATTAACCCTGAGTTTAAAACAATTATTCCACCAGGAGCCGCAAAAGCATTTATCCCCCTGTCTTTTACAATTACAAATTTATAGTCCATCTTATTGTTATTTAGATGGCTTACCATTCTTGAACCAAGATTATTTATATATGCATTAATTAGAGGGTCGTGTATAACATTTAACTTACCTAAGACTTCAGCATGTATTATTTTCCCAAGTTTTTTTTCTTGAGAGATACTCATATATTTTGAAGATGGGTCAGATATATTAGGAAGGTTAATTCCTTCTGTAGAGATCGCATTTTTTGAGATTACGATTAGAGCTAATAAAACGCTAATATAAAAGATGATTTTTACTTGTTTTTTCATATACTTAAGTATTATATAATACTGTATTTATTTTACTTGCATAATATGAGGT
>JAYZIH010000066.1:0-4972 GCA_036165695.1 Pseudomonadota bacterium | reverse complement strand
ATGAGAAAAAAATAAATAAAAAAATGAGAAAGCTTGCAATGCGCACAATTATATCTGAAATGTTTAGAAAAAAAAGAGTAGTTGTAATAGAAAAGATAGATATTAAAGAAGTAAAAACTAAAAATATAAAAAAAATATTAGATGACCTCAAACTTAAATCTGTTTTAATAATAATTAAAGATTTAGATCAAAAAATTGTGCTTTCAGCAAGAAATATAAAAGATGTTGGTATCGCTACAGTAGACTATATAGATCCCGTATCTCTATTAGATTTTGAAAATATTCTATTTACGAAAGAATCTCTTGAGAATTTTGGAGAAAAATTTGGAGAAACATCATGAATATATCTAAACTATCAAGAGTATTATTAATGCCGCATATTTCTGAAGAATCAGTAATGCTTGGTGAGAAATATAAGCAACAGACATTTAAAGTTCAAGCTGATGCTTCAAAAAAAGAAGTAAAAGAGGCGGTTGAAAAACTTTTTGATGTAGAAGTAGAAAAGATTAGATTAGTTAAAGTATCAGGAAAGAAGAAGGCTTTTGGAAGAGTACTTGGAAAGAGGAAGAATTGGAAAAAAGCATATATAACCTTAAAAGAAGGAAAAGAAATAGACCTAGGAATCTCAAATTAATATGGCTACAGTTACCTTAAAACCTACTTCACCTGGCAAGAGATTTACTGTAAATGTAAAGACAGAGGGTCTTTACAAGGGGAAGCCTTTTTCAAAATTAACAGAAAAAAAATCAAAGACTGGTGGAAGGGGAAGCTCAGGAAGAATCACATCTAGACATAAAGGTGGTGGTCATAAACAGCTTTATAGGATAATTGATTTTAAGAGAAATAAAATAGATATACCTGCAAAGGTAGAGAGAATAGAATATGACCCAAATAGATCAGCGCATATTATGCTTATTTTATATAAGGACGGAGAAAGAAGATATGTGCTTGCTCCAGATAAAATAAAAATAAATGATACCGTAATATCAGGAGATAACGTTCCTATAAAGATAGGTAATTGTATGCCATTAGGAAAAATTCCACTTGGGACTAATATTCATTGTGTTGAAATTAAGCCAAAAAAAGGAGCACAAATAGCTAGAAGTGCTGGAGCTTCAGTTCAATTAGTTGCAAAGGAAGGAGAATATGCGTTAATAAAAATGAGGTCTGGACAGATGAGAAAAATCCCAATGGGTTGTGTTGCTACAATTGGAGAGGTATCAAATACTGAACACAGTCTTGCAAAACTTGGTAAAGCTGGAGCTAAAAGATGGAGAGGAGTAAGGCCTACAGTGAGAGGCGTTGCAATGAACCCTGTTGACCATCCTCATGGAGGAGGTGAAGGAAGGACATCCGGAGGAAGACATCCTGTTAGCCCATGGGGTGTTCCAACTAAAGGATATAAAACTAGAAAGAACAAAAGAACTGATAATTTAATTATAAAGAAAAGGAAAGGTTAATGCCAAGATCATTAAAAAAAGGACCATTTGTAGACCATCATCTCCTAAAAAAAGTAGAGGATGCTGTGAGCAGTGGAAATAAAAAGCCTATTAAAACTTGGTCAAGAAGATCTATGGTGATTCCTGAAATGGTTGGACTTACTTTGGCAGTTCATAATGGAAGGCAACATGTTCCTGTTTTAGTTTCAGAAAATATGGTAGGACATAAACTGGGTGAATTTGCTTCTACAAGAACATTTAAAGGACATTCTGGCGACAGAAAGGCAAAATAATATGGAAGTTCAAGCTAAATTAAAATTCGTTAATATCTCACCTCAAAAATGTAGGCTTATCGCTGATAACATTAGAGGTGATTATGTGTCAGATGCTTTAAATACATTAAATTTTAGTAAACAAAAAAGCGCCTCTATTGTTAAGAAAGTTCTTGAATCAGCAATAGCAAATGCAGAAAATAATAATGGCGCTGATATAGACCAACTACATGTAAAGACAATATTTGTTAATACAGGTCCCACAATGAAGAGATTTAAAACTAGAGCTAGAGGGGCGGCTAATAGGATACTTAAAAGAACTAGCCACATTACTATAGAATTATCGGACGAATAAGATTATGGGACAAAAAGTACATCCAATAGGTTTTAGATTAGGAGTTGTAACAGACTGGAGCTCTAAGTGGTATGCAGAAAAAAAAGAGTACGCTATTTTTTTACAAGAGGATATAAAAGTAAAAGATTTTTTAAAAAAAGCTCTTTCTGAAGCATCAGTTAGCAGGATTACAATAGAGAGACCTACGAAAGCTGCAGAGATTACAATTCATACTGCTAGACCGGGAATCGTTATTGGGAAAAAAGGAGAAGACGTAGAAATTTTAAGGAAGAAGGTTGCAAAAATCATGAATCTTAATATTAATAATGTAAAGATTAATATCGAAGAGATTAGGAAACCTGAAATTAATGCCCAATTAGTGTCTGAAGGAATAGCATCTCAGCTTGAGAGAAGGGTTATGTATAGGAGAGCGATGAAAAGAGCTGTGCAAAATTCTATGAGACTAGGAGCTTTAGGAGTAAAGGTTAATATAGCAGGCAGATTAAATGGGGCAGAGATTGCTAGATCTGAATGGTATCGTGAAGGAAGAGTGCCGTTGCATACAATTAAGGCAAACATTGATTATGGTTTCTCTGAAGCTAAGACAACATACGGTATTATTGGAATTAAAACTTGGATCTTTACTGGAGAAAGTGAAGATGATGAAGCAAAAGAGAATAGTTAGAGGTAGGTATGTTACAACCAAAAAAAACAAAACATAGAAAAATGCAAAAAGGCAAGAATAGAGGATTAGCTCTTAGAGGATCAAAAGTAAGTTTTGGTGAATACGGATTAAAAGCTGTATCTAGGGGGAGAATCACAGCAAGACAAATTGAGTCAGCTAGAAGAGCTCTAACTATACATATAAAAAGAGGTGGAAAAGTATGGATTAGAATATTCCCTGATGTACCTATAAAAAAGAAACCACTTGAGGTAAGACAAGGTAAGGGCAAAGGAAATGTAGAATATTGGGTAGCAAAAATTCAACCAGGAAAAATTTTATATGAAATGGAAGGTGTTTCTGAAGAACTTGCTAGAGAGGCGTTTAAATTAGCAGCAGCAAAACTTCCAGTAAACACAGAATTTGTTTCTAGGAATTTAATGTAAAAATATGAAAATTAAAGATATTAGAAAAAAAAGTGTAAAAGATATTAAAAAAGTGCTTGAAGAAACTAGCAAGGAATATTTTCAACTTAAAATGCAGGTAACAACAGGACAACTACCTGGACATAGACAGTTGAGAAATAGCAGAAAAGATGTTGCTAGATTGAAGACATTGATAAGAGAAAAGAGTAACGAAAATGAATGATGAAAAAAAGAAAATAAGACTACTTACAACAACAGTCGTTAGCAATAAGATGGATAAGACTGCGGTTGTATTGTTTGAGAGAAAAGTTAAGCACCCATTATATGGGAAGTATATAAAGAAAAGTACTAAATTAAAAATTCATGATAAGGATAATGTTTGTAAAATTGGGGATCAAGTAACAATCACTGAATGTAGGCCAATATCAAAGGATAAATCATGGAAGTTAGTAGAAGTAGTTTCTAATAAGGGGAATTAAATGATACAGGCTCAATCAATTTTAGATGCAGCAGATAACAGTGGAGCAAAAAGAGTCCTTTGTATAAAGGTTTTAGGTGGTTCAAAAAGAAGATATGCAAACATTGGTGATGTAATTAAAGTTAGCGTGCAGACTGCAATACCACGAGGAAAAGTTAAAAAAGGACAGGTTTGCAACGCTGTGGTTGTTAGAACTGCAAAAGGTGTAAGGCGCGCAGACGGATCGTTAATTAAGTTTGATGGGAATGCAGCTGTATTACTAAATAATCAGTTTCAACCTATTGGGACAAGAATTTTTGGCCCAGTAACAAGAGAATTAAGGTCTGAAAAATTTATGAAGATAATTTCATTAGCACCAGAGGTCCTTTAAAAGGAGAAGCAATATGTATAGATTAAAAAAAGGGGATCAAGTATATGTAGTTGCCGGTAAGGATAAAGGGAAGACAGGTACAATCTCTAAAATTATTAATAAGGATAGTGTGCTAGTTGATGGGATAAATTTAGCAAAAAAACATGTTAAACCAAATCCTAATATTAATGAGACAGGTGGTATATCTGAAAAAGAGATGCCAATTAACTCTTCTAATATAATGATATACAACAAAAATACAAAAAAACCTGACAGGGTTGGAGTTTTAACGCTTAAAAATAAGAAGAAAGTTCGAATATATAGATCAACTGGAGAGCAAATAGATTTATGAGTGATAGTAGACTAGAAAACTTATATAAAGACCAAATAAGTGATTCTCTTTTTAAAAAGATGAGTTGCAAGTCTAAAATGGAAGTTCCATATATCAAGAAAATTACAATTAATATGGGTCTTGGAAAGGCTGTGAAAGATAAAAAAATAATTGAACAGGCATTAGATGATATGCAAAAGATAGCTGGGCAGAAGCCTATAGTAACTAAAGCAAAGAAATCTATTGCTAATTTTAACTTAAGAGAAGGAATGCCAATAGGCTGCAAAGCAACACTTAGAAAAACAAGAATGTATGAATTCTTAGATAGATTAATAACAATTGCTATACCCAGAATAAGAGATTTTAGAGGTTTAAGCCCAAAAGCATTTGATGGAAAAGGTAATTATACAATTGGGGTCAAAGAGCAAATAATTTTTCCAGAGATAGACTATGACAAAATAGATAATATTCGTGGATTAGATATATCAATAATAACATCTGCAAAGAATGACGATAACGCAAAACTTTTACTAGAAGAATTTAATTTTCCATTTAGGAAGTAGGAACAAACATGGCTAGAAAATCATTATTAGAGAGAGAGAAGAGAAGAGAAAAATTAGTTATGAAATACATGGCTAAAAGAGAAATGTTAAAAGAAAAAATTAAGAATCAGGAAATAACAA
>JAYZIH010000065.1:0-4794 GCA_036165695.1 Pseudomonadota bacterium | reverse complement strand
ACTTGTTTTTTTGAAAAATTATGGTTAATTAAGGATATAGTTAACTATATACCTTGTTCTTTATAGCAAAACGGCAAATGAAGTGTCAACATAATAAAACACATAATTTATATAATTATATTAATATAATCTTATATACACACTCAAGTATATGAATTTATTAGGATAATGGATTAATGTCTTAATGTGTCTTTTTCTTGAGATTTTCTAGAAGATGTAGATTGTTTAGGTCCTTTAACGATTGCTGGTTGTTTTTCTAGAGCTATGCTTAATACCTCGTCAATCCATTGCACTGACTTTATTTGAAGATTAGATTTTATATTGTCAGGTATTTCAACGAGATCTTTTTCATTTTCTTTAGGGATTATAACAGTTTTTATCCCACCTCTCAGTGCAGCAAGTAATTTTTCTTTTAAACCACCTATTGGTAAAACTTGCCCGTGGAGCGTAATCTCCCCAGTCATAGCAATATCTGACTTTACTGGATTCTTTGTTAAGGCCGAAACCAAAGAAGTAGTAATAGTAACACCTGCACTTGGCCCATCTTTAGGTGTAGCACCTTCTGGTAAATGAACATGTATATCTTTAGTTTCATAAAAATCTAAATCTATACCTAAGTTATTAACTCTATCTCTTACAACAGTCATTGCTGCTCTAATTGATTCTTGCATTACATCACCGAGCTGGCCAGTGAGAATATATTTTCCTTTTCCAGGTACAATAGCAGATTCAACTGTTAGTAATTCACCGCCAACTTCTGTCCATGCTAAGCCATTTACCAAACCTATAGTATTATTTTTCTCTTTTTCACCATGTTTGTATTTTCTAACACCCAAGAAACTTTCTAAATTTTTAGGGGTAACAGTTATTTTTCTTTTTCCTTTTTCTAAGAGAAGTCTTTTTACTGCCTTTCTAAAGATTTTTGAAATTTCTCTTTCTAAATTTCTTACTCCAGCCTCCCTTGTAAAGAAACGTATGATATTCTTATATATATTCTCATCAAGTTTAATTTCTTTATCATTTAAACCGTTATGTTTAATCTGTTTTGGCGTTAAATAGTTTTTTGAAATATTAATTTTTTCATCTTCTGTATATCCAGGAATGCGGATAACCTCCATTCTATCTAGTAATGGGCTTGGGATGTTCATTGTATTAGCTGTAGCAACAAACATTACATCTGATAGGTCAAAATCTACTTCTAAATAATGATCAGAAAAGGTATCGTTCTGCTCTGCATCTAAGACTTCTAATAGCGCTGATGCTGGGTCTCCACGAAAATCCATTGCCATCTTATCAATCTCATCAAGTAAAAAAAGCGGATTTCTAACTCCAACCTTAGATAAATTTTGTATTATTTTCCCTGGTAATGATCCAATATATGTCCTACGGTGGCCCCTAATCTCAGCCTCATCACGTACGCCTCCTAACGACATTCTTGTAAATTTTCTCCCTGTAGCTCTTGCAATAGACTTTCCTAAACTAGTCTTTCCAACTCCAGGTGGTCCTACAAGACATAGAATTGGCCCTTTAAGCTTGTTAACTCTTTGTTGAACCGCAAGATATTCAAGAATTCTCTCTTTAACCTTATCTAGACCATAATGATCTTCTTCAAGAATCTTTTCTGCTGCATTTAAGTCTTTAGTTACTTTAGATTTTTTCTTCCAAGGAACATTAGTTAAAACGTCAATATAATTACGTAAGACTTTTGCTTCTGCAGACATTGGAGACATCATTTTTAATTTATTTAAATCACTTGATGCCCTTTCCTTAACATCTTTAGGCATTCCACTTTTATCAATTTTCTTTTCCAGTTCTTCAAATTCATTTGGGAAATCCTCTAGTTCTCCGAGCTCTTTTTGAATAGCTTTCATTTGTTCATTTAGATAATATTCTCTTTGACTTTTTTCCATTTGATTTTTAACTCTGCCTCTTATTTTCTTTTCAACATTTAAGAGATCTAACTCACTTTCAATTAATTGAATCACGTGTTCTAATCTTTTTTTGGTTTCTGGTATTTCAAGAATTATTTGTTTTTCTTCTAACTTTAAAGTCATATGAGCAGCAACAGTATCGACAAGTCTTGATGGCTCATCAATCCCAGATAAAGAAGTCATTACTTCTGGAGCAATTTTTTTATTTAGTTTTATATATTGATCAAATAACTCAATAATGGATCTTGATAAAATTTCAATTTCTCTATCGTCATCATTATCTTCTGGAAATAAACTAACACTCGCTTCAAAATAATCGCCATCAATAATTTCTTCAACGATATTTGCTCTGTATGAACCTTCTACTAATACTTTTATCGTTCCGTCTGGTAGTTTAAGTAACTGAAGAATTGTAGAAAGAGTTCCAGCTTTATGCATTTCTTCAAAGCCTGGATCATCTTGCTCAGCATTTTTTTGTGCTACAAGTAATATTTGCTTATTTGAATCCATTGCAGCTTCTAGAGCTTTAATAGATTTTTCTCTCCCAACAAATAATGGTATTACCATATTCGGGAAGACAATTACGTCTCTCAGTGGTAGTACGGGAACTATTAAAGTATCTTGTTCGTCCTTTTTCTTCATAGAATATATCCATTAATTATATACTATAATTATGTGGGTTAAATCAAATAATACAAGCTACTTTTTAATAAAGCCTGTGGATAAGTTTTATTTTTAATGATTTGTATATAAAAATTACTATGCTTTTTTGTTTTTACCAGTCTTGCTATACATTAAATACGGAGGAGATTCACCATCTATGACTTTTCCATCTACAACAATTTTAGTAACATCATTATATGAAGGAAGTTCATACATAGTGTCTAGTAAAATATTTTCTAAGATAGTTCTTAATCCTCTTGCGCCAGTTTTTCTTTTCTTAGCTTTTTTTGCAACTGCAGATAATGCATCATCTCTTATTTCAAGATCAACATTCTCCATTTTAAATAATTTTTTATATTGTTTTGTTATAGCATTTTTAGGCTTCAGTAAAATTTGTACAAGGGCATCTTCATCAAGCTCATCTAAGGTTGCTACCATTGGTAATCTTCCAACAAATTCAGGTATAAGGCCGTAACTAATTAGGTCTTGCGGTTCTACTTCATGTAAGATTTTTAATGATTCTCCTGAATCTTTAGATTTAACCTGAGCAGAGAAACCTATGCCTCCCTTTTCAGTTCTATTTCTTATAACACCATCTAGCCCAGCAAAAGCTCCTCCACAAATAAATAAAATATTACTTGTATCAACCTGTAAAAACTCTTGTTGCGGATGTTTTCTACCACCTTGTGGGGGTACAGCAGCTATTGTTCCTTCTATTAATTTTAATAATGCCTGTTGAACTCCCTCGCCAGAAACATCTCTTGTTATTGAGGGATTATCTGCTTTTCTAGAAATTTTATCTATTTCATCAATATAAACAATTCCATTTTGTGCTTTTTCAACATCGTAATCGCATTTTTGCAAAAGTTTTTGGATTATATTTTCGACATCCTCACCGACATAGCCAGCTTCAGTTAAAGTTGTGGCATCCGCTATTGTGAAAGGAACATTTAAAAGTCTTGCTAAAGTTTCAGCTAATAAAGTTTTACCACATCCAGTTGGCCCTACAAGAAGAATATTGCTTTTAGATAATTCTACTCCATCATCCTTCATATATTGTGACTCTAATCTTTTATAATGGTTATATACAGCTACAGATAATATTTTTTTTGCTCTCTCTTGCCCTATAACATATTCATCAAGTATGAAGTTAATTTCTTCTGGTTTTGGTAAATCTTTTTTTGACTCAGTATCTGTATCGTGTAATTCTTCACGAATAATATCATTACATAATTCTACACATTCGTCGCAGATAAAAACTGATGGACCAGCTATTAGTTTACGAACCTCATGCTGACTTTTCCCACAAAAAGAACAATACAATAATTTGTCTTTTTCGGATCCTTTGCTTGAGTCATCTGTCATAAAAATTTCCTAAACTAAATTATTTTTTTTGTATATCAAGTCTTTTAGTTAGTACATCATCAATTATACCATATTTCTTTGCTTCATTTGCATTCATAAAATTGTCTCTTTCAGTGTCTTCAGAGATTTTTTCTATATTATTTCCCGTATGCTTTGAGAGAATTTCATTTAAATTACTTCTTACTTTTAAAATTTCTTGAGCATGAATATGTATATCAGAGGCTTGTCCCTGAAAACCTCCAAGAGGTTGATGTATCATGATTCTAGAGTTACTAAGGGCGAACCTTTTCTTTTTGCTACCTCCAGACAATAATAACGCTCCCATGCTCGCTGCTTGCCCAATACATAACGTACTTATATCAGGTTTGCAAAATTGCATTGTATCGTATATCGCTAGTCCTGCTGTAACCGAGCCACCTGGGGTATTTATATATAAAGATATATCTTTTGATGGATCTTCCGATTCTAAAAATAGCATCTGTGCTATAACTACATTAGCCATATAATCTTCAATTGCACCAACAACAAATATAACTCTTTCCTTTAATAATCGAGAATAAATATCATAGGCTCTCTCTCCCCTAGAAGTTTGTTCAACTACCATAGGGACTAGGTTTAAATTGCTTATATGATTTTTATATATACTTTTTTCAGTCACTCTTACACCATAATTTATTTATAAATAATTTTATATTAGTTGAATCAACTCTTCAAACGAATAATCTTTAGAAGAAACTGATGCACTGTTTATAACCCAATCAACAGCCTGTTTTTCAAGAATTATCGCTTTAACATTATCAATTGCTGCCTGATTTTCATTATAATATTTTATAAT
>JAYZIH010000064.1:0-2790 GCA_036165695.1 Pseudomonadota bacterium | reverse complement strand
TATTATATGATAGTATAAAAATATAAAATATTAATTTTTTATTAGGTGGTTTCTAAAATATGCATTTAAATGAAATACCTCCACTAAGACTTGCCTTAATATTAGCCTCAGTTATATATATAGTTTTTGCTCAAAATGCATTTACTACGTATGATTTAATTGAAGATAATGTTATTTCAGGGCTAATTTTGCCAGCTACGCTCCCAATTATTTTCTTTGTTATTTTGCTTGATTTGTTAATGCTCTTCGTTAAAAGAAGTGATTGTGGTGACGATACTATTAAAGGACATTTGAGTAAGGTTATTTTTATTGAAATAGCCTTATTAATAACGTTAACGGTTAGATGGTGGGATTACTACGCCTCTATTTTTTCCTGATTACTTCTTTGTTGTCTCATTAAGTCAGCTAATTTTTCTTTATAATTACATTGCTCACATCCTGCACCATTCCAGCCTTCTCCTTTTTTAGGAAGTGAAGTATTATTTAAACAGTTCAAAATATTTTTTATACTAATCTCTATCCAGGCTGTATCTAGTTGAATTGGGAAAACATATTCGTCAAAATGTAATTTTCCATCAAACATATCTTCATCTTTTTTTCCATTAGCATAAACTATAAATCCAACTTTAGACATTTTATGTCCATTTTTTTCAAATAACCATTGGTAAAACTCTAGCTGTTTTTTATAAGACGCTGTGTATCCTGAATTGAAGTTTGGATTAAAATCTTTTTTTGAAGTACTTTTATAGTCAACAATATGTAGCTCTTTACTTTCGTTTATCCAAATTTCATCCACTCCGCCGTGAAAAATAAAATTACTTTCTTCATGGTGCCAACTAATTCCTTTAAATGGATCTCTCCATATATCAAGATCTTGATGGGCATATGGAATAGCGCTAACATTATTTTTTATCATTAAAGGATGGGGTTCCTCTTTTTTTCTATAATAGTCAAATTCATTTTTATATAAATTATCAACTGCGCTATTTAGTAAGAACTGAGGACCACTTGGTGCTTTTATCCCTTTAGTTTCTTCAAGATAGAAGCATCTTGGGCAGTTGTGAAAGTTATTAATTCTTGACCAGGATAATTTATGAGGTTCATTACTGTTTGGTTTATATAGAGATCTTTTTCTTGCCATAATAATAGTTTATTTAATTATAGTATCGTAAACTACAATTCTATTTGCTAATGGTTTAATTACTTCATTAGCAATTTTTACATGCAATGGATGAATTAGATAATTTTCTAAATCCTCTGCAGAAGCAAATTTCATTATTATGCCAACATCAAATGTGTCATCAACTATTACCCTTGAGCTTCTTAATACTTTTCCAGCATTAATTTCAAGAACACCTGGAATATTCTTTAGTTCTTTAGTTGCTCCTATTATTTTATTTATCCTTTCTTGATTTCTATAGGTTTTTAGCCAGACAAGAACGACGTGATATACAGGGTCTTTGCTTATTTTATTTTCAGCTATAACAGGACTAGCTAATAGGCAGAGTAGTACTATAAAGGAAATAAATTTGTACTTTTTTTTCATATATCAGGTACTCATTGTTTTTTCTAATTATAGAATAAATGTTCTTATGTATGAAGTGAATATATAGTGTATATTACACCGTTTATTCATAGGCGCGTAGCTCAGTTGGTTAGAGTGCTACCTTGACATGGTAGAGGTCGTTGGTTCAATTCCAATCGCGCCTACCAAAAAAATACGAGAGGAAAAATGCCAAAAGTTACGCTACCAGATGGTACAGAAAAAGAGATAGCTTCAGGGTCTACACTATTAAATGTAGCTCAGGATATTAGCAATTCTTTAGCCAAAAATGCTGTTGCAGGAATGATTAACGATGAGCCTAAAGATTTATGTGTAGAGATTGATAAAGACTGTCGTGTCGAAATAGTAAAAAGTACAGATGAGCTAGGCATTGAAGTAGTTAGACATTCATTTGCTCACTTAATTGGCCATGCAATAAAGCAAATTTACCCAGAAGCAAAGATGGCAATTGGTCCAGTTATAAAAGATGGTTTTTATTATGATATTGACTTAGAAGAATCTATAAGCGAGGACAATTTAGTAGCAATTGAGAACAAAATTAGAGAGCTCATTAAAACTAACTACGATGTGATAAGAAAAGTAGTTACTGCTAAAGAAGCTCAAGAAGTTTTTAAAGAAAGAAACGAGCCATACAAAGAAGAAATAGTAAAAAGTATTCCAAAAGGTGAAACTATCGCACTCTACTATCACGAAGAATATATAGATATGTGTAGAGGGCCACACGTTCCAAATACAAAACATTTAAGGCATTTTAAACTAACAAAAGTTTCTGGAGCTTATTGGAGAGGGGATTCAAAAAATAAAATGCTACAACGAATTTATGGAACTGCTTGGAATACAAAAGAAGAATTAGATAACTATACTACTAAAATTGAAGAAGCAGAAAAAAGAGATCATAGAAAGCTAGGAAAAAAATTAGATTTATTTCATTTTCAGGATGAAGCACCTGGAATGGTTTTTTGGCATCACAAGGGATGGTCTATTTATACATCCTTACAAGATTATATTAGAAAAGTTAATAAAGATAACAAGTACCATGAAATAAATACTCCACAAATCATATCAAGAAAACTTTGGGAGCTTTCAGGGCATTGGGAAAAATTTGGAGATATGATTTTTACAACTAATTCAGATAAAAAAGACTATGCAATTAAGCCGATGAGCTGTCCTGGACATATACAAGTTTTTAATCAAGGTTTAAAAAGCTATAGAGACTTACCCGTTAA
>JAYZIH010000063.1:0-9360 GCA_036165695.1 Pseudomonadota bacterium | reverse complement strand
CTTTGATATACCTGATAAAGCACCACCTAGAAGTATGCAATCACTTGGATCAGGATTTATTTATTCGTCAGATGGGTATGTAGTAACAAACTACCATGTAATAAAAGACTCAGACCAAATAATTGTTAAGCTAAATGATAAAAGAGAGTTAGAAGCAAAAATAGTTGGAACTGATCCGTCTAGCGATATTGCTTTATTAAAAATAGAAGCTGACAATTTAAGAGCAGTTAAATTAGGAAGTTCTGAAAAACTTAAGGTCGGACAATGGGTTTTAGCGATAGGTTCGCCATTTGGTTTTGAAAGCACAGTTACCGCAGGTATAGTTAGTGCTAAAGGAAGAAGTTTGCCTAATGATAACTATGTTCCTTTTATTCAAACTGATGTAGCAATAAACCCTGGAAATTCTGGAGGCCCTTTATTTGATCTTGATGGGAAAGTTGTTGGAATAAATGCTCAAATATTTAGCAGGTCTGGAGGATTTATGGGATTATCATTTGCAATCCCAATCGACGTAGCTGTAAATGTTATAACACAACTAAAAACGAATGGTAAAGTTACCAGAGGATGGATTGGCGTATATATTCAAGAAGTAACTAGTAATCTTGCTAAATCTTTTGGCATGGATAAGCCTAAGGGTGCTTTAATTTCTAAAATAATATCTGATGGACCAGCATCTAACTCAGACTTAAAAATTGGAGATATTATTTTAAAGTTTGATGGAAATGACATAAATACATCATCTGAGCTACCGCCAGTGGTAGGTAGATCTAGACCAGGAGAAAATGTTCCAATAATAATTTTAAGAGATGGCAAGAAAAAATTAATTAAGTTTAAGGTCGGTGAGCTACCAAGCAAAGCCCCAGAAATTATTGCTAAAAAGGAAGAGTCGGTTCAGGGTACAGATATTATTGGTATGACAATTAATAACTTAAAGACTAGTACGTGTAAAAAACTAAAAGTTGACTGTAATATATTTAAAAAATTAGATTATAAAGGAGTATATGTAAGTAATGTAAAATCAAACCCTGCTTTAGGAGCCTCAATATTAAAAGGAGATATTGTGGTTCAAGTTGCTGGTGTTAATATAAAAAATATTAAGACATTTAAAAGTGTAGTAAAAAGGCTAAATAAAGGAAATTTTGCCTCTCTATACGTAAAAAGACCCTCGCCAAACTCAGAACTACAAAGTGTGTATCTAGCAATTAAGATAGAATAATTGATAAATGAACAATAACGACAATACCTTAGTGAGAAATTTTTCAATCATTGCTCACATCGACCATGGAAAATCAACATTAGCGGATAGATTTATTCAGGCATGTGGTGGCCTTGAAGAAAGAGAAATGACTAATCAAATATTAGATACTATGGACTTAGAGAAAGAGAGGGGTATAACAATAAAAGCACAAAGCGTAAGATTACATTTTAAATCTAAAGATGGAAAAACATATCAGCTCAATATTATAGACACACCAGGACATGTAGATTTTTCCTATGAAGTTTCACGATCTTTATCTGCATGTGAAGGAGCGCTTTTAGTTGTAGATTCATCGCAAGGTGTTGAAGCACAGAGCGTTGCTAATTGCTATAAAGCTTTAGAGCAAGATCTAGATATTCTGACAGTTATTAATAAAATTGACCTTCCATCTTCGAACCCAGAATCAGTAGAAAAACAAATTAATGAAATAATTGGTATTGATACTAAGAATTCTAAAAAAGTTAGTGCAAAAACTGGAGAAGGGGTAAATGAGCTTTTAGAATCTATCGTTGAAGAGATACCTCCACCAAAGGTTATAGAAGACGAGAGATTAAAAGCGCTAATAATAGATTCATGGTTTGATAATTACTTGGGAATAGTATCATTAGTAAGAGTAATAAGTGGGAAAATATCAGTAAAAGATAAAATTAAATTATTATCAACAGATAATATATATGAAGTAGATGAGGTCGGTTTTTACTCTCCTAAAAAAAATAAAACAAAAGAGATATCAGCTGGTGAGGTTGGATACGTGGTAGCTGGAATAAAAGAAATATCAGAAGCAAAAGTTGGTGATACAATCGTTGGTGATGATAATTTAAGTGCAAAGCCATTGCCAGGATTTGAAGAAATTAAACCCAAAGTTTTTGCTGGATTATTTCCAATACAAGCTGATGATTACAAAGATTTTAAAGATGCACTACAAAAACTTAAACTTAATGATTCTTCTTTTAGTTATGAGAATGAAACATCTAAAGCTTTAGGGCATGGATTTAGATGTGGATTCTTAGGTATGCTACACATGGAGATTATACAAGAAAGACTTGAAAGAGAATATAATCTAAGTTTAATTTCTACAACACCAACAGTTATATATAAAGTTTATTTAAAAGATAAGGGTGAAATAGAAGTTGATAACCCAAGCATGTTGCCAAATGCAGGAGAAATAAATGAAATTCATGAGCCAATTATAAGCGCATCAATGTTTCTTCCTAAAGATTATGTGGGGAATGTAATAACATTATGCGAACAAAAAAGAGGAAGACAGAAAAAGATTTCATACATTGGTAACCAAGTACAAATTGAATACTATTTGCCATTAAATGAGATAGTCCTTGATTTTTTTGATAAATTAAAGTCTTGTACAAAAGGATATGCATCGTTTGATTATTATGTAGATTCATTTGAAAAGGCGGACTTGCAAAAATTAGATATCTTAATAAATGGTGATAAAGTTGACGCATTATCATTAATAGTTCATGAATCAAGGTCGCAATCAATAGGAAGAAAATTAGTGAATAATATTAAAGAAATTATACCTAGACAAAATTTTGATATTGCTATACAAGCAGCAATAGGCTCAAAGATTATATCAAGAGCAACAACAAAAGCATTTAGAAAAGATGTTACAGAAAAGCTTTATGGAGGCGATGTTACTAGAAAAATGAAATTATTAAAAAAACAAAAACTAGGAAAGAAAAGGATGAAACAGATTGGAAAGGTTGAACTACCACAAGAAGCTTTTATGGCTTTATTAACTATAAATGATGCAGATTAAGAAAATTTTTTCCTTATTAATTTTACTTATTTCTTCTGAAAGTATAATAGCTTCTGGAGATATTATTAATGTAACATTTCTAGGAACAGGTACTCCTAGACCAAATATTGAGAAACTTGGCCCATCAGTATTGGTAAATTATAAAAATGATAAATTCTTGCTTGATGTTGGGAGGGCTACAAATGTAAGACTTCATCAAATAAATACTAATTATTCAGATATAAAAAATATATTTATTTCTCATTTTCACTTTGATCATATTATCGGGTTGCCTGATCTTTTATTAACATCTAGATTATGGCAGAACGATAATAAAATTAATATATATGGCCCAAAAGGTATAAAGAAACACTGTAAAGGCATTATTGCATTATATATTGATGATCAAACTTATCGTGAAAAATTAGGTAAGATTTTAAGTGAAAATATGGAATGTTCCTTGAATAGAAAACTAAGCTTAGATTCTAAGATTAATATAGAGCCTTTCTTGGTTAATCATGGTCATATAGAAGAGTCATATGGCTATAAGATTAGTATAAATAACAAGAAAATTGTGTATTCTGGAGATACTAGTTACTCTGAAAAATTAGTAGAGATGAGTAAAGGAGCAGACCTACTTATACATGAAATTGCCCATGCATCAGACTTACTGCAAAAAAAGAATCCAAGATTGAAAAAAATAATGGATTCCCACACAACAATATCTGAGTTAGTTAATATATTAAATAAAACTAGACCAAAATTAACTGTATTAACACATGCGTTAATTTTCTTCGAGACAGAAGAAAATATTTTAAATAGAATTAAGGAAGATTATGACGGAGAAGTTATCTTTGCTAAAGACCTGATGTCTATTGACGTAGGTAAAGAGATATATATTTTTAACCACATAAGCAAATGACAGATTTAGATTTATCAAAACCACTAATCATGGGAATACTTAACGTTACCCCTGATAGCTTTTCTGATGGAGGGGCATACCCATCCTCTAATGATGCAATAAAAAGAGCAATAATAATGGTTGAACAAGGTGCTAATATTATTGATGTTGGGGGTGAGTCTACAAGACCAGGTTCAAAAAGAGTTTCTGCAATAGAACAAAAAAGAAGAATACTTGATGTTATATCTCAAATACGTAAAGAGCTACCATCCGAAATAATTATAAGTGTCGACACAATGTTGTCAGAAGTAGCTATCGCATCAATAGACTGCGGAGCTAACATGATTAACGATGTTAGTGGGGGAACATACGATCCAAAAATTATGAATGTAGCTGCTGAAAATAATACTTTTTACTGTATTATGCATATGCAGGGCACTCCTGAAGATATGCAAGACAACCCTAAATACAATGATGTCGTTAAAGAAATAATTGAATTTTTAGATAGGCAGGCAAAAAAAGCTATTAACATGTCAATAAGCAAAGAAAAGATAATTATTGACCCGGGAATAGGGTTTGGAAAATTAGCAGAACACAATTTAGAAATATTAAAAAATCTTAAGGAATTATCTAAACTTGATTATATAACTTTATTGGGAGCAAGTAGAAAAAAAATTTTTTTAGATGTATCAGATGTGTCAGAACCAAGCAATAGAATAAGTGGTACTTGCGCAACTTCTGCTCTCGGTGTATTAGCGGGCATTAATATATTTAGAGTTCACGACGTTTGGCAGAATAAACAAGCTATTGACATAGCTTTTGCAATTAAAAACTCTAAGTAGTATATTTAATTAGAGAACATTATATAGGTTTAGGTATTATGTCTTATAAAGAAAAAAGGGAAAAAGCTGTTTTATCTGAAGAAGAAGTTCAAAATTATTTAGATAATGAATTACCAAAATGGAAAATTTCTGGAAAATGGATTGTAAGAAAATATAAAACTGGAGGTTGGAAGTCTACTTTAATGGTTATAAATACAGTAGGACATCTGTCTGAGTCTGCATGGCACCACCCTGATATTGAAGCATCTTACGCTTTTGTAGTTGTTAAATTAATGACGCATGGATACAAAGGTATTACGCTTAAAGATATACAGTTAGCAAAGAAGATTGAAGAAGTTGTTTCTTGGCAACCTGGTTTAGATGATACTTCAGAATTGGAAGGAACTCCAAATGAAGATCCGAAATTTACATATATAAAATATGATTAATAGGTTTTAATTTAATAGTTATTTTTTTAAAAAATTATGAACACTATTAGATAACTCGTTAAAGGGTGTTCCTGGCGGGAATATTTTAACTATACTATTCCCTTTATCTAGCAAATAAAGATTTGCTGTGTGATTAACGGTATATTCATTTTCGCTTTTCTTATCTGTATAGCTATAGTAAATATGATATTGATTTGTAATTTTATCAATTTCTTCCATTGATCCGGTTAGACCGTATATCCTCTCATCAAAGAAAGTAATGTAGTCTTTGAGTTGTTTGATTGTGTCCCTCTTTGGATCTACAGTTATAAAAATTACATCTATACCTGTAGCCATACCCCCTAGTTGATTTAGTAGTGTAGACATCTCAGTAAGTGCAGTTGGACATATATCTGGACAATTTGTGAAGCCAAAAAAAATTAATTTTTTGTTATTTGATTTAGCTAAATCATAGATCTGCCCATCATAATTCTCTAGGGCAAATATACCTCCAATCTCAGAAGAGAAAACATTTTTTGTATATAAAACAATAACTAACGGTAGTATAGTAATGGAAATTATGTTAGATATTTTCATATTGAACACCATAAATCCTTGATTATATTGCTCTTGAACCTCTTTTTCTAATAGGTCATAATATATTATCAAAAATAAATTTGTGAGGAAATAAAAATGATTAAGATCAAAGGAATAATTATGTCGTTTTTAAGCGCGGCATTTTTGTTAGTGAGTTCACTAACATATGCAGATGAGACATGTATGTCTCCATATATGGCAAAAATTGTAGGCCAAGAAGACTATGTTTACGTGTGGACACTTGGCGTTGAAGGTCTAGGAGATGAACAAGATAAGCTTGTTACAATTGACGTTAATCCTAGCTCTAGAACATACGGAAAAGTTGTTAGCGTGCTTTCAGTAGGTGGAAGAAATGAAGCACATCATTCTGGTTTCAGTGATGATAGGCATTATTTGTGGGCTGGTGGCTTGGATAGTAATAAGATATTTATTTTTGATGTTCATAGCAACCCAAGAAAACCAAAATTACATAAAGTGATAACTGACTTTGTTGAAAAAACTGGAGGTCTAGTAGGTCCTCACACTTTTTATGGTTTACCAGGAAGAATGATGATTACTGCACTATCAAACAATGGTGACCACGGAGGACGCACAGGTTTAGCTGAATATAATAATAATGGTGAATACATTGCATCGCATTGGATGCCAACAGATGATGATTTAAGAGGTGCAAAGAAAACAGGGAAAATTGCTGATGGATATGGATATGATTTAAGGGTCCAACCAAGACGTAATATAATGCTTACATCATCTTTTACAGGTTGGTCAAACTACATGATGGATTTTGGTCAAATGTTACAAGATGCTGAAGCAATGAAAAGATTTGGAAACACAATGGTTCTTTGGGATCTACATACAAGAAAACCAAAGAAAGTATTTGATGTGCCAGGAGCACCTTTAGAAATTAGATGTGCTTGGGGAGCAAATAATAATTATTGCTTTACAACAACTGCTTTGACATCAAAAATATGGTTGATATACGAAGATGATAATGGAGAATGGCAAGCTGAGGCAGTTGCTGATATAGGTGATGCTTCAAAAGTACCACTACCTGTTGATATATCAATTACTTCTGATGACAAAGGTCTGTGGGTAGATACCTTTATGGATGGAAAAGCAAGGTTATTTGATATTTCAGATCCACACAAACCAGTTCAGGTTTTTGAGGAGCAGATAGGTTCGCAAATAAATATGATATCTCAAAGTTGGGATGGATCAAGAGCGTACTTTACAACTTCCCTGCTTGGTAATTGGGATAAGACAGGTGAAGCTGATGAGCAATGGTTAAAAGCTTATGATTGGGATGGTAGCAAATTAACTCATAAATTTACCGTTGATTTCTACAAAGAAAAACTAGGAAGAGCACATCAAATGAGATTTGGTGCATATTCTTTGTATGGAAAGAATCCTGATACAAAAAGATTAGCTGTAAAGTAAGTAGTTAAAACAAAAAATATCATATAAAATAAAGGCTGACGGACATGTTGGCCTTTTTTTATGGATATAAGATTTTTTATAATATTTATTTTCTTAAGCAATAATATTGTTTTTGCTTCACCTGAATATAGTCCAAAGGAAGCTGAAGTGTTAGCTCCGGGTTGGAGCGATAATATTGGATATAAATTACCAGAGCCTGGAACCTATGATTTGTATAATGTTGATAACGCGGCAGATGGCAATATTTTGATAGAAAATGGTGATAACGCATCGTTACATAGTGTTATGGACGATAAAATAACTCTTCTTAGTTTTATATATAGCACATGTACTGACATAAATGGATGTCCTTTAGCTACAGCAGTCTTTTATAAGATCAAAGAGAGACTAGCTAATAATAAAGATTTATTAGGAAAGATTAGATTGATTAGTCTAAGCTTTGACCCATTATTTGATACTCCAGAAGTAATGAAATTATATGGAAAAGATTTATTGTCTGAGAACATAGATTGGAGATTTTTAACAACTAAGTCATATAGGGAACTAAATCCAATAATGAAAAAATATCAGCAACCAGTAATTAGGAAATATAGTGAAAGCGGAGAATATCAAGGTGTTGACGCTCATATACTAAGAGTTTTTCTGATTGATAAAAATAAAGTTATAAGAAATATATATAGTGTTTCTTTTCTTCATCCAGATTTGCTTATAAATGATATCAAAACACTTCTTATTAAAGGGAAGTAGCATGATAAGTAATAGTAAATATCTAATTTATTTAACTATAGGCTTTATAATAACAAGCCAAGCTTTTTCAACAGAAAAAGATAAATCCATTTTAGGGCCTGGGGACAATAAAACTGGGTACGAAAATAAAAATTATGAGACATCATCATCTAGCTATGCTAGTAGAAAAGGAGTTAAAACAGACCTAGTGAAAAACATAAAGGCTAAACATTTAGGCTTACCAATTATAGATATAGAAGAAAGTAATGATAGATTAAGGAAAAAAATAAACTTAGGAAAAAAAATATTCTTTGATAGAAGATTATCTTTAAATAATACTTTTTCATGTGCAATGTGTCATATACCAGAGCAAGGATTCACAAGCAACGAAATGCAAACAGCTGTTGGCCTGGAAGGAAGGTCAAATTTAAGAAATGCACCAACAATACTTAATGTTGCTTATCAAAAATTTTTATTTCACGATGGAAGAGAGTTTTCACTTGAAAGCCAAATGTGGCAACCAATATTGTCTCACTCAGAGATGGCTATGCCGTCATTAGGTTTTACAATAAAGAAAATTAAGTTAATTCCAGGATATAAAGAACTATTTAAAGAAATTTTTCCAAAGAAAGGGATAACAGTAGAAACTGTTGGAATAGTTGTTGCTAGTTATGAGAGATCACTTTTATCTGGAAATTCTAATTTTGATAGATGGTATTACGGAAAGGATGAGAGTGCGGTTTCTGAAAAAGTTAAAAATGGTTTTAACTTATTTGTTGGAAAAGCGAAATGCTCGGTGTGTCATACAATAAACCAGGAATATGCGCTCTTCTTTGATAATAAGTTTCATAATACTGGAGTTGGGTATTTATCATCTATGGGTGAAAAATTAATAGAAGGTGCTAATAGCGGAAAGAAAAAAGTTCAGCTAGCACCTGGTATTTATGTTGATGTAGATGAAGATATAATTAAAAGTGTTACTCAACAATTATTGCCTAATGATCTTGGGCTATATAGAGTTACTGAAAACCCAAAACACAGATGGTTATTCAGAACGCCAACCTTAAGAAATGTTTCATTAACAGCGCCATACATGCATAATGGTATGTTCGGTACTTTAGATGAAGTAATTAGATTTTATAATAAGGGTGGAATTAATAATGAATTATTAAGCCCATTTATAACAAAGCTTAATTTGACAGAGGAAGAAATTAATAATTTAGAAGCTTTTTTAAATTCATTGGTTGGAGGAAATATTGAGGAGCTAGTTTCAGATGCTTTATCTACGCCAATAGGAGAAATATCTAAAGATGATCCACATTGGGCTAATGAAAAAAATATGGGATTTGATTAATGACAAAAAATAAAATATTTATAATCTCAGCACTTATTCTTTTAGTTTCATGCTCTAATGAACCTAAAACCACTTTTATGAG
>JAYZIH010000062.1:0-3158 GCA_036165695.1 Pseudomonadota bacterium | reverse complement strand
TATTATTACAATTAACTATAATATGTTTAAAAAAATTATCAAATATAAGGTGTTAAGTAAACGCCTATTCGTGATGAGTGGCGTCCCCAAGGGGAGTCGAACCCCTGTTGCCGGGATGAAAACCCGGTGTCCTAGGCCTCTAGACGATGGGGACATCGAAAGATACGTGATTTTGTATGTCGCTACGCATATTGTCAAGCAATTGATTCTATTACATTGTTAATTCTTTTTATACACTCATCTTTACCTAATAAGAAGATAATAATATCAATTGAAGGTGATGAAGTTGTCCCTGTTAATCCTACTCTTATTGGTTGAGCGAATTTAGGCATTTCAATCGATAATTCATCTAGGGCAGAATCAATCATAAGCTTTATATTTTCTTGTTCCCATTCACTTATTCGCAGAATTTTATCTTTTATTAAACCATACAAGAGAAGATTTTCTTTTATAAAAAATTTATTTCTTAAATTACTGGGGGTATCAAAGTCACTATCAATTAAAAAAACACAATTGTCTATAATTTCTTTTACTGTTTTAACTCTTCCTCTTAATATATTAATAATTTGGTATATTTTTTCATCTCCTAGATAATCATAATCACTAGTGAGATGCCTGAATTCTTTATATATATCGTCAATTTCTAATTCTTTCATAAAATACTTATTTACAGAATGTAGCTTTTTTATATCAAAGTTAGCCGCAGATTTATTAAACCCATCGACTGTAAATAGGCTTATAAGTTCTTCGGTTAAGAATTTTTCCTTGTTACCTGCTCCCCAGCCAAGTCTAGAAAGATAATTAATAAAAGCTTGTGGTAGTATGCCGTCAGCTCTGTAGTCATATACGCTAACCGCACCATGCCGTTTAGATAATTTCTTTCCATCAGATCCCATAATTAATGGGAGGTGCGAATATGTTGGTAATTTATATCCTAGTGAGTTAAGTATGTGAATTTGTCTTGGTGTATTATTTACGTGATCGTCACCTCTTATAATATGTGTTATCCCCATATCCATATCATCCACAACAACACATAAGTTGTAGGTTGGGCTCCCATCAGAACGAGCTATAATTAAATCATCTAACTCTTTGTTATCTATTGATATAATTCCTTTTAATGTGTCAGAGAATTCTATGCTCCCTTCTTGCGGGGTTTTAAACCGAATAACATTTCCTTTTTTGTATTTAAGCTCTTTATTCCTATTTCTTCCATCATACTTAGGTTTTAAGCCCTTTGATTGCTGCTCTTTTCTCATTCGATCTAGCTCTTCAGAGCTACAATCGCAGTAATATGCGCTATCGTTATCAAGTAACTGCTGGATAACATCCTTATACCTGTCAGTTCTCTTGCTTTGGTATGTAATATTGTCGTCATAATCAATGCCAAGCCAGCTTAAGGAGTTTATTATGTCCTCAATATGTTGGTTTTTTGACCTTTCTTTGTCAGTATCCTCTATGCGTAAAAGAAATTTTCCACCATTATTTTTAGCTAAAAGCCAATTAAATAAAGCTGTTCTTGCGCTTCCAAGGTGTAAATGCCCGCTAGGGCTCGGTGCAAATCTGGTTATAACCATAATTAAAAACCTTGATAAATATATATAAGAGCTGTACTTTGATTCGATTTAATCATATAAAGCATAATATTATGTTAATTGATGAATATAAAGCGCTTACTTCAAGAAAAGATTTTTATGTTGATAGCGAGCAAGAAACAGCAATAGCTCATTTCCAGGAAATATATGACAGTATTATTGGAAAGGCATTCACGTCTAATTCTATAGGTGAAACGCTTGTAAAATCACTATTTAATAAAAAAGAAGCTGGTAAGTCAGTTAGAGGTCTTTATTTATGGGGAGGTGTTGGCAGAGGAAAAACCTTCCTAATGGATCTTTTCTATAGGCAAATACCTATCTCGAAGAAAAAAAGAATTCATTTTCACAGGTTTATGAATCAGATACATGAAGATTTGCATAAAATATCCAATAAAACCAATCCTTTAAAGGATATAGCTAAAAAAGTTTCTAAAGATTGCTCTGTATTGTGTTTTGATGAATTTATAGTTAATGATATAGGTGATGCAATGATACTAAGCGAGCTACTGCAATCACTTTTTGAACACAATGTGATAGTCATATTTACATCAAACTCCCCTCCTGAGGAGCTTTATAAAGATGGCCTTCAAAGAGAAAAGTTTGTCCCCACAATAGATCTTATATGCAAAAATACCAAGGTTTTAAAGCTAGGGGACGGTGAAGATTATAGATTGATTAAAATGGATGCAAATAAGATGTACTATTATCCTCATACGGATGAAGTAGATATAAAAATGCAGACATATTTTAGCGAGATAGCTCCGGATTGGTTTAACTGGTTTACTAGAAAGCCAGTATTTGAAGGAACATCTATATCATTGAATAATAGAGATGTCCCAATACGATATATCTCGTCTAATACTGTATGGTTTAGTTTTGATATAATATGTGGTGATGGAAGGTCAGCCAAGGATTATATAGAATTATCAAAGATTTATGAGAATATCTTCATTTCAAATATAAATATACTTGATGAACAACATTTGGATATGGCTAGAAGATTTATTAATATGATAGATGAATTCTATGACAGAAACGTGAAAGTAGTTATTTCAGCACAAGAGCATATTGATAAGATATGTAGTATAAAGAGCCTATCTAAAGACTTTGAGAGAACTATGAGCAGGATTAAAGAAATGCAATCACATGAATACATAGCTAAGGAACATAAACAATAATATGGATAAGGTTAAAACTATTGCAATAACGGGCGCTGCTGGAAATATTGCTTACTCAACAATCTTTAGAATTGCATCAGGGGATATGCTTGGTAGTGAGCAAAAGATTAACTTGAATTTAATCGACATTGAGCAAGCTATGGGCGCGCTTAAAGGTGTGAAATTTGAACTTGAAGACTGCGCATTCCCTTTAATTGAAAATATTACAATAACATCAGACCTAAGCGTTGGATTTGGTGATGCTGATTATTGCTTATTGATTGGAGCAAAGCCAAGAAGCAAAGGCATGGAAAGAAAGGATTTGTTAAAAGATAACGGAAAAATATTTGCCATTCAAGGAAAAGCTATAAATGATAGCGCTTCAAAAGATGCAAAAGTTTTAGTT
>JAYZIH010000061.1:0-10514 GCA_036165695.1 Pseudomonadota bacterium | reverse complement strand
AAATTGTTAGACTTTGGAGTTATAATTTTATTATTTTTTATAATAAAAATATTACTACTTGATCCTTCAGTTATTAGATTATCTCTCTTTAAAATACTTTCGAAAGCTCCTTTTTTATTAGCAAGGTCCCTTGCGTAGGCATTATATGCAAGAGAAATTGATTTTATATCACAGAGATACCATCTCATATCTTCTAAAGTGATTGCTTCTTGCCCAGAAGATATATCATCTTGGCTCAAAAGAGTTATCTCAGATAGAAACATAAAAACTGTTGACTTATAGTCTTCTGGGTATACATGGTCTCTTTTCCTTGAAACGCCATTTAGTTCTGGAGTGCCTCTAGTAACTTGAATATATAAATAAAAATTTTTTAGATCTGTAGTTTCTACTAGATTTGATATGTGTGACTTCCACTCTTCCTCAGTATATGGGTTTTTTATTTCCATCTTCTGCAAGCTTCTAGACAATCTAAGGTAATGTTCATCAAGAAGAAAAGGTTTATTTGAAAAGAAAGGTATTAATTCATAAACACCATCAGCAAAAAGAAAACCCCTGTCAAAGGGTGATATTTTTGCACTTGTAGCATCAGACAAATCACCATTTATAAAAACTTTTTCTTTACTACTCATATATTTAGTTCTTCCTAAAAAACTGAACTATTTCATCATATGACCTTCTAAAAAATCCACCTCTTTGAATATCTTCTAATGCATATATATTATCTGCTGCAATTACTTCTTTTCCGTCAATAAACTCAACTGTACCAACTTTTTGATTTTTCTTTATAGGAGCCTCTAAATCATCAATAACTTTAATCGTAGTTTTAATATTATAATCCTTATTTTTTAATAGAGTTAAATATATATCCTCTTCAAAACCTATTTTTAAAACCTTTTTTTCACCTTTCCATACTCTAGACTCAACAAGGGTTTCGTTCCTGCTATAGAATTTCTTTGAAACAAAATTTCTGAAACCAAAGCGAAGAAGAGTCTTTGAATATCTAAACCTATCTCTTGAACTTTCCGCCCCAAAAAGCACTGAAATTAAACGCGTATCTTCCTTCTTTGCAGATGCAGCTAAACAATATCCTGCAGAATTAGTATGGCCAGTTTTTATTCCATCAACTATATTATATGATCTTAAAAGTCTATTCCTATTTGGCTGTCTAATTTTATTATATGTAAAATATCTTTCTGAAAAACCCAGATAATACTCTGGAAAATCTTTTATTAATTTGGCTGATATTATTGCCATATCTTTTGCTGAAGAATAATGATTTGGGTTTGGCAACCCCGTTACATTTGTAAAATTTGTATTTTTTAAATTTAAATCTACTGCAAGTTTATTAAGCATAGACACAAAAAAATCTTCGCTACCTGCAATATGTTCTGCTAAAGCAATACTAGCATCATTTCCAGACTGTACAATTACACCTTTTACTAGATCTTTAATTTTAACTTTTGAATTGACCTCAACAAAAGTTCTTGACCCTTCCATCCTCCATGCTTTCTTACTAATTACTGTAGTATCATCAATATTAATTACACCATTTTTTAAAGATTTAAATACTAAGTATAATAAAGCAATCTTAGTAAGGCTTGCAGGCTCTAATCTTTTATCTGGGTTTTTTGTAACTAGTATAGATCCAGTTTTAGCATCTACTAAAACAAAACTTTCGACATCTACATCAGGGACCTTAAAATTATATTTTTCTTGGGCATGAATCACAGTTGAAACAAAAAATATAGATATAAGTAGATATTTTAAGAGTCTTATTCTGTTCATCTGAAACAGATTATATATTTGTTCTTTATTTTTTTCCATCTATATTTATAGATTTAACTAAAACTCTTGCGGTTCCAGATTCAAAAACTCCAAGAATTTTGGCTGCTGCAAATGAAAGATCTATAATTCTTCCTTCAACAAAAGGCCCTCTATCATTTACCCTAACAATAATAGATTTACCATTCTCTAAATTTTTTACGCTTACATAACATGGTATTGGAAGTGTTTTATGTGCAGCTGTAAACTTATACATATCATATTTTTCTCTAGATGAAGTTAGCCTTCCATGGAACTTTTTTCCATACCATGAAGCAAAACCAATTTCTTCATAACCTACATGTGTAGGTAATAGTCTGTATGTTTTTCCAAAAACTTTATATGTGCTTGGATTTCCATACTTACTAAGTTTCTCTTTTTTTGGTATTACTTTTATATATTTAACTTTTTTAATGTCGCCCGGTCCATCAGATTTGTCAGCGTACATTGAGCAACTAGCAATATGTAAGAAAACTAGAATAGTTATATATAGTCTCACAGTCCCTCTTTTATTTTTTGACTTAATTTTATTATTGCTGTTGCATATAGAGTGCTTCTATTATACCTAGTTATAACATAAAAGTTTTTTGATCCAATATAATATTTTGACTTATTCTTATCTAACAAGACTAGGTATAAAGCACTAGAATTATCTTCGATTCTAGATTTAATATGCTTTTTAATAATATTTTTATCGAGCTTTATGTAATTACTATTACCATATTTTAGGAACATCTTTTTAACATATGTAGAGTTAAGTTTTACTTTAAGTAGAGGTTTATTATTATATTCCCATCCATGCTCTTTTAAATAATTAGCTACGCTTGCAAAGATATCTGGGTAGCTCTTCCATAAATCTATTTTTCCATCTAGATCATGATCTCTAGCATACCTCAAATAACTACTTGGCATAAATTGTGGCACACCTAGTGCTCCAGCATATGAACCATAAATTTCATTATAAGAGAAATCTTCCCTTCTAATCAGTAGAAAAAACTTCTCTAGTTCACTCCGAAAAAAACTAGATCTTCTTTTGTAAGTGAAAGCAAGCGTAGATAAACTATCTATAGCTCTAAAATTTCCAACTCTTTCTCCGTAAAAAGTCTCTACGCCAATAATTGAAACAATAATCTCTGAAGGAATTTTATATTTTTCTTCTACAGCTTTTAATGCTTTCATGTGTTTTTTGTGGAAATCTATTCCCTTCTTTATCCTTTTTTCTGTAAGGAAAATATTCATATATTTTCTAAATGTTTTCTTCTCTGCTGGGCTCCTAATGAGTTTAATAATCTTATGCTTATATTTTGCTGAAGATAAAACATTTTTTATAAATTCCTTATCTAATTTATGCTTTTTTTCCATATATATTGAAAATTTTTCTATTTCTTTCATATAAATTAAGTCAATCGATTCTTTATTATTTTTAGCATGTACTATAGGAATAGCACATATAATTAGAAAAATAGAGGTATAAAAAATAAATCTATTTCGTTCCACTTTGTTTCCTCCCGATTGCCAATAATATTCCTAAGCTAACAAAAAATGAAATTAAAGAGCTTCCACCCTGGCTGACTAAAGGCAGTGTTACCCCTGCTACAGGTATAATACCAGTTGACATTGCAACATTAATTAAAACCAACATGAAAAAAATTATTACAATACTACCTCCCAAAATTTTTCCATAGTAAGTTTTTGCTTTCGTAACAATAGAAATTCCTCTAAATATTAAAATTGCATAGAGTAAAAATAAAATTAGTACGCCTAAAAAACCAAACTCTTCTGAAAAAACTGCAAATATAAAATCTGTGCTTCTTTCAGGTAAAAATTCAAGTTGCGACTGAGTTCCATTCATTAAGCCTTTTCCAAAAAAACCACCTGAACCTACTGCTATTTTTGATTGAATTATATGGTATCCGGATCCTAAGGCATCTGTCTCAGGATCAAATAGAGTTATAATTCTAGCTTTTTGATATGGTAATAAAAAATATTTCCACAATAATGGTATAGAAGATATAGCTATAACTAGAAGTGTTAATATATACCTCAAATTTAAAGTAGCTAAAACTAGAGTAATAAATCCACAAAAGATTGCAATTAGAGATAATGCCAAGTCAGGCTGTCTCACAACAAAAATAACTGGTATAAATATTATTAAGAATGATATAAACAGATTAATTATGTTTATTTCTTTTTCTTCACTTTGAGAAAGATACCAAGCTAACATCATAGGTATAGAAATTTTTAATAACTCTGAAGGCTGGAAAGATATATCAAAAAATACTAACCACCTTGATGCGCCTCTTCCTTGTCCAAGAAATAAAACAAGCAGTAACATCAAGATTACTCCAACATATATATATTGGGAAATCATTCTAATTATATGGATATTCGCTCTACTAATTATTAGCATTAACGATATAGCGAATAATAATCTTACTATCTGTTGAGTTAAAATATTATTATCACCATTACTTGCGCTATAAAGAACTACTAAACCGACACAAGATATTATTATAGTTATTAAAAGTAATAAACGGTCTGAAATCTCTTCAAAGAATCTAAATAAAATATTCATTCTGATATTCTTTTATCCAAATAATAATTAATAATATTTGCTGATATTGGTGCAGCATATTTACTTCCACTGCCAACATTCTCAACTATCGTTGCAACAACAATTTTTGGGTCATCAACAGGAGCATATCCAACAAATAAAGAATGGTCCTTTAGGTGTTTAGGTACGTCTTTATCATCTCTCTCATCATCGTCTTGAGATAAAGCATAAACTTGCACGGTGCCAGTTTTACCGGAAATCATATTTTTTTTATCTCTTGTGGTCCAGTAGGCAGTACCATTACTCTGATTTACTACATCAAACATAGATTTTTGTATTCTCTCCCAGCTTTCATCAGATATTTGGGATGTTAGAAATTCCTGCTTTTCTAATAATTTTTCACTTATATTGTGCGAAAAATCTGAGTTAATTTTTGGCAATATGATTTTTCCTTTATTAGCAATAATGCTTGTTGCAACTGCTAATTGAAGTGGTGTTACTAACATATATCCTTGCCCAATACCCGTTATTATAGTTTCCCCCTTAGTCCACTTCCTTCCTATATTTTCATCCTTCCACTTTCTACTTGGAAGTATTCCAGCTGACTCGTTTGGAAGATCTATGCCTGTAACTTTGCCAAACTGAAAGTTCTCTAAAAATTGTGAAATCCTATCTATACCTAATAAATCAGCAAGCCTATAAAAATAAACATCACATGATTGTATAATTGATGTAGCCAAATCAACATATCCATGGCCTTTTGGCTTCCAGTCCCTATATTTCCTCTCTGAATTCTCTAATTTAAAATAGGGTCCAGCATATATCATTCGATTCGGGTTAATAACTCTATGATAAAGTGCAGACAAACCGATAAATGGTTTTATTGTTGAAGCTGGAGAATATAAACCATTGCTCGCTCTATTAAACAAAGGGCTTGAGCTAATTTCAAAATTCTGGTTATAAGTTTTATTTTTCCATAGTAGACTATTTGCACTAAAAGTTGGTGAACTCACTAAACTTAAAACTTCACCATTTCTTGGATCCAAAACAACAACAGCTCCAATATAATTTTTTAACTGCTCATATGCATATTTTTGTAACTCTATATCAATTGTTAATGCAATATCTTTTCCTGAAGTTGCTTTGTTATAGTCTACCTCTCTTACTTGTCTACCTTTTGCATTAACCTCAATAATTTTATAACCCGCACTCCCATATAAAATTTTATCATAATATTTTTCAATTCCTGTCTTTCCAATAAATTCAGCATTCTTATATTTTTCCTTATCTAAAGTTCTTAGATCCTTTCGATCTACAGCTCCAACTGTCCCTATTATATGAGAAGTAGCATTGTCATAAACATAATGTCTTAATAATTTTGCGGAAATATCTACTCCATCATATAAATGCCTAACAGATAAAACTTTTGCAACTTCTTCATCTGTTAAGTGATTCTTTAGAGTAACAACATCATGTCTTTTTAATTTATCTTTTCTAGAGTAGAAATCAGCAATATCCTTTTCACTAATCCCTATTAGGGATTTCATGGCCCTTATAGTACTTTTTAAATCATCTACTTCACTTAAACTTAAATCCACTGAATACATTGCATCACTATCAGCTAGAAGTTTTCCTGTTCTATCAAATATCATCCCTCTTTTGGGCAAGGTTGGAACATATTTAATTCTATTAGTCTCAGAAAGAGTATTATAATGCTTATAGTTTATTACTTGTAGATAATACAGTCTCCCTAGTAGTAAAATAAATAGCATAAAACCTATAGAAAGGAGAAGAGTAAATCTAGTTTCAAAAGTAGTGCTACTCTTATATCTGCCAAAATACTTTGTGCTTGATTTTCTCATTTATATAATTAAACTCCAAAAAACAATTAGATATACTAGTTAGGTTACATTATCCTATAATAAAACTTAACATCAAATTGTCAGCTTTAATACTACATAAACAAGGAGTTATAAGATGAATTACTTGCCCATATATATAGGAATTTTAGGTCTAATATCAGCATATATACTGTATTTCTTGGTTTCAAAACACTCAGAAGGTTCTGATAGGATTAAGGAGATTTCTGGACAAATACATGTAGGTGCAATGGCTTTTATAAAACGAGAATATAAAGTCCTATTTATATTTTCATTTCTTGTTGCATTGTTAATACTTTTCTCAGATTTAGGCTTGTACTCTATGTTAGCTTTTGTACTTGGAGCATCCTGCTCTGCTTCTGCTGGTTTTTTTGGTATGTATACGGCCACAAAAGCTAACTCTAGAACTACAGAAGCAGCTCACACAAAAGGCCTAGGAAATGCACTTAATATTGCATTCTTTGGTGGATCAATTATGGGAATGTGTGTTGCATCTCTTGGATTACTTGGTTTAGGAATTTTATATTACTTTTTTGGCAATGATCCACATACAGCACATATAATTCATGGATTTGGTATGGGTGCATCAACTGTAGCTCTTTTTTCGAGAGTTGGAGGTGGGATTTTTACTAAAAGTGCTGATGTAGGTGCTGACTTAGTTGGTAAAGTTGAAGCAGGTATACCAGAAGATGATCCAAGAAATCCAGGAGTTATTGCAGATAATGTTGGTGATAATGTTGGTGATGTAACTGGAATGGGTTCAGATATATTTGAATCTTATTGTGGAGCAATAATTGCTACAATTGCTATAGCATCAACACTTGAAAGTGTTTCGTTTAATAAAAATGATATGATGTTCTTACCATTACTTTTAGCTTCTGTTGGTTTATTATGTTCCCTATTAGGAATATTGACTGTTAAACTGGTTAGTAATAAGTTTTCTGATCCAGGAACTTCTTTAAGAGTCGGAACAATTGCTTCAGCAATTTTTTTTATAGTTTTTTCAAATATCGCAATTAGTTATTTAGGTCTTACTATTGGAATCTGGTATGCAGTACTCTCGGGCACAATTGGTGGGATAATAATTGGATTAACTACTGAATACTTTACTGCGAGTACGCCAGTAAAGGAAATAGCACGTGCTGCTGAAACTGGGCCAGCAACAGTAGTAATAAAAGGATTTGCAACAGGGATGCAATCTGTTGTTATACCAATTATATCATTAGTTTTAATAATATTATTATCAAATCATTTTGTTGGTTTATATGGAGTTGGAATTGCTGCAGTTGGTATGCTTGCGACTGTTGGTATAACAATGGCTATTGATGCCTATGGTCCAATAGCAGATAATGCTGGCGGAATTGCAGAAATGTCAAATCTAGGAAAAGACACAAGAAAAATTACCGATAATCTTGATGAGGTCGGTAATACAACAGCAGCAATTGGAAAAGGCTTTGCCATTGGTGCAGCTGCATTAGCCGCCCTTGCAATAATAACTGCATATATTGCTGAGGTTAACTCTAACTATGAGACTCCGTTAAATTTAAGTATAAGTAATCCAAATGTCTTAGTTGGTTTATTTATAGGTGGAGTTTTCCCTTATTATATTGCTTCTTTAACGATGACCGCTGTAGGTGATGCAGCTTTTGATATGATAAAAGAGATAAGAAGACAATTTAAAGAAATACCTGGTTTGTTAGAAGGGAAAGCTAAACCAGATACAGTTAAATGTGTTGATATAGCAACCTCCGCAGCTCTTAGAAAAATGATATTGCCAGGTTCTTCAGCAGTAATACTGCCAATTGCTGTAGGTTTTATTTTAGGAGCTGAGACATTAGGAGGCATGTTGGGTGGAGCTTTATTGAGTTGTGTTATGTTAGCCTTAACAATGGCAAATTCTGGAGGGGCATGGGATAACGCAAAAAAATATATCGAGAATGATAATTTTGGAGGAAAAGGCTCAGAAGCACATAAAGCAGCAGTTGTAGGGGATACAATCGGCGACCCATTTAAAGATACTTCTGGCCCATCCATGAACATTTTAATAAATGTTATGGCAATAGTAAGTTTAGTTATTGCGCCGTTACTTTAATTTACTTCTAAGGCTTAGAAGATATATTTTAAAATCATCCATGATTAAGTAAAAACATGGAAGTACGATAAGTATTAACAAAGTAGCAAAAATTAATCCAAAACCTAAACTTACAGCCATTGGTGATAAGAATTTAGTTTGCCCGGTCGCAAAAAAAATTAGAGGAGAAATTCCAAGAAATGTTGTTACAGATGTTAAAATAATTGGTCTTGCTCTAACTCTACAAGCTTGAATAACAGCTTCTATTCTATTAGATGTCTTTTCTCTAATCTTCTTTAAAAAATCTATTAATATTAGAGAATCATTAACCACTATCCCTATGAGTGCTAATAAACCAATAACTGACAAGAATTGAAGATTATAGTCAAATAGAATATGTCCTAATATTACTCCTACAACTGCAAACGGTATAGAAAAAAGAACAACTAATGGATCTAAAATGGTTTTGAATAAAAAGGCTAAGATAAAAAATATAACTGCTAACGCTATAAGAGCTGCTTTTTTCATATCTGCAAAATTCTCTCTACTTTGCTTTTTTTGCCCTAAGTAATAATAGTCATAAAGACTATTTGAAGAAAATTTTTCCTTATACTCCTTATCAAATATTTTTGTAACCTCTGTTGGAGTAATTTTTTTTGGATCAACATCTGCACTAATTTTTGCTAAGCGCTGGCCATCTCTTCTTCTAACAGTATTTAACCCTCTTGAAACTTCAATGCTGGCTACTTCAGATAAGTAAACTGTATCTCCGCTTTCTAAAACAATTGGTAAATCATATAGCTTACTAGAATCTTTTCGGTATTTTTCTGGATAAATAAGTCTAACTGGGGACCTATTGCCTGATAGATTCAGATAGGAAACTTCTAGACCCAAATATCCAGTTCTTACAGAATACGCAATATCTTGTTGAGTTAAGCCTAATTCTCTGCCTCGGTCGTTTATTTTATATCTAAATTCTATTTTTCCCGGGTCTTGATCGTGTTCACTATCCTTAATACCATCAATACTTGCTAAATACCTCTGTACTTCATTTGCATAACTAAGTAATTTTTTTGGGTCTGGTCCAACTATGCCGATTACTACATCAGAGCCACCAGGACCTCCTGCCGCTTTCTTAAAAGAATATCTTTTAATTCCCGTAATATTTGACAGACGGTCCCTTAAAACTTCAATAATTTCCTTTTCACTTCTCTCTCGTGTCCCAAAATTATCAAAATCAAGATTTACTAATGGAGTAACAATTAAATCTACAAAGCCTTGAGGGGTAGATTTTTTTAAACTAACAATAATCTGAATATACTGACTCCCGAGATCGAATCTAGATAAATCTTTAAAGCTTAAACCAACATTTGTTAGTATAGATTCATATTCGGTCTCGTCTAATTCGTCTATCAATTCATTCTCAATCTTAATTGCAAGATTTTCACTATCATAGATGCTATTAGTTATTGGACCTTCAATATTTATAAAAAATTGCCCTGTATCAACTTTTCCAAATTGATAATATGGTATTCGAGTAACAGCAAAAGCAATTACAACAAAAAGAATTCCTATAGTTATAGACGATACAAGATATCTATTATCTAAAATTTTTGGCATGCAATTAACATATGGCTTAAGAATTTTGTCCCAGTCTACATGCTTACTTTTATCTCTTTTACCCTTCTTAAGAAAAGTTGCACAATGAGAAGGTAAAATTACGAAAGCCTCAAATAAAGAACCTAATAGTGCGACGGTAACAACAATTGGAATAACTTCTATAAATTTACCTAATACACCCGTTATACCAAACATTGGAAGAAAAGCTGCAATTGTAGTTAAGGTAGACGCAACCACAGGCCAAAAAACTTCTTTTACTCCTCTTTTTGCAGCCTCTTCTGGATTCATACCTCCTTCAATATGTCTGTACGTATTTTCTGTAACTATAATTGCATCATCAACAATCATTCCTAAGGCTACTAAAAAAGCAAACAAGGATACCATGTTAATAGTGAAGCCAAAGCTATACATTCCTATGGCTGCAAATAAAAAAGATACTGGTATACCAAATGCCGTTATTAAAGAAACTCTAAAGCTTAAAAAAATATACAAAGATATTAATAATAAAATAAGACCTATAAGTCCGGAAGATTTAACAGTATCAAGCCTTGTCTTTACATTTTTAGAA
>JAYZIH010000060.1:0-8449 GCA_036165695.1 Pseudomonadota bacterium | reverse complement strand
ATATTTTTTTTCTAATTTTATAGGTATATTATCTAAATTTGATTTCAAAAATATACTATGCCCACATTTTTCTAAAATAGTAATTTCATAATCATTTAAAGTTTTTAATAAATTATTATCATTTACTAAGGAGTATAAAGCCTCACCATAAACATCAAATAAACCATCTATTTTTAAATCTTTGGGGACTAATAAATATAGCAACTCATTTAAGTAAAGAGCTATAACCTTCTGTTTGTCCGAAAGAATGATTTTATTATTTATACTTTCATATTCTTTAAGATATTTAAGGCTACTTTTACCTGACCATGATATTTTGTAAGGGCAAAATTGACTTAGAGGAAAATTTTTATTTCCTTTCTTAGCACCTTTGTGAATAATAGACATTCTACCTTGCTCATTAGAAATTATTTCATAAATATTACTTGTTTCACCAAAAGGAAGAGTCTTTATAATATAAATATCACTTAAATTCATTTTTAACTAGTTATATGTATCTAAAAATCTCTCTGTATCTTTCCAGGAAGATTTATGTCGCACATAAATTTTTAAAAAAATCTTTTTCTTAAAATATCTCTCTGCTAAATTTCTTGCGTAAGAGTTAATTTTAATAAGCATAGAAGCATTCTTTCCTATTAATATCGGTAAATGGCTTTTCTTATTCACATAAATAGTCGCGTAAACTGAGATTAGATATTTAGTATCATGATAACTATCAATCTCAACATGCAAACTATATGGCAATTCAACAGATAAGTGTTTAATTGCAGCTTCTCTTATAAATTCAGAAATAAAAAAATTATTATCTCTCCTCGGAAAAATAAAATCTTCTGTTTCTTTATTATTTTTAGCGTACATGTCTATTAAGCTCTTTAACTCTTCTATATTAGTATTTTTTTTACAACTAATTGGTACTATTTCATTATAATTTTCTAAAAAATCTTTTGGTATATTTGACAATTTTTCTGCTATATGTGAATTATTCTTTTCTAAATCTGTCTTATTTAAAACAAGAAATTTAGGGACATTTTTATCCTTTAAATTGAGATAAACATCATGATCCTGATTATTAATCTTTGATATATTGACTACGTGTATTATTAAATCTGAAAAATCAATTGCTGAGATTGCGTTTCTGTTTAATTTTCTATTAAAATTTTTTTTAAATTTAAAATTTATACCTGGCGTGTCTAGGTATGTGTATGAAATAGTATTACTATTTACTTCTCCATTAATAATATGCCTTGTTGTATGTGGTTTATTAGTTTCTGCTGATAAATGCTTATCAATCAATTTATTGAATAAAGTAGACTTTCCTACATTTGGCTTTCCTATTATTACGATATTGCCCATTATTTTATTTTTCCTTAAATTTTTCTTTTAATATTTCTAAAGTTTTTAAAGCTGCATCTTGCTGAGATTCTCTTTTGCTTTTGCCTCTTCCTACCTCAGTAATTGAATATTGGCTAATTATGCATCTAGTTAAAAATCTTTCTTTTTCTCCTTGATTAAGTTCATCAGTTTCATATGTCGGAAGATCATTTTTTCTTGACTGCAGTATTTCCTGTAATTTAGTTTTAGGGTCTTTTAGGTCATCTTCAATAGGTATATTATCTAAAAAATTACTAAACAAGGCTAATACGAAGCGTTGGGACTCAATTAGTCCATCGATAATAAAAATGACTCCTATGATAGCTTCAAGAGCATCAGAGATTATTGATGCCCTATTTCTCCCGCCACTTTTTCTTTCTCCTTTACCTAAATTTAACATAGAGCCAAGATCGTTGTCTTGTGCAATTTTTTGCAAGGTTTCTTTCCTAACAAGGTATGCTCTCTTTCTGCTTAAACCTCCTTCATCGTCCTCGGGAAATTTTTTATATAAATACTCTCCAACAATTAAACCTAAGACAGCATCACCAAGAAATTCGAGCCTCTCATTATTACTATTTCCTGCACTTCTATGTGTTAAAGCATCTTTATAAAGGTCTGAAGCCTTTACTTTTTGTGAGATTAATTCTTCAATATTTTTACTTTGCATACTTTATTCTATTGTTGTTCCAATCCTTTTGAAATTAAATCCATAGTTATCAAAATTCATCCATATATAAAAAGCCCTACCAACAAGGTTGTCATTTGGAACAAATCCCCAAACTCTACTATCACTACTATGATCTCTATTATCCCCCATTACAAAATAATTATTTTCTGGAACTTCAATTTTAAAATTGTCCTCTGGATAAAAATTATCATCCATTATCGTATACTTCTTATTATCTATTTTTTCTAAAAATATGGGTAGTCTTTCATAAGGATGTTTCTTGTCTTTTTCTATGTAAACAGATTTTGAAATTTTTTTACCATTAACGTAAAGTTTTTTATTAACATACGTAATTTTATCTCCAGGTATTCCAATAACCCTTTTTATAAAATTAATATTTTTATCTTTAGGATACCTAAAAACTATAACATCTCCTCTCCTAGGGTATGAAGTTCTAATTATTAAAGTTTTTGTTATTGGAAGACGAATTCCGTATTCATACTTATTTACTAGAATAAAATCACCTACTAATAAAGTTGGAATCATAGATCCAGATGGAATCTTAAAGGGCTCAGCAATAAATGATCTTAAAATTATAACTATTATTAGTATCGGCAAGAATGATTTTGATTGTCTTGAGAGCCAAACAAGAATTTTATTAGAAGACGCGGTTAGGTTATTAAAAAAAATAAATATAAAGGAAGCAAAAACAAGGCCTAACAATATAAACTCTAAATCAATACTATTCATATGATGCTAAAATTAATTCTTCTTTAAAAAATTCAGAACGTCTTCTAACTCACTTAATATCTGCTGAACAAGTTGGCTTGATAATTTGCTATCTTGGGAAGCTGACTCTCCAGATAGATTCTTTCTAGCGCCTTCAATTGTATATCCTTGTTCATATAGTAAGCTTCGTATTTTACGTATTAATAAAACATCATGTCTTTGGTAATATCTTCTGTTCCCTCTCCTTTTAACTGGAGCTAGCATTGGGAATTCTTGTTCCCAATATCTTAAGACATGGGTTTTAACATCACAAAGAGTACTAACCTCTCCTATTGTAAAATATCTTTTACTAGGAATTGAGTCTTGCGATTCTCCATTGCCGTTACTTGTTTGAAGCACTATTATCAACCCTTAATTTAAGTTTTTGCCCAGAACGAAACGTTACTACTCTCCTTGGGCTAATTTTTACATCCTCACCTGTTTTTGGATTACGACCTGGCCTTTCACTTTTCTCTCTAAGCATAAAATTACCAAAGCCAGAAATCTTAACATTATCTCCTGCTACCAAAGCATCAGATATTTCTTGGAAAAAAATCTCTACGAAGTCTTTTGCTTCTCTTTTGTTAAGCCCAAGCTCTTGAAATAGTCTCTCCGCCAATACAGCTTTCGTTAATGCCATTTTTACCCTTGTTATTATTATTCTCTAATTTCTGCATTATAATTTCTTTCTAAGGTAGACCTTACTTCGCTAATATATTCCTCAACCTCTTTGCTTGTTAGCGTCCTATTTGCCTGGAAAATAAAGCCCAGTGCTACGCTTTTTTTCCCATACTCTATATTTCCACCCTCATACATATCAAAGAGTATTATCTTTTCTAAGAATTGTACATTATTTTTTTTAATAGAATCAATGATATCTTGGTATTTTATATTATTGTTTATTAGGAATGATATATCTCTTCTTATAGAGGGGTATTTACTATATTTAGAGAACTTAAAATTAGGCAAAACGCAGTTTTTATCTATTTTATGGTCTAAGTAGATTGTAAGATAATGGAAATTATCTTTTTCATTACGTTTAGTACCTATGTGGTATCGAAGATTATCGCGACTAGTTTTCAAAATTACACAAATGCCATCTAGAATTGAAAGTAGATCATAAATATCAATACTCTTGTTTTCACACCATTGCTCATCGTATCTGTCTCCACAAACAACACAAGTTAAAACTTCATGTTCATTAGCAGTATAAATTTTACTTATTTCAAAAAATTTGTATGAGTTGTTTGCACTTATATTCCTATTATATTGTATATTTTTTATTAGAGATCCTAAAAGATTAGACCTCATTTTTGCAAGAGACTCATTCAATGGGTTTGAAATTTCTTTTCTTTGATTAAATTTTTTACCTTCCCAATCTTCATTTTCATTTTGGTCATCACTAGTGAACGAATAATTAATACATTCATTAAAACCCATAGACGAAAGGTATTGCTTAATTTTACAACTTGTATGGTAACGGTAGTTTTTATTAGGAATCCTTACAGGTAAAATTTCTTTAGACTCTAAAATATTATTGTAACCATATATTCTTGCAATTTCTTCAGTGTAGTCTGCAGAATTATTTAAATCGAACCTATAGCTTGGGTTCGATACTACATTGCTCTTATTTATGTTGCAGCCGATTTTCTTTAAATAGGATTGTGCCTGTTTATTACTAATAGAAGTTCCTAGGCTCTCATTAATTTTATTTAAATCTAACTTAACTTTTAAAGATTTTGGTAACAGGTTCTTATCAGCTACTACTGAAATCTTACTTTTATCAAATGTAAGATTTTTTTGAAGCACATGTATCACATTTTCTATAGCAATCTCAGATAGTGTAAAATCCACTCCTCGTTCAAATCTATGAGAAGATTCAGTTTGTATTTTTAAATCCCTTGCCTTATTCGATAAAATATTATTATCAAAATAAGCGCTTTCAATAAGAATATTTTTTGTTTTAGCCGAAATTGAACTTTCAGCTGACCCAAGTATGCCTGCAAGTGAATGAATAATTTTATTATCAGAAATAACCAGATTGCTTTTATCTAAAACGTATTTGCTCCCATCTAATCCATTTATTGTCTCCCCACTTCTTGCAAACCTAACATTTAATTTTCCATCAATTTTATCAAGGTCATATGCATGCATTGGCTGCCCAATCTCTATCATAATATAGTTTAGAACATCAACTACAATATTTGTTTTTTTTATACCTACCGCATCAAGTCTATCTAAAATATTTTTTGGAGTCTTTTTATTGATATTTATATTATTGAGAATTATGTAAGAAAATTTTGGACAAGATTTTTTACTAGAAATCTTAACGTATGGATTATTTTTTAAGCTTGTTTTTTTTAAAGGTTTAATTTTAGGTTTATTTTTTAATTTATACTTATATCCTAAACATGAAAGTTCTCTTGCGATTCCTTTTACTGATAGACAATCACTTCTATTTGGTGTTAGATCAATATCAATTAAGTAATCGTTATCTATTTTTTCGTAACTATCAACTTCAACTCCTCCCATAGTCAAATGATCACATACAACATTTATTTTGTATGGAACATTTATATATTCTTTTAACCATGATAGGGTAAGCTTCATAAATACATCCTAAAACTGTTTTAAAAATCTTAAATCGTTCTCATAGAACATTCTTATATCAGTAATACCTAGCTTTAACATAGCAAGTCTTTCAATTCCTAAACCAAATGCATATCCTGTATATTTCTTATTATCTATTTTAGCCATAGATAGGACATTTGGATGAACCATTCCACATCCTAAAACTTCTAACCAAGATATTTTGTTATTCCTATCTTTATATTTAATATCTACTTCTGCAGATGGTTCAGTAAATGGGAAATAAGAAGGTCTAAATCTTACTTCTAAGTTTTCATCCTGAAAGAAATTTTGAAGGAATATATTTAATGTTGACTTTAAATTAGCAAAAGAGACTGTCTCATCAATATAAAGACCCTCTATTTGATGAAACATTGGTGTATGGGTAACATCTGAGTCTTTCCTATATACTTTGCCTGGTGCGATAATCCTAATCGGAGGTTTTTTTTCTTTATCCATAACTCTGATCTGAACAGAGGATGTGTGAGTTCTTAATAATTTATTATTCTTAAAATAGAAAGTATCATGCATAGCCTTAGCTGGATGGTTCTCAGGAATATTAAGTGCAGAAAAATTATGATATTCATCCTCAATTTCTGGTCCATCTACAAACTCAAAACCTAAAGAATCAAATATTTCAATGGCATCATGCATAACCTGAGTAATAGGATGTAAAGTACCGCTTAGATACCCCCTTCCAGGTAATGATAAATCGTCTTCATGAAGGCTAGTTTCCCCTTTGCTTTTTAAGCTTCCTTTCTTAGATTGAATTGCCTCTGATATTTCTTTCTTAATTTTATTAATAAAAGCACCAAAATCTGCCCTTTCCTCTGGGTCCATCTCACCCAACATTTTCATACTTGATGAGATAAGGCTTTTTTTGCCAAGGTATTCTACTCGGCAGCTCTCTAAATCACTCTCGTTATTTACGTTCTCGATCTTTTTTAATGCTTGTTCAAGGATACCTTTTAAATCATTTGTTAGAGTATCATTAGGCATTTGCTATGAGGTGAGTTGCGTTTTTACTTCTTTAGCTATTAATGAGAAAGTCTCCGCATCATTCATAGCTAAATCAGCAAGAATTTTCCTATCTATGTCAATTTGTGCTTTTTTCAGTCCATTAATAAAAGTACTATAGGACATATCGTGCATTCTGGCAGCAGCATTTATTCTTACAATCCATATTGAACGAAATTGTCTTTTCTTTTGCCTTCTATCTCTATAAGAATATTGTCCAGCTTTAGTTGCAGCTTGTACTGCTACTCTATATATATTTTTTCGCGCTCCATAATAGCCTTTAGTTTTTGACAAAACTTTTTTATGTCTCGCGTGTGCTGTTACTCCTCTTTTTACTCTTGGCATTTTATAATTCCCCTATCTACGCATACGGAAGCAACTTCTTTATAGCTGGCTTATCTACTTTATCTATAATATCTGGAGCTCTTAGTCCACGCTTTCTCTTAGTACTCTTCTTAGTAAGGATATGGTTTAAATGTGATTGCTTACATTTAAACTTTCCAGAAGCTGTTGCTTTAAAACGTTTAGCTGCTCCACGATTTGTCTTTATCTTTGGCATAATTCTTCCTATTACTAGATTCTATATTATTTCTTTGGAGCTATCACCATAACAATTTGTCTACCTTCAAATTGTGGCTCCTGCTCTATTTCTCCAACTTCTATTAAATCTGATTCTATTCTCTGCGCTTTTTCCATACCTATATCCTTATGCGCAAGTTCTCTTCCTCTAAACCTAATTGTTATTTTTGCTTTATCTCCATCAGATAAAAATCTCTTTAGGTTAGATAACTTAACTTGGTAATCATTTTCCTCTGTAACTGGACGAAACTTTACTTCTTTAATTTGAATTTGTTTTTGTTTTTTCTTTGCTTGTTGAGCTTTTTTACTTTGCTCAAACTTAAACTTTCCATAATTCATGACCTTACAGACTGGAGGTTTTGCATTAGGAACTACTTCAACTAAATCTAAATCTGCATCCTCTGCAATTTTTAGAGCTTCATTAATAGCTACTACTCCTAAGTTTTCGCCTTCTTTACCAATTAATCTCACCTCCGGATTACTTATTCTCTGGTTAAGCCTTACATTCTTTTCTGAACTGATATTTAACTCCTAATTTTTGTTTAAATTATTTTTCCCTAAAACTTTAATAAATTCTTCATAATTTATTGAATTTATCTCATCACCATCATATGTTCTTATAGAAAGAGTCTGCGATGATACTTCCTTATCTCCGATTATAACAACATAAGGAACTTTTAAAACTACATGTTCTCGAATCTTATATCCAATCTTTTCATTTCTCAAGTCTACTTCAGATCTGTAATTATCCATCATTAAGCGTCTATCAAGCTCCTTAGCATATTCAGCATGTTTATCTGTAATTGTAGCTATAACAACTTGTGTAGGGGCAAGCCAAAAAGGCAAAACTCCTGCATGATGTTCAATTAAAATTCCAATAAACCTTTCTAAAGAACCTAATATTGCTCTATGAATCATTACTGGAGCAATTTTGCTTCCATCTTCGGCAACGTAAGTTGCACCTAATAATGTCGGCATTGAAAAATCAAGCTGAATAGTACCGCACTGCCAAATTCTGTCAAGCGAGTCCGTAAGTGTAAATTCTATCTTAGGCCCATAAAAAGCACCTTCTCCTGGATGAGTTTGATAATTTTTTGTTGTTTTGTCTAATACTTGTTTTAATATCTTCTCTGATTTATCCCATAATTTATCATCACCGACCTTATTTTCTGGTCTTGTAGAAAATGCAACATCTATATCTTTGAATCCAAACTCTTTATATATATAAATAGTTAACTCAATTAGTTTTTTAATCTCATTTTCTAATTGTTCTTCAGTGCAAAAGATATGAGCATCATCTTGAACAAATTGTCTTGCTCTCATTAAACCATGTAGTGTGCCAGAAGGCTCATTTCTATGTACTAGTCCAAATTCAGATATCTTAACGGGTAAGTCTCTATAGCTTTTTAAACCTTGATT
>JAYZIH010000059.1:0-8300 GCA_036165695.1 Pseudomonadota bacterium | reverse complement strand
GATTTTTATCTCTCTTGTAATCATTAATATATTCTCCATATATATAAAAACCTAATATGATAATTATTATAAAGACAAAAATTCTACGTGTTATATTTTTTTCTTTATCTGCCATGCTCTACATTTCATTTGGCATTTTAATGCCAATAATTTTTGATGCGTTGTTTAGAATTTGTTTAATAGATAGCAATAAAGATAATCTTGCTCCTCTGATATCCTCTTCTTCGTTTAAAATTTTAAATTTATTATAGTAAGCATGAAATAGTTGCGATAATTCCCTTATATAGTTTATTAAAAGATGTGGCTCAAACTTTCTCGTTGCAGTTTCAATTATTTCTGGGTAATTACTTAACTTATTTAGGATATCAACCTCTTCTTCTTTGTCTAATAATTTTAAGTTATCTACATTGTGTGTGTAGCTTATTGATTTTTCTTCCAGTTGTTTAAAAATGCTACATATTCTTGCATGCGCGTATTGAACATAATATACAGGATTTTCACTGCTTTTTGATTTTGCTAATTCAATATCAAAATCTAAATGTTGCTCTGTTTTTCTCATAAGATAAAAGAATCTAGCAGCATCAACTCCTACCTCATTAAATAGTTCTTTTAGTGTTATAAAATTTCCTTCTCTAGTAGACATAGGGATTTTTTGTTTACCTCTATATAAATTAGCAAATTGAACTAATAATATTTTTAGTTCTGCACGATTATTACTAAGAATATTAAATGAGGCATTCATTCTATCAACGTATCCATGATGATCAGCACCCCATATATTTATAATTTTTTTATAGCCCCTTTCTATTTTATTGTTGTGGTAAGCAATATCGCTAAGAAAGTATGTATGATCTTTATTCGCTTTTACTAAAACTCTATCTTTTTCATCAGAAAAGTCTGATGATTTGAACCATATAGCACCATCTTTTTCTTCTACACATTCTTTGTTTGATAAGATGTCAATTATTTTTTTTAGGTTCTGATTACTAATAATTTTATTCTCTGAAAACCAAGAATCAAAACTAACATTAAACTCCTCTAAAGTTTTTCTAATATCTTTAAGTATATAATCTGCACTTTCCTTTTTTATAACTTCAAAGCCATCTCCTAAGGAATTCATTATGATGTTTATATATTCATCTACTTCTTCACTGTCTTCTATTGATTCAGGTTTAAAGAATTTATTATTATATTTATTAAGTATATAAGCAGATATGTCCCAAATATAATCTCCCTCATATAAGCCAGAGAATTTAAATTTTAAATTTTCATCAATTAATTCATAGTATCTAAGAATTACAGACACAGCTAGGATGCTAATTTGTCTTCCCGCATCATTTACGTAATATTCTTTTGAAACTGAATAACCTGAAGTGTTAAGTAAATTAGATATACAATCTCCATATGCAGCACCTCTTCCATGCCCAACATGCAGAGGACCAGTTGGGTTTGCTGAAACAAATTCTATTAATACCTTCTCTTTATTTCCTATATTATTTTTACCAAACTTATCTTTTTGACTAAATATTGTATTAATTATTTCAAATTTAATATCTTCTGTAGTAAAGAAATTGATAAACCCAGGTTTTGCTATTTCTATTTTTTTAATATATGTATCTTTTTTTATGTTATTTAATATGTCTTTTGCTATATCAATTGGATTTTTACCCAGTTCTTTTGATAATTTTAAAGCTATGTTAGTAGAAAAATCACCTAGGTCCTTATTTTTAGAATTAGTGACTTCTATTTTGTCCTCATCCAAATCATGTACATCATCAATCTTTTTAAGAGATTCAATTATTAATTTTTTAATTTTTTCTTTCACATCAATTCTCAATCATAGTCTATTGGGTCAATATCTATCGACCATCTAACTTTACTAAGATAGGTTATATTTTTTATTCTATTAATACAATCTCTTAAAGCGTAATTTAAATCTTTCTTAGAGTTAGATTGAACAACTAGATGCATATTATAAAGGTTGTTTTTTTTAGGGAATGTAGATGGAATTGGGCCAAAAATCTCAATATTCTTTGATTTAATTAGAGTTTCCTTAATATTTTCTAGAAACTTATTTGCGTACATACGGTCTCTAGATTTTGCTTTAAAAAGACTAAAATTCTTGTGTGGTGGTAATTCTAGACTTTTTCTATATGCTAACAAATCTTTTGCCCAATTTTCATATCCATCTTTAATAAGTTTTTTTAAGTTATCATTGTCTGGTAATGAGGTTTGTAAAAATACTGTACCTTTTTTATTATATCTTCCTGCTCGACCTGAAACTTGTATCAATTGTTGAGCTAGTTGTTCGATAGCTTTTATATTTGGACTAAAGAGCCTTTGATCAATATTAAGAATCGCTACTAGAGTCACATTAGGAAAATTGTGACCTTTCGATAACATTTGTGTTCCGATTAAAATATCATAATCATTATTTCTAGCTTTCTTAAAAATCTTTTCTAACTCACCTTTCTTTCTTGTAGTATCACTATCAATTCTAATAATTCTTGCATTAGAAAAATTATTACTAATAATCTCCTCTACCTTTTCTGTACCTTCACCAATATTTATAAATTCCTTATTACCACAGCTTGGGCATATATTTTTGAAAGGAATACATTTTGCACTATGATGGCATATTAGTAGATTTTTACTTTTATGATATGTCATAGGTAATTTATTATCCTTTGATCTAGGAATCCAAGAACAATTTTTACAAATTATAACGGGGCTATAACCTCTTCTATTTAGAAATAATAAACTTTGTTCATTTTTATCAAGCCTATTCTTTATTTCTAAAAGTATTTCTTCAGAAATTGTCTTGTTTTTTTTATTATCCATATTTATGATTTTTAAATCTGGTAAAGTTGATTTACTAACTCTATTTTTCATCCTAATATGAATAAAATTTTTTTTTCTTATGTTATTGATACTTTCTAAAGAGGGAGTAGCACTTCCTAGGATTATAGGTATGTTCATGCTTTTTGCTATATATGTAGCTACATCCCTAGCATTATATTTTAGACCTTCCTGTTGTTTAAAAGAAACATCGTGCTCCTCATCAATTATAATTAGACCTAAGTTATTGAAAGGTGTAAAGATAGATGATCTTGTTCCTATAATTATCTTTTTATAGCCTTTATATATTGAACACCAGTTCATGAATTTTTCTTTTTCTGTTAGGCCAGAATGGTATTGGCTAACTTCAGAAATTTTAATAAAATCATCAACAAGTTGGGGGATTAGATTAATTTCTGGTGATAATATTGCAACTTGCCTATTCTTTCTTAAAACCTTCTCACATATATTTTTATATACTTCAGTTTTACCGCTACCTGTTATTCCATCCAGAACAAAACAGTTAAATTTTTCAAGGTTATCACTTATTTTATCAATAGCATTTTCTTGATCACTTGAATAATCAAAAATTTTGTTTTGCTTTATATGGTATTCAGGCACATTGTCCTCTTGATATATTGTTTTTCCATCTGATATATATTTTGGCAGTGCAGCTTGGAGTGTCTGGCCAATAGGATGATGATAGTATGATGATACCCAACTAATTAAGGACAGATATTCGGTGGAAAAAGTTGGAGTATTATCAACTAAGCTGCTAATTTCCTTTAATTTTCCATCGCTAACTAAACTTTCTTCTTTGATATCAAAAACTACCCCAACGATGTCTCTATTACGAAATTTTACATTGACCCTATTGCCTAGTCTGACATCCATATTAGACGGTATCTGATAGTCGAAAAGGCTATAAACTGGCGTGTTAATTGCTATATTTGCTATTCTTTTTGGCATTTCAGCTTGTTTTATATTTTCACTTTGTTGTTTTAGTGTATAGTAATAACTAAAATAAATAAAAATGTCACATAGATTTATATCTTAAAAGTAATGAAGGGGCTATACAATTAAATTATGGATATATTTACTCAACAAATATTGAGAACCAATGTTTCTGGCATGCCAATTGAGTGGATTAATTATCAATCTGCTGCAAAACTTTATTATAATGGTCAAATAGCCTTTACCTGCGGGACTGACATTTTTGATTTACGTGGTGGAGTAAATGCTAAGACTAATTTAAGAACCAAGATTAAGATTAATTCAATTATTGCCACCTATGGCAGGACATCTAAGGGAAAGATAATAAGCGAGGACTATACCCCTCCACTAACAAATAAGACTTTATTCAAGAGGGACGGACATTTATGTCTTTACTGTGGTAACCATTTTTCACATAGAGATTTATCTAGAGATCATGTTACTCCATTAAGTAAAGGAGGAACGGACCAATGGGCAAATGTTGTCAGTGCTTGTAAGCGTTGTAATAATGCTAAGGCCGGAGGTACTCCTGAGCAGTCGAGTATGCAATTAATAGCCATACCATTTGTACCTACTCATGCTGAATATATATTTTTGCAAGGAAAAACAGTTCTAGCGGATCAAATGGAGTTTCTAAAATCACATTTTCCAAGAAAGAGCCCATTAAGAGATAGGTTAAAATTACTTTTTAGGTAACTCTATTTTCGTAGAAAGAATCTTAATTAACTAATTATGAGTAATAAAATAGAAGAAAGCTATATTCATGGAAATATTAGACCGCTAGGAATATTATTAGTTAATTTGGGCACACCAGAAAAGCCTACAACTAAGTACGTAAGAAGATATTTAAAAGAATTCCTATCAGATAAGAGAGTTATTGAGATTCCAAGAATAATATGGTGGTTTATTCTAAATTTAATTATTCTTAATATACGTCCAAAAAAGAGCGCGAAATTATATAAAAAAATCTGGATGACTGAGGGATCACCACTTTTTATATATACAGAGAAGATAAAAAATAAATTGCAAGAAAAGTTTCGTGAGTCATCTATTGATAATGTTATTGTTGAAATGGCAATGACTTATGGTAAGCCCTCTATATCTAGTACACTAGAAAAATTTAAGAGCAAAAATATTAGTAAAATATTAATTTTACCTTTGTTTCCACAATATTCAGCAACAACATCAGGAGCCGTTTTCGACCAGGTTGCTTATGAGCTTCAAAAAAGTAGATATATACCAGACATAAAGTTTGTTAGTAGTTACCATGATAATAAATCATATATTAATGCACTTAAATGTAGTATAGAAAAGTATTGGGAAAAAAACGGAAAGGGTGAAAAATTAGTTTTTTCATTTCATGGTTTGCCTTTAAAAAATCTTCATAATGGGGATCCTTACCATTGCTACTGTATTAAGACGGGAAGGTTAGTTGCAGAATCATTAAATCTAAATAAAGATGATTATTATATTTCTTTTCAGTCAAGATTTGGTTTTCAGGAATGGTTAAAACCTTACACCGATGATCTTATAGGTAAATTGGTTGAGTCGGGAACAAAAAGAATAGATGTTTGTTGCCCAGGTTTTATATGTGATTGTCTAGAAACTTTAGAAGAAATAAATATGCAGTCTAGAGAGAAGTTTTTTGAAGCTGGTGGTGTAGAATTTAACTATATAAATGCATTAAATGATTCAGAAGAGTCTATTGATGCTTTTTATGCAATATCTAAGACAGAAATTAATTCGTGGGTAAATAATTTTTCAGAAGAAAATTTTTTAAATACAAAGAAAATGTTTGAAAATCACCAGTATAATAAATAGTTATGAGGCTATTTTTCCTTTTTTTTATTCTGCTTCCAATTATAGAGATTTATTTCTTTGTGATTATTGGCTCTGAAATAGGAGCATTTATGACAATTGTATATACTTTTTTGACAGCCCTAATTGGGGGTATAACTTTAAAGTATTTTGGTATGTCTAGTTTTTTCACCTTTAGGGATAGATTACATAATAGAGCATCAATGGGTTTAGAAATGATTTCTGCTTTTCTATTTTTTATTGGCGGATTTTTTTTACTAATCCCAGGTTTTTTCACAGATTTCCTTGGGCTTTGCTTATTTTTCCCATTCATAAGAAATCTAATAATTGCAAAAATTTTATCTGGAGCAAACAATTATAGTGAGACTAGTAGGAAAGACCCATCAAAACATGATTATATTGATCATGATGATTAAATAATATTATCTTGACTTTTTATCATTTTCTCATAATATTAGCACTCTAAATTTGAGAGTGCTAAAATAAATTAAATCAGGAGTTTTTATGAAAATGAGACCTTTACATGACCGTGTTGTCATAAAAAGAATGGAAGAAGAAAAAACATCTCCTGGGGGCATAGTTATTCCTGATAGTGCTACTGAGAAGCCAGTTAAAGGTGAGGTGGTAGCAGTGGGTAAAGGGAAGATTAATGATAAAGGCGAAGTTTCTCCTCTAGATGTGAAAGTTGGCGATATAGTGCTTTTCGGCAAGTATTCTGGTACTGAGGTGAAGCTCGATTCTGATGAATTAATAGTTATGCGCGAAGATGATGTAATGGCTGTAATTGAGTAATAATTTAAATTTTAGAAAAAAGGTGAAAAAAAATGGCTGCAAAAGAAGTTAAATTTGGTGACGAAGCTCGTCAAAGAATGGTTAGAGGTGTGAATTTATTAGCTAATGCTGTTAAAGCAACGCTGGGTCCTAAGGGGAGAAATGTTGTTCTAGATAAATCATTTGGAGCACCTACTGTAACAAAAGATGGAGTATCTGTTGCGAAAGAAATAGAGTTAAAAGATAAGTATGAAAATATGGGAGCGCAGATGGTAAAGGAAGTTGCATCTCAAACCTCAGATGTAGCAGGTGACGGAACAACAACAGCTACAGTTTTAGCTCAAGCTATTGTTAGAGAAGGTATGAAGTCGGTTGCTGCTGGGATGAATCCTATGGATTTAAAACGAGGAATTGATAAAGCTGTTTTAGTAGCAGTTGAAAAACTAAAAGAAATTTCTAAACCTTGCGCTGATAGTAAGGAAATTGCTCAGGTAGGCACAATATCAGCAAATTCAGATTCTCAAGTAGGCGACATTATTGCTGAAGCAATGGATAAAGTTGGGAAAGAAGGTGTTATTACTGTTGAAGAGGGAAATTCTTTAGAGAATGATTTAGAAACTGTAGAAGGCATGCAATTTGACAGAGGTTACTTGTCACCATATTTTGCTAATAATCAAGATAATATGACCTGTGATTTAGAGGACCCGTTTATACTTCTGCATGATAAGAAAATTGCAAATATAAGAGAAATGCTGCCTTTACTTGAAGCAGTTGCTAAGGCTAGCAAACCTTTATTAATTGTTGCTGAAGATGTTGAAGGTGAAGCTTTAGCTACTCTTGTTGTTAATACGATAAGGGGAATTGTTAAGGTTGCTGCAGTAAAAGCACCTGGATTTGGTGATAGAAGAAAAGCAATGTTACAAGATATTGCAATTTTAACTGGTGGTACAGTTATTTCTGATGAGGTTGGTCTATCTTTAGAAAAGGCTTCTCTTGATGATTTAGGTACTGCAAAAAAGATAACTATATCGAAAGATAATACTACAATAATTGACGGGGCAGGTAGTACTGACCAGCTCAAAGGTAGAGTTGATCAAATAAAAGCACAGATAGAAGAAGCGACGTCAGATTATGATAAAGAGAAATTACAGGAAAGAATGGCAAAATTGGCTGGTGGTGTAGCAGTTATTAAAGTAGGAGCTGCAACAGAAGTTGAAATGAAAGAGAAAAAAGCAAGAGTTGAAGATGCTCTACATGCTACCAGAGCAGCAGTTGAAGAAGGTGTTGTTCCAGGAGGTGGTACCGCTTTACTTAGAGCTAAAGATGCTACTAAAAATGTCAAAGGAGAGAATCCTGATCAAGATATGGGCATAAATATCTTACGAAGAGCAATGGAAGAGCCATTAAGACAGATTGTAGAGAACTCTGGAGATGAGTCTTCAGTAATACTTACAAAAGTCCAAGAAAGTAAAAATACGAATGAAGGATATAATGCTGCTACTGGTGAATTTGGCAATATGATAGAAATGGGTATCTTAGACCCTACTAAGGTTACAAGATCAGCTCTACAAAATGCTGCTTCAGTTGCTGCTTTAATGATTACTACTGAGGCTATGGTTGCTGAGCTTCCAAAAGACGATGAACCTCATGACCACGGACCTGGTCCAGGAATGGATGCAATGGGAGGCATGGGTGGCATGGGCGGTATGATGTAAGGAAGCATAATTCTGCTAATATAATAAAGTCCTGCACGTCAGGACTTTTTTTTGCATAATAAGAATCTATGAAAATTATTCCAGAAAGCAATTTACTTGATGAAGCTAAAATAATCCTGTCTCCAAATTGTGATGATAGGCCAGATTCTTCATCAATTAGTTTAA
>JAYZIH010000058.1:0-3828 GCA_036165695.1 Pseudomonadota bacterium | reverse complement strand
ATATTATTTCAGTGAAATTAGCTATAGGAGAATAATATGGATTAGTACTATCGTTTCTTTAATTTCAATTAGCTTTTTCATAGAGACTGTAACTTATCAACAAGATTATTTGAAATGGGGTGTAATAGGACCAAACGGATGTGGAAAATCAAATATCATAGACGCAGTTAAATGGGTTCTTGGAGATACTTCAAAGCAAATTCGTGGTAACTCAATGGAAGATGTAATATTTAATGGAACCGATACAAGGAAGCCAAATGATTTTGCATTTGTAGAGCTACTATTTTCAAACACAGAAAATAAATTAGGTGGAGAATATGCAAAGTATGATGAAATCTCAGTAAAACGAGAAGTATCACGAGATGGAAGCTCAAAATATTTTTTAAATAATACATCATGCAGAAGAAGAGATGTTGTAGATATATTTTTAGGAACAGGACTTGGCCCTAAGAGTTACGCAATAATAAATCAAGGGACAGCATCAAAGATTATTGAATCTAAACCAGAGGAATTTAGAGTTTATGTTGAAGAAGTAGCAGGAATCTCTAAATATAGAGAAAGAAGAAGGGAAACAGAAATAAAAATTGAACATACAAAGGATAACCTTGATAGGCTAAATGATCTAGTAAAAGAAGTTAATAAGCAATTATCAGAATTAAAAAAACAAGCAGAACAAGCAGACAAATATAAAAAACTATCATCAGAAAAAGATAAAATAAAATCAGAAATACTTGCAATATCAGTGAGAGATTTAAATAATAAAATATCTAAAAATGATGAAAAAATATCAAAAAAGAATATAAGTCTTGAGAAAACAAATGCAAAAATTTCAAAAATACAATCTGAGATTGAAAAATTAAAAGATAAATATAAAGAAAAAAATAATAGCTTAGATAAAGTACAGCAAAAATACTATGAAGCAATGGGAGAAGCAGGAAAAATTGAGAAGGCAATAGAATATGAATCAGCAGGAGCAGAGAAAAATAAAAGAGAATACGATGAGCAAATAAGTAAAATTGAAGAGATTAAGAGTGAAATTATAAAAATTGGGCAAGAAATTAGTTCATGTGAAGAAGAAATAAGAAAAGAGGAAGATAATAAAAAAGAAGGGATTGAAAAAGAAAATATAATAAGTAGGGAAATTGCTTCAGATAAACAACTAACAAATGAGAGAAGAAAAGAGCTTGATGAGATAAATAACAATAGGTTAAATATCAATAGAAAACACGAAATAATTACTAGCAAGATTTCAACACTTGAGAATGAGATAAAAAGAACACATGATACAATCAATAATTATAAAAAAAATATAAAAAATATTGAAGAACAACTAACAAATTCTGAAATTCTAACCTTAGATCAAAAGATAAATCTTTTTATTGAGGAATCAGATAAATTTCTAAAAGATAATAACTCTGATGATATTCAACTTAATAAGATAAAGGATATTTTATTAAATATTCAGGATTTAAGTAAATCTATTCAAGAAGCTGAATTTGAGAATGCAAAAAGAAATGAAGAACTAAAAAATGAAATTTCAAATAAAATAATAGACGAAGAAAATAACATAGCAAGTTATTCATCAGAATTAAAAGGTAAAGAATCTGAGCTTTTAAGCATAACAAAGGAATTAGAAGATATTGAGAATGATATATCAGAAAGAAAAGATAATATTTTAGAACTAGAAGGCTTAATTTCTAAAAAGGAGAAAGATTTAGAAGAGTGCAAAGAGAGTGTATTTAAAATTGATCTCAATGTTGAAACACTTAAGGTTAGAATTAGTGTGCAGAATACTAATAAAAATAACCTAGAAAAGGATTTAACCGTATCTGAGGAATCATCAAAAAGCCTTCTAAGCCAAGACACTGACCCAGAAATGGTATTGTCAAATTTAAAAAACGAGCTAGATATACATTTAAAAAATACAAATGAAAGTGAAAATGAAATGAAAGATTTAAGAGAAGAAATTAGTTTGATTACTAATGATATTCAGAGTAATGAAGAGAATAAGGAAATATTGAATAATGAAGCAAATAGTTATAAAGATGAAATTAATGAGTTTGATAAGTTTTCGCAAGAAATGATTGGTCAGATAAAGACCTTGAATGAACAATCTAATGAGTTAAATGTTGATAATGAAAATGTCCTCGATAGTAATACTGAGTATAATTTAGAAGAGTGGAAGAAAAGAGAAGTAAATATTGCTAGACAGCTTGATAGAATGGGGCCAATTAATATGGCTGCGATAGATCAATTTAAGGATTATGAGGAAAGAAGCTCATATTTAAATTTACAGAAAGAAGACCTTATGTCCGCTTTAGATACGCTGAGTGAAGCAATAAAAAAGATAGATAAAGATACAAAAGAAAGATTTAAAGAAACTTTTGATATGATAAATGAAAAACTTTCTGAAATTTTCCCTAGACTTTTCAATGGAGGGAAAGCCTATCTAAAACTCACTGATAAAGACCTTTTGAAGACTGGCATAGAAGTTTTTGCATGCCCTCCTGGCAAAAAATTAACATCTATTAATTTATTGTCAGGTGGAGAGAAGGCGCTAACAGCAATTTCTTTATTGTTTTCCTTATTTTCACTTAACCCTGCACCTTTTTGTATGCTAGATGAGATTGATGCACCGCTAGATGATATTAATCTAGATAGATTTTGTAGATTACTAACAGATATGAGTACAAAAACACAATTTATTGTAATAACACATAAAAAGCCAACAATGGAGTATGTAGAACAACTTATAGGTGTAACTATGGGTGAACAAGGTGTTTCAAAAATAGTAAACGTAAATCTAAATGAGTAAATAAATTTAAAGGTTATTGTTGTGCAAGAGTATGAATTAAGAGTTTATTTAATCATAGTAGCACTAATGATAGTTCTATATATTTACCTATATGATAGAAATCATAAGAAAAATAGCAGTTTATACACTAAAGAAAATGACCTTCCTTCAAAGAAAATTAAGTTAAAGTCAGATTCTGAGTATAGCGGTGAAAAAATAAAACCTGCAAACGAAATAAATATTAAGACAAATAATGAAATAGAGCAGTTATATAAGAAAGAAGTATATATAAGTCCTAAACAAAAATCATTTAATTTTGAACATGAGAAAAACGAAGCATATATTATTCTATATTCAAAGGCTAAAAGTTTTTACTATCTAAAGGATATTAATAAGTACTTTAACGATAAGAACTTTTTTATTAATGAATTTAGTATTTTTCAAAAGAATTACTCGAGTGTTAATTTGAGGAGCACAATGTACTATGTAAGTGATATGTACAAACCTGGTCATCTTGAGATAGGAATATGTAAGAAAAATAAAATTTTAGGTTTGAGCTTTATTTTAAGCCTTCCTGTGAAATTAGATGGCCTTACAGTATTTAGAGATATGGTAAAAGAAGCAAAAAGGTTTACAAAATTATATAATGGTACTTTAACAAATGATAAGAATAAGAAATTAACTAAAGGCGTAATACAATCAATTAGTGAAAATATAATTAATATAGAATCAACAAATTAAGTTTATGAATGATATAGATAAGCTAAAGAAAAAATATACTAAAATGAAAGATGATATTAATAAATACTCATATCACTATTATGTTTTAGACGATCCAATAATATCAGATAACGAATTTGATATTTTATTCAATAATTTAATAAGTTTTGAGGATAAAAATTCTAGCTTGATCACTTCAGACTCACCATCTATGCGAGTTGGCGCTCCACCATTAGATATGTTCCAACCTATTAGCCATAAAGAACAGATGTTGTCATTAAATAATATCTTTTCAAATACTGATTTAATTGAAT
>JAYZIH010000057.1:0-2537 GCA_036165695.1 Pseudomonadota bacterium | reverse complement strand
GCTGAATATTTAAAGGGTATTCCAAAATTATTAAAATATATGAAAGAGAGAGGATTAAAAGTTCCACCGATAAGACGAAGAGATTTTGATGCAATTATGGATAAAAAGTCTGGATTAAATACAAGACTTTATAATAAACAATTTAATACAAAGATAGTTAAAGATAAAGATGGAAATGAAAAAAGAGTTCCTGATTACAAAAGTCCAATAGATCCAAATCCTCTAACACCAGAAGAACAAAAGAAAATGAAGGAAGATGAAAAATCAGTAGCTGGATTTAAGAAACTTATTAAAGGTGGTGATAAATATTTTTCAAAATTGATGTTGGCTACTAATAAGATATTGGGAATGAGAGGTGATAAAAAAGCTCAACAACAAGTTGATGATCATATAAAAATAACAAAAGAATTTGAAGAAAAATTCTTGACAACTACATTGGATAGAAATACACCTGCTGGTAAAGCTATGTATGATTCTACAATGAAAATGATTTCAGAAAAATTCCCATTAAAGTCAATTATGAATGGTGAAGAGAAAATGGCATTGGGTGGATTAGCAGCATCACCAGAAGTTATGACTAAAATATTTGGAAATAATCCAGATACAGGAAAACCATATTCATATGATGAATTAGAAAAGAGATTTAAAATTAAAGACGGAAAATTAGTATTTCAGGCAAATGCGGGTGAAAAGGAAGTAACCATAGCTGATTTCGTGGTTAGAAATAAAGGACAAGGATATAATTCTATAAATTCATCTACATTTGAGATGTTATTACCAGATGATATGAAACGAAATTTATATTGTGCAAATTGGAATATTGCTAAAGATAAGGGAATGTCAGATGAAGAGTTTAATAAAACTATTTCTACAAGTGAATTGAAAACACAGAGAAAATTAGAAAAAGGAACTAACAAAATAGAAGCAATGGGTCCTTGTAAAAGGGTGAAGGGATAAATGAAAACACAATTATTATGTACATTTACAGATAGAGAAACTATTGATGAAACAATCAATAAAGTTGTGCAGTCATATCAAGTTATTTTCAATAAGATATATGTTTTTGAAAATAAGAATGACAAAAATGAACTGGCCTGTACATATAATGTTGATGTAGTTAATCTTGGTAATATATTACCAGGAACAATAACATTCCACAGAAAAAAACAAACAAATACATTATACACAATAAATGCACTTAATGAAGTGATTAAAGAATTGAATGACGGAAAATTGGATAAGAAATTTCCGATACCCTGGAATAATTACTATAATACAATGTTGGTTACAAATTCAGGGGGATTAATGGTTATTAATACAAAGTTACATACTATAATAAACACGGAAGAATGGGAAAAGAACCATACCTACATTGAAGGAACAATTAAAGCTATAAGAGATGTAAATATAAGTGGGAAATTAGATTAGCCCTCGTAGCTCAGCTGGATAGAGCAATTGACTTCTAATCAATAGGCCACAGGTTCAAATCCTGTCGAGGGTACAAATATTTAGGTTTTTTGATTTTTAAAATGATATTTATTTATGAATAGGAGATAAATGAATATGATTACATTTGATGACACAAATAGACTACTATATGTTTCTTTGAAACACCAAGAAAGTTTTGCTAATGCAAAAACAGAGTCTATTGAGGTAGATGAGGGGATATTCATTGAAAAGACAGAAAGTGGAGAAATAGTAGGATTTCAGATATTAGATGGTGCAAAATCAGAGTATATTGTGGGAGCAATGAAAGATTTTTTATCTAATCCGAAAAAAAAGCTTGACTCTAATATATAATTAGCCCTATATTAGTAGTATAGATTAAGGAGTAGAATGAAGGTTATAGGAGAAATCCAAAAAAATAAGAGAGAAAAGATAATCGTTTCTACAAACGAATATCAAGGTTTTAAATATGTAGATCTAAGAGTTCACTACGAAGACGAGGTAAGCGGAGAGTATAAACCTACGAAAAAAGGGGTAGCATTGTCCTCAAAAGTGATACCAGAGATTGTTGAGTTAATTGTTAAGGGAGCAGAGGATTTAGAAGGTATTGAATAGATTTTATAAAAAACCTAGCAAAGAAACAATACAGAAAAGACAATTAGAGTTCTCTAAAAAATACAAGCAAGAAATTACTTGGTTAGAAAATAACCAAATCGCACAAAAAGACAATTTTCTAATGGATATGTTAAGTGTCCTTAAAACAGGAAATCGTCCATTTTCAGAAAAGATGCATATTGCTGTTAGAAAGGCAATGTCCAATCCAAGATTTGATATAAAGAAAAATATAGAATTAAAAGGTAAAATAGACGCTATAAAACAAAAAGTGGAAGTTTTAGTAGATTTAGTTCGTTCAGTAGATGAACATAAAGGTGAATATTATGTCCAGAATTATTCAGCTATAACATTTGTTCGTTCTATTCAAAATCAGTTAGAAGATGGAAGATATTTATCAAAAAAACAATTACAAGCACTAAATAAGGTGTTTAAGAGATATTCAAAATCAATGGATAAATTAATAAATGACAATAAAC
>JAYZIH010000056.1:0-4589 GCA_036165695.1 Pseudomonadota bacterium | reverse complement strand
TCAGAAATTTTTTCTGAAGCATCAGACATATTATCTGAAGATTTATGGAAAGTAGTAAAAAAGGGGCCTGATGAAAAGATTAATGATACACGTTACACACAGCCAATCATGCTATGCGCATGTTATTCTATCTGGAAAATATGGAAAGACGAGGGTGGTGATACTCCAATATTTTTTGCAGGACATAGTTTTGGTGAGTATACAGCTCTAGTAGCGGCAGATTCATTAAAATTTAAAGATGCAATTAAATTAGTACGTGAAAGAGCAAGACTAATGTGTGATACGCAGCCTGGAACAATGTCTGCAATCATTGGTTTAGAGAATAGAAATATTGAAGATATAATTAAAAAAAATAATTTATTAGACGAAGTTAGTATTGCAAACATAAATGCACCAGGCCAAACTGTAATATCAGGAAGCGAAAAAGGCGTGAAAAGTATTTCTTCAAAGTGTTTAAAAAGTGGTGCAAAAAAATCTATAGAATTACCTGTAAGTGTACCTGCACATTCTATTTTAATGAAGGATGCGTCAACTAAATATATTGAATACGTTAATAAGATTAAATTATTAGAACCAACGGTGCCGGTAATTAATAATGTAGATGTAAAATATGAAGCCGAAGAAAATAAAATTAAAAATGCTTTAATTAGGCAAATTAGTTCTCCAGTTAGGTGGGTTGAAATTATTGAATATATGAGCCAGCAAGGAGTAAATGTGCTATTAGAGCTAGGACCTGGTAAAATATTAACATCATTAAATAAGAGGATTGATAGTACAATAGACTCATTATATGTTTCTGATATAAAATCATTAGAAAATGCCCTTGAGATAACAAACAATATATGAACAATAAATTAATTTTAATAACTGGAGCATCGAGAGGAATTGGTAAAGCTATAGCTAGTAACTTAGGTGCAAATGGAAATACAATAGTAGGCACTGGAACTAGCGAAAACTCTGTAAAGTTAATAAACGAAGAATTTAGTAATCTTAACATAGATGGAAAGGGAATGCTTTTAAACAATTCAATTGATGATTCTGTTTCTAAGTTATACAGTGAAATAGAAAATGAATATAATAAGTCTCCTGAAATTTTAGTAAATAATGCAGGCATAACAAATGATAACCTTCTGATGAGAATGACTGATGAACAGTGGCTAGAAACCATAGACGTAAATATTAATTTAATTTTTAAAGTAACAAGAGAGTTTATAAAGCCAATGATTAAAAATAAGTATGGAAGAATAGTTTGTATATCCTCGGTTGTTGCAAGCACAGGTAACCCAGGACAGACAAATTATGTTGCAACTAAATCAGCTATTATTGGTTTTTGCAAGTCATTAGCAAAAGAAGTTGCAAGCAGGGGGATTACTGTTAATTCAGTTTCTCCAGGATTTATTGAAACTGATATGACTAGCAAACTAACAGACAATCAAAAAGAGCAAATTTTATCAAATATTCCTATGTCAAAATTAGGTAATGTTGATGATATTGCAAATGCTGTTAATTTTCTTATTTCAGACAATGCATCATATATAACAGGAGAAAACCTTCATGTAAATGGCGGTTTATATATGCCATAAACATTTCTGGATTATTATCAATTAATTTAATAAAATAAGAAAATTTTTAAGGAAGCATATAACTAATATAAGGGGTAAAAAATGAGTAATGAGGATAGAGTAAAGAAAGTGATATGTGAGCAATTAGGAGTATCAGAAGATAAGGTGGTAGAAGGCGCTTCGTTTGTTGATGACTTGGGTGCTGATTCTCTTGATACGGTAGAATTGGTTATGGCTTTAGAGGAAGAATTCGACTGCGAAATTCCAGATGAAGAGGCAGAAAAAATTACCACAGTTAAACAAGCAAATGATTATGTAAATGCTAATGTTTCAAATTAGTTTAATATTCTTAGGTTTTATATATAGCAAATGAGTAGTGATAGAAAAATTGTTGTTACTGGCCTCGGCCTTGTAACACCTGTTGGTTCTGTAGTTGAAAAAGCTTGGGATAATATTAAAAATGGCGTAAGTGGTATAAGAAAAATAGAATCATTTGATGCTAGTAAGTTTTCAGTTCAAATATCTGGGTCTGTAATTGATTTTGATGTAGATAAATATATTTCACCAAAAGAACAAAGAAAAATGGATACCTTCATTCATTATGGTTTAGGTGCATCTGTAATGGCTATCGAAGATTCTGGATTATCTATAACAGAAGAAAACTCCTCACGAATTGGTATTTCAATTGGATCTGGTATTGGCGGTCTACCCTATATAGAGAAAAATTATGAAAATTTTATGGTAAGTGGACCTAGAAAAATATCACCTTTTTTTGTTCCAAGTAGTATTGTTAACATGGTTTCAGGAAATTTATCTATAAGATATGGAATTACAGGACCAAACTTATCTTTAGTTTCTGCATGTGCGACAGGCACACATAGTATTGGTGATGCAGCAAGACTTATAAAACATAATTATGTCGACTGCATGATAGCTGGAGGCGCTGAAATGTGTACTTGTCCTTTAGGTATTGGTGGGTTTGCTTCCGCTAAAGCACTTTCGTCAACTAATAATGATACGCCTGAACTAGCAAGTAAGCCCTGGGATATAAATAGAGATGGTTTTGTTTTAGCTGATGGCGCAGGAATTATTGTTCTAGAAGAGCTTGAACATGCTAAAAAGAGAGGAGCAAAAATATATTGTGAAGTCTCTGGATTTGGTATGAACAGTGATGCTCATCATATGACGCAGCCTATTGCAGGAGGTATTGGAGCAGCGAAATGTATGTCCCAAGCATTAGATGATGCAAAAATGAATCCTGAGGATATTGTTTATATAAATGCTCATGGTACTTCAACTCCTGCAGGAGATAAGGCAGAGACAGATGCAATTAAATTAGCATTCAAAGATCATGCAAAGAAGTTAGCTATTAGTTCAACCAAATCAATGATTGGCCATTTACTAGGTGCTGCAGGTGGCGTTGAGGCTATTTTTACAATACTGTCACTCAGAGATTCAGTAATACACCCAACAATAAATTTAAACAGCCCAGACCCCGAATGTGATCTAGATTATGTTCCTAATACCGCAAGAGAAAAAGAGATTAAAGCTGCAATGTCTAACTCTTTTGGATTTGGCGGCACAAATGGAACCTTAATATTTAAAAAAATTTAATAAATGAATTTACTAAATGGAAATCCAGCATCAAGTATATCAATATTTGATAGGGGATTCATGTACGGAGATGGTGTCTTTGAAACAGTTTTAGTTAAAAATAGAAATCCTAAAGATATTGACAAACATTATGAAAGGTTAATTTCTGGTTGCAATGCCCTTAATATAAAAAATATAGATATTGAGACTATTATATCATATGTAAATAAGTCTTTATCTGACCAAACAGATTGTATTCTAAATATAATTATTACTAGAGGCGATTCATTATCAAGAGGATATAGGTATAACGATTTTAAGTTTACACCGAATATTGTAACCATTACATCAGAGATCCCAATTTATAAGAAAGATTATGAAAAAATTGGGGTGGATACTAAGTTCTCAAATTATATAATTAGTAAAAATAAGAATTTGTCTAAAATTAAACATTTAAATAGGCTTGAGCAGATAATAGCTTCGCAAGATATATCTGACGAATACCCAGAAGTAATTATGTGTGATAAAAATGATAATATAATCGAAGGTGTTTCCAGTAATATTTTCTTTATAAGCAGTGAGGGTGTAAAAACCCCAAAAATATTAGACTGTGGGGTTGAAGGCATAACTAGAAATAAGATAATAGAATATTTAAAAATGGAGAAAGAAAATATTGAAGTGTGCGATATTAAAAAAGATGAGATATCTCAATTTAAAAGCGCTTTTTTCTGCAATACTGTTAGAGGCATTTGGCAAATAAACTCAATAGAAAAAACTAAATTTGGCTCCATAGACCTAATAAAAAATATAAGAGCGAATATATAACACTAAGACACCATGAATTCTTTTAGAACGAAAATATCATTATCTCTCATAGTAATCTTTACATGTATATTTTTCTCCTACCTTAACTCTTTTTTTCACACTCCAATTATAGAAAAACACTCTGGTGACAGTTATTTTTCTATTAGCAAAGGAAAAACTAAAGATACTGCTACACATATGCTTAAGAAAAATGGGCTTATTGATTCTTTTTATAGATTCAAAATTTTATCTTTTATTTTATATGGGAGTGTAGATTACAAGCATGGTGACTACGTAATTATTAATAGTGACACAGAAAGAACCTTACTTGATAAAATTGTATCCGGAAATACAGTAAAAGAGAGAATAACTATTATTGAGGGAATGAAATTCCAGGATATCACTAATATACTTGAAAAAAATAAGTATATTGATACATCTATTTCAAACTTTAGTTTATATACTCCAGAAATACTAAAAGATTACTATGATACTAGTTATGAGGGGTTTTGTTTTCCTGACACTTATATTTTTTCAAGAAATATAAGTAATAATTATATTTTAAAGAAATGCTTTGCTAAGATGGGCAAAATACTTAAGCATTATTGGGAAAATAGATCTAAAAACTTA
>JAYZIH010000055.1:0-4704 GCA_036165695.1 Pseudomonadota bacterium | reverse complement strand
AACTCATTAAGTGGTAAATGGGTTACATATCCTGCAGAGGATACAGGCAATATTTTCTTAGTAAATATTAATAACCAGATAGAAAAAACTTCTGAAAAAAATATTAACAAGAAATGGGTTGGTTTTTTAAAGAAAGATACTAGTATCAACTTATCTGTAGTAAATAATAAAATCTCTGGAAAAGATAAAAATAGTTGCACATATTATGGTGACGCTAATATTTTAAATGACTACATATATTTAATAGAAATGGAAATTGCATCATGTGGAATTTCAGATGGACACTATTCAGGAATGGCTTTTATACGTAAGGAAAAAAATAGGAGCGTACTGAGTATAAATGCTACAGGTGAAAATTTTGGTATTTTAATAAAATTTACCGAGAATTAGTGCTTTTAACCTGCGATATATAAATACCAATTAATACAAGAGCAAGTGCGATAATAGATGATACCTCTAGTTTTTCATCTAAAAATGTTACTCCTAAAAGTACAGCAAATATTGGCACAGGATAATTAACTAGGCTTAAAAAATTTGGTCCAGAGTTTTTTATAATTTTATAATATATTACTGTTGCTATTGCAGTACAAAATACACTTAAGAAAAGCAAAGACAATATTGGAGAATAATTAGTAATATCTTGTTCTATATATATATGATCTGTAAAAGGTAAAAATAAAATTAGCTGCATTGAAGACACAAGCATAACAGTGGTTGATAAAGGTAAAATATTAATATGGGATAATTTTTTAATCAGTAAAGCATTTATAGAATACATTAAAGCTGAAAATATTACTGCAATTTGAGGAAGTGAGTTAGAAAGATTTAATGAACTTATACTATCTAGCGATAGAATTAATATTCCAACAAAACCAATTATAAATCCAAAAATACTAAACAATGTTAATTTTTCATAACCGATTAGTGATGATCCAATAATTGTAAATAAAGGCATAAATCCAATTAAGATTCCCGTAACGCTACTATCAATATAGTTTTGAGCCCAACTTATAAAAGTAAAAGGAATAGTTGTTCCCGTAAGCGCTAATATAAATATAAGAAAAAAATTTTTATAGAAGAAATTAAAGCTTATTTTTAAATAATTACATATGCAAAATAAAATTATTGTGGAAATAAAAACACGTGTAAACGCAATAAATAAGGGGCTAAAAAGTTCCAAAGATATATCAATAAATGAGAATGCGCTTCCAAATAATACAACTAGTATTACAAAAAATAACCATTTATTATAAAACTGATACATACAATATGTTTATGTTATATATGATTAAGGCAGAAAATATTCCCGCTAAAATATCGTCTAGTATAATTCCAAAAGAATTCTTCATTTTTCTATCAATTAAAGATATAGGATACGGTTTGTAAATATCAAATAAACGAAAAAGAACAAAGCCAATTGCAATATAGTATATATTTAGTTCAAAAAATATCATAAATGACAGATACCCTATAAATTCATCAATAACAATTTCTTGCGCATCTTCTTTTACAAATATATTTCTTTTATAGAGAAAACTAATACATATGTAAGCAAAAAAGATAAGGGCTAACGTCACATAAACTCTTATTTCTAATTCGTAGTTCAATAAATATAAATAAGCCAAAATTGCAGGCAATGTTCCTAAAGTGCCAGGAAAGTATCTGCTTTTACCGATAAAAAAAACTGTTACGTAAAGTTGCGCTACAAAATTCATATTAAAAGTGCTTATAAGTTTTATCAATATCAATATCAAATAACTCAGATCCTTTCAGCCATTCGATTATGTTTTTGCTAGTAATTTCTCCTATTCTTTTAATAGGCTCTCCAAATGACTCACAACTTTTTAATAAAGCTGATATATCTTCATTTGGAACAGTAAACAATAATTCGTAGTCATCACCGAAGCTAAGGATATCTTCAATATTTGCTATATTAGAAGAATTATCAGAATTTAATTTTTTATTTAAGGGTATGTCATCAATAAATATTTTTGCTCCTACATTGCTTTTATTAATAATTTGTTTTATTCCATCAATCAAGCCATCTGATAAATCAGTACAAGAATTTGCATAGTTCAATAAATTTTTGCCAAGCTCAATTTTTGGTTCAAATAAATAGTAATTATTATTTAAAAAATGGTAATAACTATTGCCTATTTCGCCTGAAACAAAAATAGCATCACCAATTTTTGCATTAGACTTAACCATACTATTAAGGCTAGAAGCATAAGCGATTATAGTGCAGCTAATATTTAACGTTCCCTTTGATGTGTCTCCTCCAATAATAGACATTGAAAATTTATTACACCAATAACTAACTCCTTTTGAAAATTCACTAATCCAATTTTCGTTATAACCTGGAAGAGTTAGATTCAAAATTAGAAATGCAGGAGTTCCGCCCATAGCAGCTACATCGCTTAAACTTGATGCTAAAGAAATATTTCCTAGTTTGTAAGGATCAATATCTTCTTTAAAATGAGTTCCACATGTGCGCGTATCCGAAGTTATAATCAGATTCTTGTTTTGCTTAGGAAAAATAACAGAGCAATCTTCTCCGTTATCGATAATGATTTCTTCTCTGAAAGTATTGTCTCTTAAAATGAGGTCTATAATTTTTTGCTCGTTCTTGTCCATACAAACATTAAATATCATCAATTACTGCATTGACAAATTTTACTCCTTCTACTGTGGAAAATTTTTTAGTCAGCTTCAACGACTCAGATATAATAATTTTTTTATCTAGAATCTTTCTTACACTTAATTCATATACTGCACATCTAATAATTGATAGCTCTATCCTACCTATCTTATCTATATTTAACTTTGAATGATTATTTATAGTTTTGTCAATCTTGTCTATGTTGCTTATTACGCCAGTTACAATCTCATTAAAGTACTTATCATTACATTTTTTAAATTCTTCTTCTTTATTAAAAAAAGAAGTTATTGTTTCTGTGTCTGAGTTATTTATATCCCATGCATATATAGCTTGAAAGGCAAGTCTCCTAGACATTATGCTCCTATTATTATCTAGCACTTTTTTTGTCAGTTTCATTTTTCTGGGGTTATATCAATATCTCTAAGAAGTTCGAACATTGCTTTGCATGCGTTATAACCAATATTTACAGAATTTTTATCTCCAAAATTTAATGAGGACCTTTCTATAGCCTGTTGTCGATTATACGCAGTTATTATGCCTAGCATAATTGGGATTTCAGAGGTGCTATTAAGTATTGCTATAGTATTTATAGTAGAGCTCGAAATAAATTCAAAATGAGCAGTTTCGCCTTTTATAATACACCCCAAAGTTATAATTGCATCAATATCTTTGTTTTTTATAATCTTATTACACATGAAAGGAATCTCGAAGGACCCTGGTACATAATATTTTTTAACATTATCTAAACTAATCTTATTTTCATTTACGCATGCTTGAACTCCAGCCTCAAGATTCTTTACAATGTCACTATAATTAAACTTAGATATTATTAATGCTATTTTCATATATACTCTCTTAATTATTTAGTAATATATTCTTCAATTTCAAGGCCATAACCGCCCAGTCCATAAAAATTTTGGGGTGAACTCAAAAGTTTCATCTTACCAACATTTAAATCTGATAATATTTGGCCCCCTACTCCTATAGATCGTCTATCAAAATCAGGTGGTATATCTTCTGAATTATCTAATTTAGAAATATTATCAAGAACTTCAGACGCTGTTTCTGGCCACCTTAAAATTAATATTACACCTCTATCCTCTTTTTGTATTCTAGCCATTGAATTTGTAAGCGGCCAACTATGGGATGTTTTTGAGAAAATTATATCTTTTAATGTATTCTGACAGTGAACTCTAACATATGTTGATAGTTCTTTACTTATATCTCCCTTGACAAGTGCTATATGCACCGTCCCGCTTATTATGTCTTCATATGGCACTACTTGAAAATTTCCATACAATGTTTCTATTAATTTATTTTCTTTCCTAATTACTGTCTTCTCATTATTTGACCTATATTTTATTAGATCTTCAATTGTTCCTATTTTCATAGAATGTTTTGATGCAAATTTTTCAAGCTCCGGTCTTCTTGCCATATTTCCATCTTCGCTTAAAATTTCTACTATTGCTGCTGCTGGTTCAAAACCAGCGAGTCTTGCTAAGTCGCACCCTGCTTCCGTATGCCCTGCTCTAGTTAATACTCCACCAGGTTGCGCCATTAGCGGAAATATATGTCCAGGCTGTGTTATATCATCTGAATTTGCGTCTGGATTAACTGCTGTTCTTATTGTGTGAGCTCTATCATAAGCAGAAATTCCGGATGTTACACCTTCAGAAGCCTCAATTGAAATTGTAAAGTTAGTTTCGTGTTGCTCATCGGTCTCATTTTTCATTAACTGTAAATTTAACTGCCTACATCTTTCTTTTGTTAGCGTTAAACAAATAAGTCCTCTTGCATGTTTTGTCATAAAATTTATATCTTCAGCTGTAACTTTATTTGCCGCAATAATAATATCGCCCTCATTCTCACGACTTTCATCGTCAACAAGAATAACCATCTTGCCATTTTTTACATCTTCAATTATATCCTTAATATCCGAAAGCATTCTGACTCCTATTTATTATCAAGCAATTTTTCTATATGCATTGCTATTCTATCAACTTCTATATTTACCTTAGCATCTAATTTATAATTTTTAAAAATTG
>JAYZIH010000054.1:0-4194 GCA_036165695.1 Pseudomonadota bacterium | reverse complement strand
ACTGTCATAGAACTTGGCAAGTATACATATTCAGAGAAACTTCCATTTAACGTTTCTCCTAGGCCAAAACCAGTTGCAAGAACTTTATCGCCAACATTAAATTTTTTTGAATTAGTTTCGTATACTTCTCCACATAGGTCTAAGCCAGGAGTCAAAATGTCTTCCCTTATTATCTTTGCTTTACCCGTTACAGATAAAGCATCTTTATAGTTTAGAGAAGAATATTTTACCTTAATAAGAATCTCATCTTTAGCCAGACTTCTTACACTCTTTTCCACTGACTCCAACTTATGTATGCCACCTATTAACGAAACTTGCAATGACTTATAACTACTTACCTTTTTTTTGTATTTTTTCATAGATCTCTTCAGCTAGATTAACTGCTGTTTCTAAGGACTTATTTGTTACAGTTATATGACCCATCTTCCTCTTTTTTCGTGGTGTTTTTTTGCCATATAAATGTAGATTTGCACAATTATACTCCTTAATAATTTCAAAATTTGGCATACCTTGTTCCCAAACATCACCTAATAGATTAATCATAACTGATGGCTCCAAGAGCTTTGATTTAGTTGGTTCACTATCACTTAAAACATTAACTTGTTGCTGAAATTGAGAAATATCACATCCCTCAATAGAAAAATGACCACTATTATGCGTCCTTGGCGCAATCTCATTTACTAGTATTTTCTTGTCACTACTAATAAAAAATTCTATACCTATAACGCCAACATAATTTAAGTTTTTTATTATTTTTTTAGCTATCCCTAATATTTCTTGTGTACTAACTTCATCTAAAGAAGCAGGAACTTTAGACATATATAATATATTATTTAAATGCTTATTTTCTGATATAGGAAGAAACTCAATATGTCCATCTTGATAACAACCAGCAATTATAGAAACTTCTTTATCTAGATTAACTTTCTTTTCCAATATACACTCAACAGATTTTAGCTCAGTAAAAGCAGAAGTTAACTGTTGATTATTATTTACACTAATTTGACCTTTCCCGTCATACCCTAGACCTGTTGTTTTAAGAATAGCTGGATACATATCAGTAGAATTTAAATCTTTTATATCATCATGATTACTAATTATCAAAAAATCAGTTACTGGGATATTATTTCTCTTTAAAAAATCTTTTTCTAATTTCCTATTTTGAGTGATTTTTAAAATTTTTGATGATGGAAATACATTTATACTTTTTTCTAGATATTCTAGGGTTTTATAAGAAATATTTTCAAATTCTGTGCTACATACATAGCATTCATTTGCGATGATATCGAGGCTTTTCATATCATCATATTCAGCTTCTATATATTTGTCAGCTTCTTTTGCAGCAGGGCATAATTTATCTGGATCATAGACTAAAACCATTTTATTATTTCTTTTTGCTTGTTGGAGAAAGAGTAGTCCAAGTTGCCCTCCGCCAAGCATTCCGATATATTTTCTATTTTTTTTTGTCATTCTATGAATCTAGTTTCATTTCTAAGACTTTCTTTTTTTGCTTTTCTCTGTATTTGACAAGTTTTTTTTCTACATCTTCATTATGTGTACTAATCATACTGATAACAAATAATGCTGAGTTAATAGCTCCAGCCTCTCCAATAGCAAATGTTGCTACTGGAACACCTTTAGGCATTTGTACTATTGATAGAAGAGAATCATTTCCCTCTAAATGTTTTGTTGGTATTGGCACGCCAAGCACTGGAATTTCTGTAGAAGAGGCGATCATGCCTGGAAGATGTGCTGCTCCACCTGCCCCAGCTATTATATATTGAATTCCTCTTCCTTTTGCTTTTTTAGCATAATCATACATTTCGTCCGGTGTTCTATGGGCAGATATAACTTTAGCCTCATATGGAATATCAAACTCATCAAAAACTTTAGTAACTTCTTGCATTACGTTCCAGTCACTATCGCTGCCCATTACGATGCCAACTAATGGTGTCTTTTCATCTGTCATATATACCACCGTCTAAATTGTGTTATTATAATACATATATGCTTTGCTATCTATAAACCTAGCCTTGTTTTTGTAATTAGTATAAATGGAAAAATCACTATACACATCAAATTTAAGAAATTATAAAAAAATATATCAAGGAAAGGTACGCGATGTATATGAAGTTGATGATGAAAATCTTCTAATAGTTACAACTGATAGAATATCAGTATTTGATACTATTTTACCTACATCAATACCTAATAAAGGAAAAATACTTAATCGGATTTCACTTAATTGGTTTGAGCGCTATAAAAATATTATAGAAAATCATTTAGCAAAAATTAAAATAGATGATCTTAATATATCCAAAGATGAATGCGAGTTAATCAAAGAAAGGTCAATTGTGGTTAAAAAATGTAAAGCTATCCCAGCTGAAGCGATAGTTAGGGGCTATATTATTGGTTCTGGCTATAAAGAATATAAAGAGACAGGATCTATATGTGATATTGAGTTACCTAAGAATTTAAGAATTAGTTCTAAATTTGAATCACCAATATTTACCCCATCAACAAAAGCAAATGTAGGAGATCATGATGAAAATATTTCTTATAAAGAATTTAGTAATTTAATAGGAGATAAGACTGCTAAGCAAATTAAGGATATTAGTTTAGAAATATTTAATGATGCATCAGAATACTTAATTGGGAAAAATATTATATTAGCTGATACAAAATTTGAATTTGGAATAACTGATGAGAGTAAGTTGGTTCTAATTGATGAGATTTTAACTCCTGATTCATCAAGATTTTGGCCACTTGAGACTTATTCAGAAGGAGAAAACCCTATAAGTTTAGATAAACAATATATAAGAGATTACATTAAAAATACTTCTTGGAAAGATGGTGATGCAATTCCAGATTTGCCTGATGAAGTTGTAAGACAAACTATGCAAAAGTACGAAGATCTTGAAAATATAATTTTTAGTTGAGGTTAAAGATATGGAAAATAATGATGCTACAAAACTTGATTTAATTGAAAGACAAGTTGGAACTTTAAAATTTATTGTTTTAATAATGGCAATTGCCTTAATTTATGGTTCCTTTCATAAAACTGGGCTGCTAGGTGAATATAAAATTGTTGCAAATAGTATAGCTGTAGATAAAGTTATTTTGAGGCATAAAAAAGATAATTTAGGAACTATAGCATTAAGCGATGATAATAAAATTAAGATAACGCTTACTCAAGAAAATAGGCAGATAGAAATCACTCCCGAAAAGATACAATTTTTAAAAATAAATGATACAAATGACGAGGTTCTACTTTCAGTAAAACCTTAAATTAGAAATTTGTATTTAAATTTATATATGCTTCAAATCCTGGCATCTTATATCCATATGTCTCTTGATATTTTTTGTTTGTGATATTTTTTAAATATAATGAAACCGTATAATTTTTTGATAGTTTTATATCAGAGTTAAAGTTTAATATGAAATGATCTTTGATTTTAACATTTCTAGCTGGATACTGACTAAAGTCTTTGTCAATTATTTTTGATGAGTAATATAGTTGTGTATTAGTATATAGTAACCCATCATAATATTTGTTTACGTAATTTACAGTAAAAATATTTCTTGGGCGTCTTATTTCTCTAACTTGCTTGTTTATATTGCTGTCAAATTCAGTAGCGCTTACATATGAATAATTAAGCGATATTTTATCACTACTATTAAATAGGTATGTAACTGCAGCATCTAACCCTCTCCTATAGCTTTTTGAAGATTTATTTTTTGCAGTATATCCGCCTAAGTCACTATCATAGGTAAATCCATTAATCTCGTTATATAGTCTAGAAAAATACAGAGAGCCTTTGATATTAAAATTATTTATTATTTTTTGGATTCCTAATTCATATTGTTTTGATTCCTCAGGTACAAGATTATTATTTCCATAAAAAGTACCTGCGTAATAACCGAACCTTTCAGTAAAGGTTGGGTTTTTTATGGATAAGGACTTATTTATAAAAATTTTTCCATTTTTAATTGGTATAGATAAACCTAGTCGATAGGCATCATTATTTTTAAACCTCTGACTAAAATTCTTTCTCACTGATGCTTCAATCTGGAAATACTTGTAAGGTTGAATATATTCAAATCCTAATGCTTTGTCTTCTTGATATTGTCTTTGGTCTGGATCTCCATAATCTTTATTGGAACCAAGTTGGATAAAATTTATTTTTTCATATT
>JAYZIH010000053.1:0-2562 GCA_036165695.1 Pseudomonadota bacterium | reverse complement strand
TATTATTTCTAGAAAAAAAGAATGATACGTGGTTATCCTATAACTTGTCTCTCTATCTTGTATCTTAAAATATATATCTTTTGCAGATTTTATATATTTTTTACTATCCTCAATTCCTAGAGTTTTTAGATCCTCTTTTATTTCTTCTTTACTCATTTTTAACCAACTTTCTATTCTTGAATCTAATCTTTCTCTCATTTCATTTGCTGCTTTTTTTGTAAATGTAATTGCTGTAATATTTTCGGGGCTTACATCTTCCAAAAGAAGCCTAAGAATTTTAGAAACTAAAATCCAAGTTTTTCCAGTCCCTGCTGAAGCATTAACAAGGCAACTCTTGTCTGGAAGTAGTATTTTGTGTATATTCATTTTTTTAAAAACTTTTATTATAATAAGGCTCAAATAAGGAAAAGTATATGTTAAGAATTCTACTATTTATAGGAACTAATATGGCAATACTTGTGATATTAAGTATTACCATGCAAATCTTTGGTATTGAGGGAGTGCTTGATCAACAAGGTGTAGATCTTGATTTAACTGCGTTATTAATAATATCTGCAATTATTGGTTTTTCAGGCTCTTTTATCTCTCTCCTAATGTCAAGATGGATAGCAAAAAAAGCTATGGGGGTTAAATTAATAGATAGACCAAAAAATACTTCAGAAGAATGGCTAATTAAAAAGTTAGATGAAATTTCTAAAAAGGCTAATATCCCAACCCCAGAATTTGGAATATTTAATTCAAACCAACCAAATGCATTTGCTACAGGATTTTCTAAAAATAAAGCTTTAGTTGCTGTCAGCAGTGGTCTTTTAACTTCTATGAATAAAGATGAAGTCGAAGCTGTAATTGCCCATGAAATTTGCCATATTAGCAATGGCGATATGGTTACAATGGCATTAATACAAGGTGTTGTTAATACTTTTGTAATTTTCTTTTCTCGTATTATTGGACATGTTGTTGATAGGGTAGTATTTAGAGTGCAAAGTGGGCATGGTCCAGCGTACTTTATTACAAGTATTATTGCGCAGATTATTTTATCAATATTAGCAAGTATTATAGTGATGTGGTTCTCAAGAAGAAGGGAATATAGGGCTGATTATGGGGCATCAAAAATTGTTGGGAAAGAAAAAATGATATCAGCATTAAAAAGTCTTGGAAAATCTTCAACTACAGCGCTTCCAGACCAGATGGCAGCATTTGGTATTTCTGGGGATAAAAAACATAGCTCATTTAGGAAGTTATTTGCAAGCCATCCATCTTTAGAAAATAGAATCCAAGCACTTCTAGAATTATAGTATTTCATGGTTACATATAATACTAGTAATATTAAAAATGGACTTAAGGTTTTAATAAATAATGAGCCACATATAATTGTTGAGAGTGAATTCCATAAGCCAGGCAAAGGGCAAGCATTTAGTAGGCTAAAAGTAAAAAATCTCATTAATGGAAAAACAAACGAAAAAACACTTAAAATTGGAGAATCATTAGAACACGCAGATATCAAAGAGAAAGAAATGCAGTTCTTATACAATGATAATACCGGCTGGGTATTTATGGACAATGAAACGTATGAGCAAATTATTTTAAGTGAATCGCTAGTTTCTGATAATTCTTACTGGCTAAAAGGCGAAGATATATGTTCGATATTATTTTTTAATGATGAAGCAATAAATATTTCTATTCCAAATTTTGTGGAATTACAAGTTACTGAGACTGAACCTGGGTTAAAAGGTGATACAACATCCGCAGCAGTGAAAGATGCAAAGCTAGAAACTGGCGTTACTATAAAAGTGCCTATCTTTATAAATATTTCTGATGTTATAAAAGTTGATACTAGGAATAGTGAGTATATCTCAAGAGTTAAGGGCAGCTAGATTTTATAATTTCATCTCTAATAAATATTTCATTTTCAACCTTAATCTTTTCATTCCAAATTAATTCTTTCTCACTATTAAATAGGCATATTACGGTAGATCCAAGGTTAAACATTCCAACTTCATCACCCTTTTTATATTTTGATTTTTCTATTTCGTAGTCAGTTGGTGTAATAAGATTTTTTCTTGCATAACTAGGACATACGATACCAAACTCTCCTACAGAAATTGAGCCAACATTCACAGCACCAATCATAATTAGTACAATTGAGATATCATTATCATCAAAAAAAATTACAACCCGCTCATTCATTGTATATAAATTTGATATATTCTCAGTCGCATATGGCGCAACACTATATAAAGTTCCAGGTATATGTGTAATATTTTTTAGAGTACCTTCACAAGGCATATATACACGATGACAGTTTTTTGGTTGCAAATAAATATTTATATATTTCCCATTTTCAAATTTATTTTTTTTATCCCCAATTAAACTATCAATTGAATATTTATATTTTTTGGCATGTATAAAAGTTTTATTATTAAAATCTCCATACCCTTTAATAATTCCATCACATGGAGAAATTATATTATTATTATTTTCTATTTTATTTCTAAACTCTAAATCTAGGGGTCTTACAAAAAAATCATTTAATGATTTGTAGTCTTTAACTTTTTTAAATTT
>JAYZIH010000052.1:0-42027 GCA_036165695.1 Pseudomonadota bacterium | reverse complement strand
TTTATTTGATACATCATATATTTCATAATTATCCGAAGAAATAAATCCAAAATCACCATCCTCTAGATATATCATTTGATTTGTATGTTCAATTAATGCTTGTACGTCAGATGCGACATAATGAGCATTCTGGCCAACACCAATAATTAAAGGACTGCCTTTTCTTGCAAAAAGAATCTGATCATCCACATTTTTATTTAAGATAGCGAGAGCATATGATCCCTCAACAACCTCAATAGTTTTTTGAACAGCTTGAAGCATTGTTTTTTCTTGTTCAAAGAAATGATTTATTAGATGAGCAATAATTTCTGAATCTGTTTGTGAATCTAAATCAAAACTATCAGGGAAAAATTTTTCTTTTAAACTTCTATAATTCTCAATAATACCATTATGTACAATAGCAATTGTGTCATTCGACATATGTGGGTGAGCATTCCCTTCAGAAGGTTTGCCGTGAGTTGCCCAACGAGTATGGGCTATACCAATTACTCCTGAATCGTTGCCATTTATAGATGATTCCAAATCTGAGACTTTTCCCTGCTTTCTAATTCTCGTAATTTTCCCATCATGCACAGTTGCAATGCCAGCTGAGTCATAGCCCCTGTACTCTAGCTTTTTTAAACCACCGATTAATATACCGACAATATTTGAATCAGATGCAGATGCAACAATTCCGCACATTTTATTTTGACCCTTTCCAGTTTTTTTTAGTTATCTGTCTTGCTCGTCCTATAACTAAGCTATCTTTTGGAGAATCATCCGTAATTGTAGAACCCGCGCCAATAGTGACGCCTTCTTCTACCACAAGAGGGGCGATTAATTCCGTATTTGAACCAACAAAGACATTATCACCAATAATAGTTTTATGTTTCTTAAACCCATCATAGTTACAGGTTATTGTGCCTGCGCCTATATTAACTTCTTTACCTATTTCTGAATCACCAAGATATGATAAATGTGCTGCTTTTGTTCCTTCACCAATTGTACTTGCTTTTACCTCAACAAAATTGCCAATCGTTACGTCCTTATCTATTTCACAATTAGGTCTAATTCTGGCATAAGGACCAATGGTACAACTCTTACCAATCTTTGAATCTTCAATAATTGTGTAAGGCTTAACAATTGTATCTGCATCGATTGTTGTATCTTTTAGTATTGAATGAGCCTGAATTTTAACTGATTTACCTATACTAATATTTCCTTCTAGAATAACATTGCCATCTATTTCAACATCTTCTTCAACGTCAATGCTACCTCTAACAATAACTGAATCAGGATCTGTGAGAGTAACCCCTTGGTTTAGTAATTCTTCTCTACACATGCGTTGATAAATTTTCTCACTTGTCGCTAATTGGGACTTATCATTAATTCCTAAAACCCTGTCTGGGTTTTCAGCAACCATTGGGGTTACACGAAGATTTTTTGAGCTAGCAATTTTTACAATATCAGTTAAGTAATATTCATTCTTCGCATTTTTATTGTCTACAAGAGCAATCATATCTTTTACTAATTTAATATCACCATAAATAATTCCGGTATTACATTCTTTAATTTCTTTTTCTACTCCCTTAGCATCTAACTCTTCTATAATCTCATCTATTTTTTTATTTTGTTTATCTCTTACAATACGACCATACCCAAAAGGGTTGTCTAACATCACAGTTAGAATATTTAAATCGCTTTCTTTCATTGACATAAAATCTGAAAGCATTTTCTCTTCAATTAATGGAGTATCAGCATAAAGAATTAACATTTTTTCATTTTCTGGCAAGCCTGGTAGCACGATATTTACAGCATCAGCTGTTCCTAATTGTTCTTCTTGGATATGCCAATTGATTGGATAAGCAGCTAATGAGTTCTTAATTAGTTCACAATCTTTTGGAGCTACAACATGGATACTATCTGGCTTAAGTTTTTTTGAAGTTGCTAAAACATGTTCAACCATTGGTTTTCCACCAACACAATGCATAACCTTAGGCAAAGAACTTTTCATTCTTTTCCCTTTTCCAGCTGCCAATATAACTACATGTAAGCTCATAGAAGACAATTAAATATTAAAAAAACATGATTATTCTACTATGAGTTTGTATTTTATGCACAAAATGTATGAAAAACATTGAATTAGCACCGATTTTAAGGGGATTTTCTTAAAAAGTTTTGGAATTTATTTCCTTTTCTTTCTAAGACTTTCAATCATTCTAAGTTGGGCTGCAGCTGAAGCTAACTCTGCTAAAGCTTTTGCAGAATCAATCTTATCACTTTTATCCTCTAAAGCTTCCTCTGCTCTCTTTTTCGCCTCAAGTGCTTTTGCTTCATCAAGGTCATCTCCACGCATAGCAGTATCAGCCAAGATAGTAACTACATGCGGCTGCACTTCTAGCATTCCACCAGATATAAAATAAACTTGTTCTTCATCATTTTCTGTTAAGACTTTAACTTCTCCAGGCTTTAAAGGGCTAATCATTGGAGTATGTTTAGGATAAATACCAACTTCACCCATCAATGCTGACGCAGTTAAATTTTTTACATTCCCCGAAAAAATTTCTTTCTCTGCGCTAACTATATCTAAATGCATAACTGCCATAATATTCTAAAGCGTTTTCGCTTTCTCCTCAGCTTCTTCAATATTACCAATCATATAAAAAGCTTGTTCTGGTAAATGATCATAGTCTCCTTCAACAATACTTTTAAATCCTTTTATTGTATCTTTTAGTGAAACATATTTTCCTTCACTTCCTGTAAAAACTTCTGCAACAAAGAAAGGTTGTGATAAAAATCTTTGAATTTTTCTTGCTCTTGCAACAACTAATTTATCTTCTTCAGAAAGCTCATCCATTCCCAATATTGCGATAATATCTTTTAGCTCTTTATATTTTTGTAAAGTATTTTGTACTTGTCTTGCTACATTGTAATGGTCATTACCAATTACAAGCGGATCAAGTTGTCTACTTGTTGAATCTAGTGGGTCTACAGCAGGATAGATTCCTAGTTCCGCAACCTGTCTTGAAAGCACTACAGTAGCATCCAAGTGCGCAAAAGTAGTTGCAGGTGATGGGTCTGTTAAGTCATCAGCTGGGACATAAACTGCTTGGATAGAAGTAATCGATCCTTTTTGTGTAGATGTAAATCTTTCTTGAAGCGCACCCATTTCTTGGGCTAATGTAGGCTGATAGCCAACCGCAGACGGCATTCTTCCTAATAAAGCTGAAACCTCAGTTCCCGCTAAAGTGTATCGATAAATGTTATCAATAAACATAAGAACATCTCTGCCCTCATCTCTAAAATATTCAGCCATTGTTAACCCGGTTAAAGCTACTCTTAATCTATTACCAGGTGGTTCATTCATCTGTCCATAAACTAATGATACTTTATCTAATACATCTGATTCTTTCATTTCATGATAAAAGTCGTTTCCTTCTCTAGTTCTTTCTCCTACTCCAGCAAAAACCGAATACCCGCTATGCTCTGTAGCAATATTTCTTATAAGCTCCATCATATTTACAGTTTTTCCTACACCGGCACCACCAAATAACCCAACTTTCCCTCCTTTAGCGAAAGGGCATAGCAAATCAATAACTTTAATCCCAGTCTCAAGTAGCTCGTTTCCACCAGCTTGCTCCTCAAAGGTTGGAGCACTTCTATGAATTGGCATAGTAGTTTTGGCCTCAACTGGACCAGCTTGGTCCACTGGATCTCCAAGAACATTCATAATTCTTCCTAGAGTTTTCTCACCTACAGGAACTGAGATTGGGGCTCCAGTACTTTTTACATTAAATCCTCTTTTAACACCATCAGTCGCACCCATTGCAATAGTTCTAACAATGCCATCCCCAAGCTGCTGTTGAACCTCAAGAGTAAGATTAGCCTCATCAACTTTCAAAGCATCATATACTTGTGGTATTGAGTCTTTTGAAAACTCAACATCTACTACTGCTCCTATTATCTCAACTATTTTTCCATCACTCATATTATTCTCCCTAAAAACTAAACTGCTGCAGCGCCTCCAACAATCTCAGAAAGCTCTTGTGTAATAGATGCTTGTCTTGCTTTGTTGTAAATAAGCTGAAGTTCATCGATTAAATTTCCAGCATTATCAGATGCACTTTTCATAGCAACCATTCTAGCTGCCATTTCACAAGCAACATTTTCTACTATACCTTCATAAACTATTGACTCTATATATCTAATTAACAAATTATCAATCACACTTTTTGAATCAGGTTCATATATATAATCCCAGTGATGTGCTAGATTCTGATCTTCATCCGGCATTGTGGGAAGCAATGTTTCTAAATTTGGTTCCTGAGACATCGTGTTTATAAAATGATTATCTGCCAAAAATAATCTATCAAGATCACCATCTGTATACTTATCTAACATTATTTTTATTGTTCCAATAACATCATTAATTTCAGGTGTATCTCCTAACTGTGATATCTGCGAAATCATATTTACGTCTAATCTCTTAAAAAAATTAGTTGCTTTAGTTCCTACAGCGCAAACATCAATTTCTACAGACTTTTCTTGATATGTTTTTATTTCAGTAAGTACTTTTTTAAAAAGATTAATATTTAATCCTCCACATAAACCTCGGTCTGTACTTACAATAATAAAACCAACTCTTTTTATTTCTTCCTTCTGCTCTAAAAATGGATGTTTATATTCAGGATGAGCGCATGCAAGGTGACTTACTACGTTTTTTATCTTATAAGAATATGGTCTTGCTTCGGCCATTCTGTCCTGCGCCTTTCTCATTTTACTCGCAGCAACCATCTCCATCGCCTTTGTAATTTTTTGAGTATTTTTAATACTTAAAATTTTATTTCTTATTTCTTTTTCACCAGCCATATCTTTTTACCAAGTTTGTGTTGAAACAAATTTTTCAAGTATATCTTTTAACTGTGAAGCAACTGATTCACTGTAGTCACCAGACTCATTCATGCTTCCCATAAATTCACCATGTTCTGAGTTCACATATCCTAAAAGAGCTTTTTCAAAATCTTTTACTTTCTCTACCTCAACTTTGTCAAGGTAGCCTTCATTAACAGCAAAAAGGACAACCCCCATTTCAGCAATATTTAATGGGGAATATTGTGGTTGTTTCATTAATTCCATAACTCTTTCACCGCGTTCGAGTTGTTTTCTAGTTTGCTCATCAAGATCTGAAGCAAACTGAGAGAATGCAGCTAATTCTCTGTACTGTGCTAAGGCTAGTCTTACACCACCACCTAATTTTTTTACAAGTTTAGTTTGCGCAGCACCACCAACCCTAGAAACTGATAATCCAGCATTAATAGCTGGTCTCAACCCAGAATTAAATAAACTGGTTTCAAGGAATATCTGTCCATCAGTGATAGATATTACATTAGTTGGTACAAAAGCTGACACGTCACCTGCCTGTGTTTCAATTATAGGCATAGCTGTTAAAGATCCAGTTTTTCCTTTTACTTTTCCTTTAGTATAGTTTTCTACGTATTCAGCATTTACACGAGAAGATCTTTCTAATAATCTTGAATGAAGATAAAAGACATCTCCTGGGAAAGCTTCTCTTCCTGGTGGTCGACGTAATAAAAGCGAGACCTGTCTATAGGCAACAGCCTGTTTACTTAAATCATCATAAATTATTAAGGCATCTTCACCTATATCTCTAAAATATTCCCCCATAGCACATCCTGAGTAAGGGGCAATATATTGCATAGCTGCCGACTCAGATGCAGAAGAAGCGACAACAATAGTATGTTCCATAGCCCCATGCTCTTCTAATTTTTTTACAACATTTGATACAGAAGAATTTTTTTGTCCAATTGCAACATAAATACATTTAATGCCTGTCCCTTTCTGATTAATAATTGTATCTATAGCCAAAGCAGTTTTCCCTGTTTGTCTATCACCAATTATTAATTCTCTTTGTCCTCGGCCAATAGGCACCATAGAATCGATAGATTTCAAGCCTGTTTGAACCGGTTGATCCACTGATTGTCTTTCAATAACCCCAGGTGCAATCTTTTCAATTGGTGAAAAATTTTCTGAATTGATTTCACCTTTGCCATCAATTGGCTCTCCCAAAGAATTTACTACTCTCCCAATTAAGGATTCTCCAACAGGCACCTCTAAAATTTTTCCTGTACATTTTGCAACATCTCCTTCAGAAAGATGAGCATAATCCCCTAGAACTACAGCCCCAACTGAGTCCCTTTCTAAATTTAATGCTAACCCAAAGGTATTTTTTGGAAATTCAATCATCTCACCAGCCATTACATCAGAAAGACCATGTATTCTTACAATTCCATCAGTAAGAGCAACTATAGTTCCTTCCGTTCTAGCTTCTGCTGATAAATCAGATCCTTGAATCCTTTTTTTTATTAATTCACTTATTTCAGTTGACTTTAATTGCATCTTTAATTTCCTAAAAAGTTTTAATGTATTTGTGTTTCAAGTTTTCTAAGTTTCTCTCTCAATGAGCCATCAATTACCAGATCATTTGCCCTAATTATTGCTCCAGCAATCAAGGATGAGTCAATTTTTTGCTCAATTTCAATTTTCTTATTAAATCTATTCTCAAGAGCTTTTGAAATTAACTTTAAATTTTTATCTTCAATTTCATAAGCTGTCTCAATTATAACTCTTACCAAATTATTTTCTTCAAGCATCAAGTCTTCAAATAATTTAAAAATCTCTGGAATTACAGTAGTTCTATCGTTTTGTGCTAAACATTTTATGAACCGCCTAAAATCCTCATCAATGAATTCATCGACAACAAGAAGCAGTGCTTTCACTTTGCTGTCTATATCTAGCCGATCATCGTTAAGTATTTTTTTCATTTCTTCGTTCTCAACCACCTGTTTCAAATTACTCAACATTTTAAAATAATTATCTAAATTATTTTTATCCCTAGCATGCATCATTAATGCCTTTGCATATGGTCTTGCTATTGTTGTTAGTTCAGACATATTTATATTTTTTTAATTAACTCCTGTATTGCTTTTTCATGCGTATCTTTATCTACTTCTTTTTGTAGAATATTTTCAGCCCCATTAATAACTAGCCCTGAAATATCTTTTTTAAGAGACTCTTTCAATTTCATTGCCATCTGTTCTATTTCTTGCTCTGCAGCTTTAATCTTCTTAGAGCTCTCTTCAGATGCTTTGCTATGGGCATCATCTACAATGTCACTAGCTCTTTTTTCTGCCATAACGACAATATTTTTTGCCTCATCTTTCCCGCCTTGCAATGTTTTATCTGCTTCCGCCTGTGCATCTACTAGGGTTTTCTGCCCCTGTTCAGCTGCAGCCAAGCCATCAGCTATAGTCTTCTTTCTTTTTTCAAGCGCATCAACTATAGGCGGCCAAACAAACTTCATGCAAAACCACACAAAAATCGCAAAAGATATGGCTTGTCCTATTAGAGTTAAATTTATATTCAATCTCTATCTCCCAATTAAAAAATTTTAAGCAACAGCAAACAATAAGTAGAAGGCAATTCCTACTGAAATCATAGGTACTGCATCAACTAGACCTAAAACTATAAACATTTGGGTTCTAAGCATTGGAATTAACTCGGGTTGTCTTGCTATCCCTTCCATATATTTTCCCCCTAGGTTTCCAATACCAATTGCTGCACCTAGTGCTCCTAGGCCCATCATTAGAGCCCCTGCTACATAAATTAAACCTGATGTTTCCATAATTAATATCCTCTATTTATATCAAAAAAATTTTAATGTTCCCCTGTATCATGCGCCATATTTAAATAAACAACCATAAGTACCATAAAAATAAAAGCTTGAAGAACAATTACCAAAATATGGAAAATTGCCCATGGCACTGACAACGACCACTGCGCATAAAGTGGCAGTAAAGCAATCAAGATAAAAATCATCTCTCCAGCATACAAGTTACCAAATAAACGTAATCCATGTGAAACTGGTTTTGCTATTAATGAGACACCCTCAAGAAATAGATTAACTGGAATAAGTAAAAGCTTTAAAAAAATATTCTTTGAAGAAAAAGGATGCAGAGTAAGCTCGCTCAAAAACCCTTTAATCCCTTTATTCTTAAAACTATAAAATAATACAAGAAAAAAGACCGAAAGTGACATGCCCATTGTTACATTTGGATCAGTCGTTGGAACTATTTTCATATAATTAACTCCGAGCAAATGAAAAAGCACTGGTACCCAATCAACTGGGACTAAATCCATAAGATTCATTAATAAAACCCACATAAATGCAGTCAAAGCCATTGGGGCAACAATCTTATTTGTATGAGAAAAAGAATCCTTTACATTGCTTTGAATAAATTCAATTACCATTTCTATAGAATTTTGTAATCTCCCTGGGATACCTGTTGAGGCTCTAATAGCAACTTTATGAAATATAAATATAAAAAGGGCTCCAAGGGAAATAGCCCAAGCCATTGAATCTATATGAATAGCATAAAACCCCATTTCTTTAGCTTCTTCTGCAGATTCGGCAATCTTCCAAAGTCCTTGATCATTTCTGCCAAATGTCAGATTAGTCAAATGATGCTTTATGTATTCCGGTCCTGTTAATCCTCCGCTAGCCATACTTCTTTTACTTATACTCTAAGTTTTTTTAAAAAAAATCGTAGTTATACAAGCAAGCAAAAACCCCATAAATAAAACAAAAGGGTAGGTAATATCAAAAAACGCAAACACAAGGGCGAACATCAAAATTACCAAGGCCCACTTGCCAAACTCTGCAATATAAAAATGTCTTATTTCCTCTTTAATAGATCTCGATCTTGTGCCGAACAATATAGCCGCTGAATAACACTTTGGGACGATATTTATCCCCACACCCACCAAGAAAGAGATTGCAACATCTTTATTAGCTAAAATTCCTAGAAAAAAAGCGATTGCTACAAATATTATTATTTCTATTCCAAAACTTTTTGTAAGCATGTTCTTGTCGCAAAGGCAGTATATTAATAGAACGATAAGATTTCAATATTTTTATCATTTTAACAAAGAACACTAATTATGGCTATTTGTAGGCTAATTTATTGTGAAACGTTGATTTAAATGTTGTTTATACAGGAACTTCGAGTTATTTTAACTGATATGCTTATTAAATCGTTTAGCTATGTAGCAGTCTTAGCCCTTGCCGTATCAAACGTCTCTTACTCTAATGATGCTGATTATGGTGGCAAAACAAGGGTTATTGACCAGTCAAAACTAGAATGGCTTATAGATAGATATAAAAAACAAGATGTTAGAGGTGGGAGCACAAAAGGGCCTGAGGTTCAGCTTGATCTTGCCCCGTCGGAATACTTCCAAAAGCTTCAAAACAAAGAAATAAGTAAAAAAGAGATGGATAGACTTGCAATTCTTTCAATGTCTGGAGAATATAAAGTTTCATTTGAATTTACTGAAATGTATGGGGCAAAAGCCAAATACAAAATTGATAGCCCGTACAAATCCTGGGGCACTGAGGCAGTAATTATTCTTCAAAATAGTGAAAATCATATATCACTTCAACATATTCTCGTTATGCATACGATAGATGAAAATAATAAAATCTTAGGGCCCTTTGTCCAACAACACTGGAGGCAAGATTGGTCTTATGAAGACAAAAAAATTTTAGACTATAAGCCAGTAAGAACATGGGTGAATTCCCAAACCAAAGCAATCAAGGGGAAATGGAGTCAAGCAGTATATCAAGTAGATGATACTCCAAGATATGAATCTTACGGCACCTGGGTTCATAATAAAGGGGCATCAAGATGGATTAGTCAAACAACTCCTAGGCCACTACCAAGAAGAGAATTTTCTGTAAGAAATGATTATTCTCTACTTCTTGGTATAAATAAAATAACTATTATGCCTTGGGGGTGGGTCATGGAAGAAGTTAATGACAAAATAGGGGAAGAAAATACTTTCGTGGGCGCGGAGTATGGAATAGCCAGATATCAAAAAATAAGTGATTATGACTTTTCTTCAGCTTATAAATATTGGAACTCTACTAAAGACTATTGGAAACATGTTAGAGAGAGCTGGAATTGGGTAATTGAAAATAATAAAATATTTTGTCTTAAAAAATTAGTAGACCAAAAACCTACCTTTGTTCATTATTTTACATTAGCAGAAAATTTTAAAAAAACACAAGACATAAATTCTTCAAAAAAAGATGTCACGAATATCACAGATAAATTCCTAGAAACCAAATGCACCTATTTTGAATAACCAAGTTTTTCTAAAACACCATCAAGCACGCTAAGCCCACTATATTTTATAATTAATTTGCCATTTTTCTTTTTTTCAGAAAATTGTATTTCGACTGGCACGCCTAGCAATGAAGAAAGCTCGCTTTCTAAATTTAAAATATGGCTTGGCTTTTTAGAACTAGACCCTTTTTGAATCTTTTTTTCTGGCGATGAGGCAAGAAGCTCCGCATCTCTTACTGTTAATTTATTATTTACAATATTTTTTGCTTGTTCCTTTTGTTTATCAGGACTTAACGATAAAAGCGCTCTAGCGTGACCCATATCTAACATCCCATCTATTAAAAGCTTTTTAACATAATCATCCAATCGGAGTAATCTTATTATGTTGGATATATGAGTTCTAGATTTCCCAGTTACTTCAGAAATTTGGTCGTGTGTTAGATCATAAAGCTCAGATATCTTCTTAAAAGACATTGCCTCTTCAATTGGATTTAAGTCTTCCCTTTGAATATTTTCTATAAGTGCTTGTAATGCAGCATCCTTGTCAGTTATTTTTTTTACTACCGCAGGGATTGTTTTATATCCTAATTTTTTTACAGCTCTTACCCTTCTTTCTCCAGCTATTAATTCATATTTTTGTCCATCTGCCTCTCTAACTAAAATTGGCTGAATAACTCCTTGGGCCTTTATCGAATCTACTAACGAATCAAGGCTTTCTTTTTTGAAGTTTTGTCTTGGTTGATAAGGACTTAAGTTTATAGATTTTAACGCAATTTCTAATACCCCATCACCCTTAAGTTTTTCTTGAGTTTTTGAGCCAAGTAGAACTTCTACTCCTTTATTCCCCAGTCCAGATTTTCTTTTTGTCATTTCTTTGTGCCTTTAGTTTTTTTTATAATTTCTTTAGCTAATGCTAAATATGCAACAGATCCTTTGCAAGCTAAATCATAGCTAATAACAGATAAACCATGGCTAGGTGCTTCAGCTAAGTTGATATTCCTCGGTATAATAGATTTAAGTACCTGCTTTCCAAAATAACTTTCAAGCTCTGAAGACACATCCCTTGATAAATTATTTCTTGGGTCATACATGGTTCTCAATATACCTTCAATTTTTAAATCTGGATTTGTAGAAGTTTTAATTTTTTCAATTGTATCAAGCAAAGCTGCAAGACCTTCGAGCGCGTAATATTCGCATTGAGTTGGAATGATAACTGCATCCGAAGCTGCAAGAGCATTCACTGTTAAAATATTTAGAGACGGAGGACAATCAATAATTAATGAGTCATAGTTTTTTAAAATATTAATTAATTTCTTTTTTAAAACTAACTCTCTATTTTCTTCTTCAAGAAGCTTAACTTCAGCGTATGTTAATGTTTGGTTTGCAGGAAGCAAACTATAACCTTCATCGCTTTGAATTATAATATCATTTGGATTTTCATCTCCTACTAACAATGCGTCTGCAACAGTTCGATCAAGCTCGTTTTTATCAATTCCTGAGCCCATAGTTGCATTACCTTGAGGGTCCATATCAATTAGAAGGATTTTCTTTTTGTTATGAGTTAAGGCAGCAGCTAAATTTACGCTAGTGGTTGTTTTGCCTACTCCACCCTTTTGATTACAAACAGAAATTACATTAGCCACAACTACTTACCTCATATTCTTATTATTATTGCGTGCCTTTCAGCAGAAAGGCTAGGCACATCAAGTTTTTTAATTGATACATCCAGCTCTTCTGGCAGCATATCTATCTCTGCCTTAGGCAATCGCCCTTTCATGGAAACTATCTTACCGTCCTTACCTAGGTTTTTATTTACATCTTCATAAAGCCTGAGAAGGCTCCCATAAGCCCTAGCAACTATCGTATCAAAAATTCTCTCTTTAGGTAATTTTTCAATACGAATATGACATGGCTCTATATTTTTGAGCCCTAAAGTCGCCTTCACATGATTTAGAAAGTCTATTTTTTTCAGATTAGAGTCAATTAAAAGAAAATTTTTATTTGGGTGAACAATCGCCAAAGGCACTCCGGGTAAACCTGCTCCAGTTCCAACATCAGCAATTTTGTCACCATCTATTAAATCAGAAATCGATAAACTATCCGCTATATGTTTTAACATCATATCCTCATGACTATCAATTGCTGTTAGATTAATCTTTTTATTCCACTTAACAATTAATTCGCAATAGTCACAAAAAATATTTTTCTTCTCTTTGTGTTTAATATTTAAATCAGAAAATAAATTCTCAAATTGCTTATCAAGAGCGGGCATTTTTTTCAGACACTTTTTTATTATTCTTATTAACTTTAGCCTGAATCTTTAAAATAGATAAAGATGCTGGCGTTATACCAGAAATCTTTGATGCCTGAAGAAGTGTCTTTGGCCTTATTCTTGAAAGATTTTCTCTAGCTTCTGTAGATAGGGCAGTAATTTTACTATAATCAATCTCTTCAGGGAGCTCGATCCTATAGTCTCTCTGGCTTTTCTGAATATCCTGCTTTTGTCTTTTTACATACCCTTCATATTTTATTTCGATTGCACATTTTATGCCAATCTCTTGTGGCTCTACGGAGGCAAAATCATTTTTGATTTTTTCTATATCCTCATAATTAGTATTTGGTCTCCTTAAATACTCATAAGCTGAAATGATTTGGTCATCTATCTCAATTTTTGTCCCCTTTAGCCTGCCCAACTCTTTTTCTATATTTTTCTGGTAGGTTTTTACATTTTCAAGCTTATTGTCTTCTAAGAGCCCATATTTCTCAGCACAAGATGATAGCCTTTGAATAACATTGTCTTCTCTTAAGTAAAGCCTATTTTCTGCTCTGCTAGTAAACATCCTATAAGGCTCTGGAGCGCCTTGATTTATTAAATCATCAATCATTACGCCAATATACGATGTCTCTCTTTCTGGAGTCCACATTTCTCTTCCAAGGGCTTTTTGTGCTGCATTAATGCCCGCCGCAATGCCCTGTGAGGCAGCTTCTTCATAACCAGTAGTTCCATTAATTTGTCCTGCTAAAAATAGGTTTTCTATTGCCTTATTTTCAAGAAAAGAACTAAGTCCTCTTGGATCAAGAAAATCATATTCCACCGCATACCCGAATTTTTCTATCTTCACGTTTGTAAGTCCTGGAATTGTTCTAATAAACCTTTCCTGGTCTTCTTCTGGAAGACTAGTTGAAATTCCATTTGGATAAACTATATTCGTATTTAGCCCTTCTGGTTCTAAAAAAATCTGATGAGATTCTTTATCTTTGAATCTAGTTACCTTGTCCTCAATAGAAGGGCAATATCTTGGGCCTTTGCCAGTGATGACACCATTAAACGCAGGTGATTTATTTAGTGAATCTCGAATTACTTCATGTGTTTGATTATTTGTTCTTCCTATGTAACAACTTATTTGGCGTGGGTGGTCCTTCAAATTACTAAAGAAAGAAAAAACTGGTCTTAAATCATCACCAGGTTGTTCTTTTAAAACACTAAAATCAATCGTCCTGCCATCAAGCCTCGGTGGTGTTCCAGTTTTTAATCTTCCTAGTGGTAAGCCTAAATCTCTAAGCCTCTTTGCAAGCTTATTTGATGCTTTGTCTCCGTCCCTTCCTGCTTCAAAACTCTTTTCACCAATAAAAATTTTCCCAGACAAAAATGTGCCAGTAGTTAAAATAACCGCTTTTGAGGATATTTTCTCTTTAGTCTCAAGCTCTACCCCATGACAAACATTTTTTTTATCAACTAAAATATCAATTACTTCAGACTCACATACGTCTAGATTTTTTTGTCTCCTAACAACTCCTTGAATGGCTTTCTTATAGAGCTCTCTGTCAGCTTGTGCCCTAGTTGCCCAAACGGCAGGCCCTTTTCTTTTGTTTAAAGTTCTAAAATGAATTCCAGAAAGATCAGCAGCTCTAGCCATAGCCCCGCCAAGAGCATCAACTTCTTTTGCTAAATGCCCCTTCCCAATTCCGCCTATAGATGGGTTACAACTCATCTGGCCAATAGTCTCAAATCTTTGGGTTATAAGAAGTGTTTTACAACCACATCTAGCGCTTGCTAAACAAGCCTCTGTCCCAGCATGACCACCGCCAATTACAATAACATCATAATTCTTCATCAAAACATTATATTACTTTCCAATACAAAAATTTGAAAAAATTCCACTTAGTACTCTATCCTCCTCCTCTTCACCAAGGATTTTCACTAGACATTCTTGGGTGCGTTTTAGTTGTTCAGCAGCTAAATCTAGCTCATTAAGAGAAATATTAAGAGCTAAAATATTATCTTTTGCTTCTCTTAACAGAGTTAATTGCCTATTTTTAATTACTGATACTGAGGAATTTCTACCCATCAAAGCAATTTCTTCTGATATCTTTTTCTTTAATAGGTCAATCCCTATATTTTCCTTTGCTGATATTTCTATTTCACCCTGGTTTTCTTTTTTTTCTCTTAAATCTATTTTATTAGTTACTAAAAGAATTGGCTTTTTCATGTTTTTTATCTTTTCAACGACTTCTTTGTCTTCTAGGGTTTCCCCTTCTTCCCCATCAAATAAATAAATTATTAAATCTGCATTTTCTGCTGTTATATAAGAGCGTCTACAGCCTTCTATTTCTATTGGGTCTGTTGTTTTTCGTATGCCAGCTGTGTCGTAAAGAAAAATAGGCGCGCCATCTAAGTTAAGGCTAGCAAAAACAACGTCTCTGGTAGTGCCCTGTTGTTTATTAACTATGGACGCATCATTACCAAGAAGTAAATTAAATAAAGAAGATTTGCCTGCATTTGGCCTGCCAAGTATTGCTGCTCTTACACCGTCAGACAAAACACATCTTGCAATTGTTTTTTCAATTAATTCATCAAGAGATGCGATGGCCGTTTTAATAAGTCCATCAAGATCTTCCAAGCCAGCATGCTCAATTTCTTCGTCCGGGAAATCAAGTAAAGCCTCTATTTCTACTCGAATATTTAGAACTTTTTTATCGATAGAAATTACTTCTTCAGAAAATCCTCCTGAGAGCGCTTTTCTCGCAGCATTTGCAGCCTCTATAGTTTCAGAATTTATTATTGAACATATAGCTTCAGCTTGAGGAAGGTCAATTTTCCCATTAATAAAAGCCCTTTCGCTAAACTCTCCTGGCTCTGCTTCCCTTGCCTCTTCAATGGAAGCTATGGATGAGATAATTGTTTGGTAGATCACTGGCCCCCCGTGACATAAAATTTCAAGCATATCCTCTCCAGTAAAGGAGCGTGGACCTTTATAAAGTATTGCAATTACATCATCTATAACATTTTTTTTGTCTATAAAATCTATATATGTTGCAACCCTGTCTTCCAAGTCTTTCTTAAAAAATCTCTTTATAATTGTTTGAACATTCGGACCAGAGCAACGGATCACAGAAACTGCGGAAACTCCAGAGGGTGAAGCTAAGCTCACTATTGTGTCTTTGGTTTTCATTTTTTAAAGTTAACTTGCTTCTATCGATTTTACAATTTTCCACTGCTGAACAATAGATAGCAAATTATTTACTACCCAATATAGAACTAAGCCGGATGGGAAAAATGCAAAAAACCCGGTAAAAATTATAGGCAGCATTTGCATTACTTTTGCTTGTATAGGGTCTGGCGGTGTTGGATTAAGCTTTTGCTGAAGAAACATCGATGCGCCCATTATAAGAGGAAGTACAAAATATGGATCTTTGGAAGAAAGGTCATCTATCCAAAAAATAAAAGGAGCATGCCTCATTTCTACACTTTCAAGCAGAACCCAATATAGTGCAATAAAAACTGGAATTTGAATTAGTATTGGCCAACAGCCCCCCAAAGGATTAATTTTTTCTTCTTTATACATTTCCATCATAGCTTGGTTCATCTTTTGCCTGTCATCAGAATATCTTTCTCTTATGCTTTGAATTTTTGGAGTAAATTTTTTCATTCTTGCCATAGACCTATAACTTGTTGCTGATAGTTTATAAAAAATAAGTTTTATAAGAATTGTTAATAAAATAATTGCCCAGCCCCAATTATTTACTAGAAGATAAAAATTATCTAGGAGCCAAAATAATGGCTTGGCAAGAAAAGTAAGTGCTCCATAGTCGACAGTTAATTCTAATCCCGGAGATATTTTTTCCAAACTACTCTGTAATTTTGGGCCAATAAAAATTGAACTATTAAACTCAAATTTTTGTCCTGGAGCTATGCCTATTGATTGAGAAGTAGATCTTATTAAATAACGTTTTTCTTGCCCAGCAGGCTCTGTTTCTCTTGTTTCAATCCTGATACTTTGGTTTTCTGGCAACACCCATGAAGATACAAAGTAATGTTGCATCATTGCAATCCATCCACCTTGAGTTTTTATATTTAATCGTTTATCTGAAATGTCATCAAAAGAAACCTTGTTGTAAGCCCCATCATAGTATGCAGCTCCTGTGAAAGTTGGCATTGCCCATGATCCTCCGCTTCCGCGAGTTCTTTTTAATTGGGCATAATTTCTTCCAGTCCACATTTTGTTGCTATTATTAATTACATTATGATTTACAGATAATAAATACCCATCTTCATTTAAGCTAAAAACTTTGGAAACTGTGATTCCCTGATTTTTCCATTCAAGCACAGCTTGTTTTTGTGAAACCTTAACTACCCTGAAGTCTTGATAATGATTTGGCGCAAGTCCAGATACGTCTCGACCATCTTGATCTTTGTCATGAGCTAGGCCAGATTGAGCAACATAATAAAATTTTTCAGTATCTAAAAGACTTATTGGTGGGCTTCCCTCATCCATGCTTTCTTTATGTTTTAAAAGAACTGCTTTCTTTATATCTCCGCCCCTCGAGCTTATATAAACTTCCAGGTCTTCATTAGAAATTTTTATAGCACGTTCATTTTTTGGCCTATTTTTGTCTTTCTCAAAACGTTCTACGGGCTTTGGATCAGGATCAACTGCCTCTGGAAAATCTCTTTCAGAAATGTTTTTCTTAGAAGGGCTTTCAATAAAATCTTCTACTGGCTCTTTTGGCTTATGTAGATTCGTCCACTCAGTCCAAATCATAAAAACAACTAATGCTAGAGCAAAGTATAGTAGGAATCTATTATTCATTGTTTTTCTGGCACCTCATCAATACCGCCTGGTTGCCAGGGATTGCATCTATACAGCCTTTTAGCAGACAAATACGTGCCTTTAACTGCCCCATGTTTCTCAACTGCTTGAATTGAATAATCTGAGCATGAAGGAGTAAATCTACAATGACATCCTAAATACGGTCGCAATATCATTTGATATATTTTTATTAAGCCAATAATAATTTTTTTTGGAGTTAACATCTTACGTCTCAATCTTTTTAAATAAAGCCTCTATTTCTTCTTTATATTTATTTTTTTCAGAAGCTCGTCTTAAAAGTAACACAATATCCATATTACATTTTTTTGATTTCCTAAATATTTCTCGAGCTGCGCGTTTAATTTTATTCCTTTCCGTAGATTTTCCAACAAGCCTTTTTGCTATGTTTACGCCAAACCTGGAGTGGTCAAGCTCATTTTCCTTAAAAAATAGCTCAAAGCATTCTGATCTTATTTTCTTTCCTTTCTTTAGCGTACGCTTAAAATCGTCTGGCTCACTAAGCCTCATATCGCTAGCCTTAAACCCTTCAGCAAGCCTAGGCAGAAAGTTTTTTCCTTCCTTTTGCTCTTCTAGCATTAATAACCGCCCTGCCACCCGCTGTTTTCATCCTAGCGCGAAAACCATGGGTTCTTTTTCTCTTTATTTTGCTTGGTTGATATGTTCTTTTCATAATAATCCTTTGCCTTTATTGCCCGGGAAGATACGTTTGTAGGCCCTATTTGTCAATAAATACTTTATCAAACTAATTTACATAAGTTATCCACAATTTTTACACAAATTTGTCAATTTCTTTATACTGTGGATAAGTATAAGATATAACATCTTAAATGCTAGATAATAATAATTAAAGCACAATGGTGGGGAAATGCATACAGAAACTCCAATAATATGGGAAAAATGCTTAAAAGAAATGGCTGTTGCTATTGACCAAGACCAGTACAACACCTGGGTAAGGCCTTTGCAGGCAATAAAAGACGAAAATACTCTAAGGATCCTCGCGCCAAACACCTTTGTTCAAGAATGGGCAAATGAAAACCTCTCTAAGCACATAGAAAAAATTCTAATAGGGTCTGAGATGCGATTTATATTTGAGGTTGGCGGAATTTCGCAGAAGATAGATGGAGATACACAGATTATAGCAGAAGATAAAGGAAGTTATTTTGTAAACACTACTAGCTTCTCATCGGAATTTACTTTTGATAATTTTGTTGTTGGAAAATCTAACCAAATGGCCAGAGCTTCAGCAATACAAGTTGCTAGCAACCCTGGTTCAACATATAACCCTTTTTTCATATATGGTGGTGTAGGATTAGGAAAAACTCATTTAATGCATGCCATTGGTAATGGGATTTTACAAAATAAACCTAACGCAAAAATTATATATCTGCACTCTGAAAAATTTGTGGCAGATATGGTTAGGGCAATAACTCATAATAAAATTGAAGAGTTTTCTAGCTTCTATAGGTCAGCAGATGCTCTATTAATTGATGATATCCAATTTTTTGCAGGGAAAGACAAATCACAAGAAGAGTTTTTCCATACGTTTAATGCTCTTTTAGAAGGCAAGTCACAGATAGTTCTTACGTGCGATAGATATCCAAAGGAAGTCTCCGGCCTTGAAGAAAGACTAAAATCAAGATTCGGGTGGGGCTTAACGCAAGCAATTGAACCTCCTGATTTAGAAACTAGGGTTGCAATCCTTCAGAAAAAAGCCATCTCGATTTGCGGCGCAGAAGTCGACCCAGAGGTTGCTTTTTTTATAGCTAAAAATATACAGTCAAATATTAGAGAGCTAGAGGGCGCCCTCAGAAGAGTTATTGCAAACTCACAGTTTACAGCGAGAGATATTGATCTGAATTTTGCTAAAGAAGCTTTGCATGATCTAATCTCTTTGCAAAACAAACTTATTAGCATTGAAAATATACAAAAAACAGTTTCTGACTATTACAAGATTAGGCTAGCTGATCTTCTTTCCGTTCGAAGAACTAGATGTCTTGCAAGGCCGAGACAGGTTGCTATGTTTTTGGCTAAAGAGCTTACAAACCATAGTCTTCCTGAAATAGGGGATTCTTTTGGGGGCAGAGATCACACAACAGTTTTGCATGCGTGTAGGAAAATTGCCGAACTGAGCTCAATTGACAAAGCGGTCGAGGAAGACCTTGTGAAGCTTAGAAGGGAGCTTAGCACATAAGGTTTTACTAATTGTTAAAAGTCTGTTTATATTATTGTAAGACTTTTGGATACTTTATAAATTAAGAAAAAAGAACACAGAAAAATAAGGATTTTAAACAGGTTATAGTTGTCTTAAGTTATTGTTTTTAATAGATAAAATTGCTTTTTACACAGAAACCAATGGGAACAACAACAACAAATATATATATATGAAATTAATTATTACTAGAGAAAATATTTTAATTACTTTAAAAGCGGTAATAGGGGTAGTCGAAAGAAGGCAAGCAGCCCCAATTACTAGTCATATACTTTTTTCGAAAGAAAATAATGAATATAAATTTACTGCTTCAGATATGGAGGCTCAGCTTGTCGCAAAACTGCAGCCTGACTCAATAGAAGAATTTTCGGGAAGCATTACTTTTCCTGGAAAAAAGCTTTATGACATATGCAATGGGCTCCCTGCAAAATCGGAAATTACTATAACTGATACGGGCGGAGGAAAAGTTACCTTGTCCTCAAATAAAAGCAGGTTTGTTTTATCAACACTAGATGCTTCAACTTTCCCCTTGATTGATGTTGAAGAAGAAGCGCTAGACTTTAATGTATCAAAAGACACAATAAAGAAAATTATAGATCGAACTGCTTTTGCTATGGCACAACAGGACGTGAGGTATTATTTGAATGGCCTCTATTTTTTAATAACACCTAAAGAGATATGTGGTGTAGCCACAGATGGCCACAGGCTTGCAAAGGCAGAAGCTGCCCAGGACATAAGCATAGCAGAACCAAAAAATGCAATTATTCCAAGAAAAGGGGTTTTAGAAATTCAGAAGATAACTGAAAATGAAACAGACCAGCTTAAAGGAAGGCTAACAAAAAACTACCTCAGGCTCAGTGCGGGAGATGTAGAAATAACGACGAAACTGATAGAAGGAAAGTTCCCAGATTATGATAAGGTTATCCCCGCGGATTGCGATAAGTCTGTAAAAGTAAATGCACAAAAGCTAAAAGATTCCCTAAACACTGTTGCGGTGTTATCAAACGACAGGTTTAGAGGGGTCAGGTTAAATTGCTCTAATAACGTTATTCAGATAAGCGCCCACAACCCAGAAAAAGAAGAGGCACAGGACGAAGTGCCTTGTGAATACAGTGGTGAACAGATTGAAGTAGGCTTTAATGTGTCTTATTTTCTTGACGTTTTGAGCGTTATCAAAACAGAAAATGCACAAATACATTTTAAAGACTCAAATAGTAGCGCGCTAATAACTCCAGAAAATGATGACAGCGCTAGCTACGTGATTATGCCAATGAGGCTTTAAGCAAAGCCTTTCCAGAATGTTTTTAAGCGGCCTGACCATAAGAAATGTAAGAAATATTACAAATTCCACTATTGCGGCTGACAAAGGAATAAATGTTCTAATTGGAGAAAACGCAGCCGGGAAAACAACGTTCCTTGAGTCAATTGATATTCTCTCTAGGGGAAGAAGCTTTAGGACCAATAGAGTGGCGGATCTTGTTTTGAAAGGCAGTGATGGGCTGTATGTTGGCGGTGTTGTGGGGGATGAGAAGACAAAGCTTGAAATCAAGAAAGGCGGTGGTGGTACAAAAATCTTTCTAAATGGAAGGGAAGCAAAAAAACAATCTGAAATAACTGAAAAAATAGCTGTTCAGTGCATCCACCCTGCAAGCCACCTGATAATTGACGGACCCCCTTCCGAGAGAAGGTCGTTTGTTGATTGGGGGCTGTTCCACGTGGAACCTCCTTATAAGGTTTCTTGGACTGCATATTCGAAGGCCTTGAAACAGAGAAATGAAGCCTTAAAAAGAGCCCCTTCAGAAGCAGACGCCTGGGAAGATAAGCTTGTATCTGAAGGAAATGTTATAGACGAAATGCGAAAAGAATATGTAAAGAAAGTCAGGAATCATTTTGAGCTAATTAGGCCTCAAATTCTTCCGGAAATCCCTCTTTCTATGGAATACCAACAGGGCTGGCCAGAGGGAATAAGCCTGTCAGAGGCCATTAAAAAGACAAAAAAAACAGACCAAGAGAGGGGAAGCACCCAGTACGGCCCACACCATGCTGATTTAGCCTTAAGAATTAATGGGGAAGATGCACAAAGAATTATTTCTAGAGGACAGCAAAAAATTTTGGCAAACATAATGCTCATAGCGCAGGCAAAAGACTTCTATGATAAGAGGCAAGACCCAAGTATAATATTAGTTGACGAATTGTCAGCAGAGCTAACATTAGAGATGCAAGAAAAAGTGCTTGAGAGACTGATTGAAACGGGCTCCCAAATATTCATATCTGCCCTATATGACTCAATTTTGGCTGACATACTAAGCGAAACTGGTGCAAAAATGTTCCACGTGGAACACGGAGAAATTGCCGAATGAAATATGATTCATCAAATATCAAGGTATTAAAGGGGCTTGAGGCTGTTAGAAAAAGGCCAGGTATGTATATTGGAGATACCGATGATGGAACAGGCCTTCACCACATGGTGTTTGAAGTTGTCGACAACGCAATTGATGAGGCCCTAGCAGGGCATTGTAAGAACATATCTGTAGCAATTAATGAAGATAACTCTGTAACTGTCGAGGATGATGGAAGGGGTATTCCAGTAGACATACATCCAGAAGAGAAAAAATCTGCTGCCGAAGTAATAATGACGGTATTACATGCAGGAGGGAAATTTGATGATAACTCCTACAAAGTCTCAGGAGGGTTACATGGGGTCGGCGTGTCTGTAGTAAATGCCCTTTCAAAAAAGCTAGTTTTAGAGGTTTATAGAGATGGCGCCATACATCAACAAGAATACTCCATGGGGACCCCAAAAGCTGAATTGAAAACTACAGGAAAAACAAAGAAAACTGGAACAAAAGTCACCTTTTTGCCAAGCGAAAAGGTTTTTTCAAATACTGATTTTAGCTTTAGCGTTCTATCAAAAAGGCTACAAGAGCTTTCTTTCCTTAATTCTGGCATAAAAATCAAGCTATCAAGCAAAAGAGAGAATAAAAACGAAGAATTCTTCTATGACGGAGGAATTAGAGCATTTGTTGAAAAATTAAATGAAAAAAAAGAGAAAGTTCACAAGAATATTGTATTTTTTTCAGGGAAGAGGTCTGGAATAGAGGTAGAAGCTGCTATACAGTGGAATAGCTCCTATAATGAGAACACATATCCATATACGAATAATATTCCTCAAGCAGACGGAGGGACCCATCTTTCTGGGTTTAGGGGAGCACTAACAAGGGCGCTAAACACATATATTGAGCAGGAAGGTACAGCGAAAAAGCTGAAAATTTCTCTTGCTGGAGAAGATTCTCGAGAGGGCCTGACAGCAGTTTTATCAGTAAAAATGGCTGATCCTAAATTTTCTTCACAAACCAAGGCAAAGCTTGTGTCCTCAGAGGTTAAGGGAATCGTTGATTCTATATGCCTAGATAACATAAAGCGATTTCTTGATGAAAACCCAAAAGATGCTAAATCAATAGTAAACAAGGTTATGGAGGCCGCAAGAGCGAGAGAAGCAGCAAGAAAGGCCAAGGAAATGACTAGAAGAAAAAAAGAGATGGATTTAGCAGGGCTCCCAGGAAAGCTAGCTGACTGCCAGGAGAAAGACCCTGCTCTTTCGGAAATTTTTTTAGTCGAAGGTGACTCTGCAGGCGGGTCAGCAAAACAAGGTAGGGATAGAAAAACCCAAGCAATCTTGCCTCTTAAAGGAAAAATAATAAATGTCCAAAAAACCCGAGACGAGAAAGTATTTTCTTCTGAAGAGCTAGCAACCCTCGCAACAGCACTTGGTTGCGGGATTAGTGCTAAAGATATGACAGATGAATCATATGGGTCGCTGAGATATCACAAAATAATTATTATGACGGATGCAGATGTTGATGGAGCACATATAAGAACCCTCCTCTTAACATTTTTCCACAATAAGATGAGAAAATTAATACAGAGGGAGCACATATATATAGCACAACCCCCTCTCTATAAGGTAAAAAAAGGCAAAGAAGAAAAGTATTTGAAAAATGACGCCCAATTAATGGAGCTGATACTTCAAGATTGTATAAAAAATACTCAAATATATCCTTCGAAGTCTGCAAAAAAACCAATTGAAGAAAAACATCTTGCTAAGCTAATGTCTCTTTGTCAAAAGGCTGAAATAAGCGAGGATAGAATAAAGAAAAAATTTGGAGAACAGTTTTTTATTCTTATGTCTTCTATAGAATTAGCCCCTTATAAGGCAAAAGAAAAAGATATTAAATCTTGGGAAAAAAGCATTAATAAAGAAGCAAAAAAATCTAACGGATCCTCGCCTAGCGTAAATGTTTTTTTTGACGGGAAGGAAATTGCTGTTGAGTTTACAGAGGCGGGAACAAAAAAAATTGAGAAGATGTCCCCAGAGTTTTTTTCAACAATAGAATATAAAGATTTTTATGATTATAAAGCAGAGGAAAAAAACTTAATTAAAACAGGCGCTTTCGCAAAGAACGAAGATAAGTCTGAAAAAATCCTTTTATTTTCAAGCACTTACAAGAGCCTTATCTCTTCTGCTAAAAAGAAATACTCAATTCAAAGATACAAAGGTCTTGGAGAAATGAATCCGGAACAGCTTTGGGAAACTACTATGGACCCAGAAACAAGAACACTAATTAAAGTGTCTGAAGATAATCCCTTAGAAACCGAAGAAATATTTGAACAACTTATGGGAGACGATGTTTCTTCAAGAAGAAGTTTTATTGAAGAAAGAGCTTTAACAGCAACTAATATAGATATATAAATTAACGACCCTTCTTTTTTGTTATTGGTGTTTAAGTGAAAACAAACAAACTTCTCAAGATAAATAAACTTCCTCCATTCTCAAGCATAGAGGCCAAAAACATGTCTTCAGCAATTAAGGAAGCCATTTCTATGCATAAAGAAGTTGTAAAGAAAGTGTTAAGCAAAGATAAACACTCGTGGAAAAGCTTGGTCTACAGAATAGAGGAAGCTGATGATATTGTTTCAAAAGCATGGGCCCCAATCAGACACCTAAATTCTGTTATGAATGACAAAAATACTAGAAGCCAGTATGAAAAGTCATTGAAAATGATTACATCTTACTACAACAAGGTTTCTCAAAATCCTAAGCTCTACAGGGCTTATGAATCATTGTATAAAGCAGAAAAGCATACCCTGGATGAAGCACAGGTAAAGCTTCTAGAAAACACCTTATTAGATTTTAAATTATCTGGAGTAGCTCTTTCCTCTCAAAAGAGGAAAAGCTTTAGAGAAAAACAAAATATGCTTTCTTCCTTAGAATCAAAATTTGAACAGAACGTTCTTGATTCAACAAATGATTGGGCAAAAAATATAACAGACGTAAAGGCCTTAGCGGGTCTTCCAAAAATAAATATTGAGATAGCCTCTAATCTTGCAAAAAGCAGAAAAGAGAAGGGACACACACTGGGGCTTGATCAGCCTTGTTACACTGCTGTTTTATCATATGCTGAGGATAGAAATTTAAGAAAAGAAGTATATTTAGCTTACACTACTAGAGCATCAGATAAATTCCCACTAAAAAAACACAGTTTTGACAATAAAAAGATTATTGAAAAAATATTGAGTTTAAGACATGAGGCGTCTTCTTTGCTTGGTTTTAAAAACTATGCCGAATACTCATTAGCAACAAAAATGGTTAGCAAGCCCGAAAAAGTTATATTATTTCTTGAAGACTTAAAATCGAAAGCTCTAAAAAAAGCAAAAGACGAAGTTCAAGTTTTGAAAAAATATGCAAAAAATAATCTTAAAATTGATGATATAAAGCCTTGGGATTTTGCATATGTCTCTGAGAAATATAAGAAAGAAAATTTTGGAATTAATGAGGAAGAGTTAAAGCCCTATTTTTCCGTAGAACAGGTTTTGTTAGGCTTGTTTAGCCTTGTGAAAAAGCTATATGGGATTGAAGTAAAACAATGTAAAACTAAGGAAATTTGGCACCCTGATGTTCGTCTTTATGAAATATATGATCGAACAAAAAGATTAAGGGGAAAGTTTTATCTTGATCTTTATGCTCGCCCAACCAAAAGAGGCGGAGCATGGATGGATGAGTGTATACAAAGAAGAGTTAAGAAAAATGGAGAAATACAACACCCTATTGCTTTTATAACTTGTAATTCAACGCCACCCACTAAAAAAGTGCCTGCTCTATTTAGACATTATGATGTTGAAACCCTTTTTCACGAGTTTGGGCACGGCCTTCATCATATGCTAACAAAAATAGATTACGCTGGGGTTTCTGGTATCTCGGGAGTTGAATGGGATGCCGTGGAGCTTCCAAGCCAGTTTATGGAAAATTGGTGCTGGGAGAAAGAGGTGCTGGATAAATTTGCTTTTCATTACGAAACAAAAGAAAAGCTACCTAATAATCTTTTTTCAAAGCTAAAGAAGACAAAAAATTATAATTCTGGAATCCAGACATTAAGGCAAGTTGAGTTTTCTCTCTATGATTTTTTAGTCCACTTAGATAAAAATAAAAATAAGACAGGATTGTCAGAAAAAGTTTTAAGAGAGGTTAGAAAAACTACGTCACTTATAAAGCATCACAAGGACAATAGATTCCAAAATAGCTTTAGTCATATATATGCTGGGGGATATGCAGCAGGATATTATAGCTATAAATGGGCAGAAGTTTTGTCCGCAGATGCATTTCTTGCTTTCAAAAAAAGACAGACAATAGACTATACGGTTGGAAGGGAGTTTATGAAGAAAGTTTTAGAAAAGGGCGGGTCAAAACCTGCTATAGATCTTTTTAAAGATTTTAGGGGAAGGGAGCCAAAAATTAATGCATTAATTAAAGATCTAGGATTAGCATGAAAATAGCTAGCTGGAATGTAAACTCTCTTCGAGTAAGAATTGATCAAGTTTTAGATTTGGCGGAAAAAAACCATATTGATATTTTAGCTATCCAAGAGACTAAGGTTACAGATGAATTATTTCCCCTGGATGAGATAAAAGAAGCTGGGTATTATTGTCAATACTGCGGACAAAAAACATATAATGGTGTTGCTACATTGAGCAAAATCCCCCCTGTTGAGACCATAAAGCAATTTGATAAAAAAGAGCAAGAGGAAAAAAGAATCTTGCTTACTAGACATGAAAGTGATTTGACCGTTTTGAATCTGTATGTTGTAAATGGGCAATCTGTAGATAGTGATAAGTACAAATATAAGCTCAAGTGGCTTAAATCTATTCAAAATTTTATCGAAAAGGATATTAATAATACAAAACACTATATTATCGTAGGTGATTTTAATATTGCGCCAGAGGATAGAGATGTATATTCGCCGGAAGAATGGAAAGAAAGAATTTTATGTAGCGAGAAGGAGAGAAAAGCATTGCAAGATATAATGGGAATTGGACTAAAGGATTGCTTTAGAATCTTTGACCAAGACGATAATTTGTATAGTTGGTGGGATTATAGAACAAGGGCTTTTTCAAGAAATAATGGTTTACGCATTGATTTAATGCTTGCAAATAATGAGCTCTCAGAAAAGTGTAAGAGGAGTTGGATAGACATTGAACCAAGAGGGCATGGGCGCCCTTCTGATCATGCGCCTGTAATTTCAGAATTTTCTATATAGTAGGTGAATTAAAGTCCTATAAAAGATAAAATAAAGAAAAAATATAAAAAATAAGAGAAGAAATAGGGTGCGATCAATATTAGTAATGAATTCGAAGGGTGGTTCTGGCAAAACTACCATATCAACTAACCTTGCTAGCTATTATGCAAGTAAGGGCAAAAGTGTTGCTTTGGTTGATTTAGATAGGCAAAAAAGTGCTCTTTCGTGGTTATCTAATCGCTCTCCTGCAAAGCCTCCTATAACTGGAGTAATTGGCCCAAGAACATCTTCTATAAAAAGAGGTACAGATATAAAGATTATAGATGCCCCAGCAGCCATACATGGTTCAGAATTAACAAAAACTTTGTCCATGGCCGAAAGTATAATAATTCCCGTTTTGCCGTCTCCAATCGACATGAGAGCGGCATCAGATTTTATAAAATTAATAAAAAGCCACCCAAGAGTCTTAAATAAAAGAGCAAAAATCGCTCTGGTGGCTAATAGAGGGAGGGATTACACCAATATTTATTGGGAGTTAGATGATTTTCTATCAAAGCAAAAGATACCTTTTTTAACAATGATTAGAGATAGCCAGAACTATATAAAGGCAGCGGAAAGAGGTCTTGGAATTTTTGAAATGGGACCAGCAATGACAGAAATCGACAGGGATCTCTGGGCCCCTATTATTCGATGGCTAAATAGTAAAAGAAGCAGACCCTAGTTTTTCTTACAACCAAATTCATTACACTCAACTATAAAGGTTTGGGACTTTCTAACACAAGTAACCTCATATAGCATTCGATCATCAACCGAGCTAATAATCTTTGCGCTTGTACCGTCACGACAATGATTTTTTGCAAGAAAAGTTTTTAGTTTTGTTTTCCCAACTTTGGTGCTCTTTTTTTCCTGGTCCCGATGCTCTTTTGTTCCCTCTTTCATCCAACCTTTAACATCATCGAAACTTGAGCAACCAGCAAGAAAAAAAGTTAAAAATAATATGAATGATAATTTTTTAAATTTCATAAAATTATTGTAGAACCTCACAACCAGATGGTCTGCAGTCAAAAATCATTCTTTTCACTTCCTTAATACAATTAACTTCGAATATTTCACGCTTATTGATTTTTTTTATCTGAAGAATTTCGCTTTCTTTATTACAACTATATTCGTCAACAAGAGACTCCATGATTACTTTTTTATATCTTGTTTCTGGGCCATCAATTATTTCCACATTGAGTGGATCATTGCCTATATCATTTCCATCTAAACTAATATCAAGCGCATCAGAAGACGATGAAGATGAAGAATTTATTTTAGGCTGAGGTTCATAAGTTATAATTCCTTTTCTAAAAGCTTCCAGATGATCTTTTAAGTAAACATTAAAAGCATAAATATCTCTTATTGGATCTCCAGGGCAAGCTTTCTTAAATTTTTTCAGGTTACAAGTTTCTTTTATTTTTATTGTTGCCCCTCCATCTGTATTTTTAAATTTTTGCACGATAAAACCAAGGTCTACATTTGATTTTGTAGCACATTCAAGTCTTGTTTCTGTTTCGACAGAAAGAGTTCCACAACTTTCACTAGCTTTTGGTAGCCACTCTTTTGCGGTATCCCATAAAAGACTGCATTCGATTTCTGTTTTACAGCTAACAAACTCCTGAGCACCGAATTCTTCATCAGTTGATACTTCTTCTAACGGTTCATCATCATGACCAGTATATCCTTCATCAAAAATTCTTTGTATTTCTTCGCCAGCACACCCAGCTATTAGAAAAGTTATTAAAAAAATAAATGTAAATTTGTAGAGTTTCATAAAATTTTTTTTTTAGTTTTGTTATGCATGTCCTTGCAAAATTTTTTACATGATACATGTTTAAATAACAAAATTAAAACCAGAAATAATTCTATGATTTTGAAGAAACATGATTTTATAAGCAATTTGCTGAATATTACATAAGTGTCATAAAACTATACTTTTCTGGTTAAAAAGCCCTCAAAAGTGCCCAAAATAGTGCATTTTAGTGCATTTTCCGTTGACTTAAGGGCCAAGAGTCGGCAAAATTATAGTCCCTGCAAGTAATTGTGGGTGCTGTTAAGCATAGGATGCGAATTTGATTTACCGCTTCTTGAAAGTAAATTAAAAGTCATAAGACGTGACAACAGCGAGGAGGAGTATATTAGCTATGAGGAAATTTAGTCAATATACTTCTAATAATAATAATTGAAAATTATTAGGAGTCCTAATGAAAAGTAAAATCTTAGCAAGTATGCTAGCTGGAGCATTGGCCATGCTACCTATAGCTGCGAATGCAGGCTGGGGTGGAGGTGGTGTTGGTCCTTATGGGGATCCAATAACAATCTACGGTTGGCAAAACCATACCTATGAGTTTATCGAAAAAGGGGCACCAGGTTCACAAACAGAGTACTCTGAAATCAGAGGTAACGCTGCGAACATTGGTTTCCTTGGATTCGTTGACACAGGTATTGATGGTTTAAAAGTTACATGGCGTTGTGAGCAGTTTACTTACTTAAATGACTACGGTGGTAACCAAGGTGGTTGGTGTAACCGTAACTCTAAAGTAGGTTTAGCTGGTTCATTTGGTGAAATTATGATGGCTACATGGCTATTACCATATAATGAAATGGTAGCTGCATGGGTAGACCCTTGGTATGATGCTGGTAACGCATCTCATACAAACATCATGGGTTCTGTTGGTGCATACACTATCTTCTATAATGTTGGTGATTTCCGTGGGTTTGATTACCAAACATCTACAAAAGGTGCTTACAACATGGGTTTCAACAGACGTCAAGAGGAAATAATCCAATACATGGGTTCTTTTGACAAAGTTTCATTCAGAGCTGCTTACACAGTTGGTGATGGAGACGATCATAGATGTTCTAGATCAAGTTCTACAGACACAAGCTGTGACCCTGTAATTTATTCTACAGGTCTTGCATATTCTGATGGCCCAATTTGGTTAGCTGTAACATATCAAAAACACGAAGAGTGGGCTGCTTCTTACTTAGGTGACACCGCTGGTGACGCTATGGGTGATTCAGAAGCTACTTCATGGCGTGTTGCTGGTCGTTACATAGCTGACATGGGAGATGGTGCATCATTCACAATCTCTGCAATGTTTGAAAACATCGAGTATGAATTTACTGATTGTGCTACTGACTGTTTAGCAGACTTTGGTTTCAGTACTTCTGTAATCGACGCTGTAACAGCTGGATCTAACCCAGAATTTGACCGTGATGCATGGTTAGTTTCTGGTAAATTTGCTCCAGGTGGTCCATTTGACTTCCGCTTCATGTATGCTGAAGCTGATGATCTTGACTTCACAGTTGCAGGTGCAAGTACTAACAATGAAAATGAAACAGGTGGTGAAACAATATTAGTTGGTATGTTCTATCAATTAGGTGGAGCTACTGAACTTTCACTATCATACATTGAAGTTAGTAACGATACATATGGTTCATACGGTACAGGTATCGGTGGTGTTGGTCTAGGAACATTAAACAACGAAACAGAAATCGTTGCTTTAGGTTTCTTAACAATGTTCTAAGATACATTTGTACATAGTAAGATAAGAGCAGGCGCATTTAATGCGCCTGTTTTTTTTGACTCACATATAAAACATAGTAATATTGATTTATGGACAAAGAATATTTAGATATAAAATCGAGCATAATTCTTCTTATACTAGCAATTTTTAGTAATTCAGTTTTTGCAGAATGTAAGAAGGAAGATATAACTTATTATCTAGACAAGGGATTTACCCATGAGCAAATTACCAAATTGTGCTCAGATGAACTATCATCAAAATCTTCAAATTCATCATCTTATACATCGTTTAAAGATGAGTATATTGATAAAACTGATCTTGAGTATTTAAAGAGAATGAGAATAGAAAGACAGGTTTTTCTAAGATCTTCTATCAATGCACAAAATATCCAGTTAAACAGAGATGAGCTGTCCTATAATGGACGGGAGTGTGCAAGAGAAGGTTTATCAAGAGATGAAGAGGCTAATACAACAGGTTGCGCTATCGTTAGAACAACAATTAAGCTATCTACGGTAGAAGTTTCAAATGATGCTAGAAGAGAGAGAGTTTTCTTTGGCGCTTATATGATAGAAATAACAGGCGAAATAACTCATGAAATAATTGGTGGATTTGAAGGGTTGCCTAAATATGATAGAGATGTTTTGGCTGTAAAAGTAGAAGATAGATTATCAAGGAATCAAAATAAAGCAAAAATTCCTCTTAAAAGAGGTCTAGATTTTAATTACGCATTAGAATCATTTAGAGATATTGTTAATTTTGAAAAAGCTCAAAAAAATAAAATTAACTTAGATAATGAATCCCTGGGAGGAGAAATTGACGATTCTGATTTAACGATATCTAAGGACAGTAATTATATTATTGAGAATGATGAGAAGAATTTAAGATTTTCAGATGAAGATGTAAAAGAAGAAATTGTGTTTGATGACCTCGGTGAGACACAAGATGGGGAGAAAAGACCAGGTAATACTGAGATCCCTGACTCAGTTTTTGATTAGCAAATTATTTTATTAGACTTTCGCTTGTCATTGATCCTGGAGGGTCAATGTTCATCAACTTTAAGACTGTAGGAGCAATATTTGATAATCCACCTGATTTAGTGATTGACCATTTATTATTCCTATCTACTATAATACAAGGAACTGGGTTCATAGAATGTTGTGTATTAGGTAGCCCAGTAGCTCGATTCATAATTTCATCTACATTCCCATGATCCGCCGTTATTACAGCTGCAACATCATTCTTTATAGCTTCTGTTATAATTTTCCCTATTGCACGGTCTAAATGCTCCATTGCCTTTATTATTGGCTCTTTTTTTGCAGTATGACCAACCATATCTCCATTAGCAAAATTAACTACTATAAGCTTGTAGTCTGAATTTTTTAATGCACTTATAACTTCATTCGCAACTTCATGGCAACTCATCTCAGGCTTTAAATCATATGTTGCAACATTTGGGGAAGGCACTAGAACTCTTTTTTCCCCAGCGTAAGGCTCTTCTTTTCCCCCATTGATAAAGAAAGTTACGTGTGGATATTTCTCTGTTTCAGCACAGTGAAATTGTTTTAAGCCTAAGTCACTAATTACACTTCCAAGGGTAACCTTGGGAGGTCTTATTCTAAATGCTACAGGACATGGAAGATATGGATCATATTCTGTCATTGTAGTAATAGAATATGCAGTATCATTATTAGTTCTTTTTAAATTATCAAATCTTTCAACACTTATTGCTCTAGCAATTTGACGAGTTCTATCATTTCTAAAATTAAAAAAGAGTAATGCATCATCTTTTTTAATTTTTTTTGCATTTTTTAGCACTGTAGGCAAAATAAATTCATCCGATGTTCCACTTGAATATGATTTATTGATTGCATCCTCATAATCATTTGCCATTTCACCCTTATTATTTATGATTGCATTCCAGGCTAGCTCTGTTCTATCCCATCTAGAATCTCTATCCATTGCATAATATCTTCCAGATATAGTATATATTTCTCCTCCTAACTCCTTAAGTTTAATATCGATATCTTTAAATATATCCAGTGCAGATTCTGGCGGACAATCTCTTCCATCTGAAAAGAGGTGTAATTTAGGCTTAATACCATGTTGCTTGCAAAGTTTAAGCAACGCATAAAGATGATTTATATGAGAATGAACGCCTCCCCCCGAAGCTAAGCCTAAGAGATGTAGATCATTTTCTGAATCTTTAACTTTATTTATTGAATTTATAATACATTCATTTTCAAAGAAAGAGCCATCATTAATTGCTTCGTTTATAATTACCAAGTCTTGTTTGAAAATTTTCCCACAACCTATAATCATATGTCCAACTTCTGAATTCCCCATTTGTCCTTCTGGAAGCCCCACGCATTTACCACTAGCATCAACAATTGCGCCTGGGTAATCATTTAAGAGAGAATCTAGATTTGGTGTCTCGGCAAGAGCAAATCCGTTATTATCTTTGTCAGAACTTATTCCTACTCCATCGAGTATAACAAGCATTGCCCGGTTAATTTGATTAGAGGTCGTCATTCTTAATATCTCCGTTGGACATCTTATCAAATCTTTTTATGTTTTCACCTTTTTCATTGGTATTTTTTCTTACAAAATATGACAATAGTAGTCCAAGCTCAAATAATAGCCATATTGGGACGGCAAGTAGTATCTGTGAAATTATATCAGGAGGCGTTAGTATCATTCCAACTACAAATGCAACAACTATAATATAGGGTCTTTTCTTAGATAAAGATTTAGTATCACTTATCCCAAGCATAACAACTAAAAAAGTAATAATTGGAACTTCAAATGCAAGTCCGAAAGCAAAAAAAATCTTTATTACAAAGTTTAAAAAACTACTTATATCAGTAGCAACCTCAACACCTGTTGGAGCGATTGTTGTAAAAAATTTGAAAATAAGTGGGAAGACAATATAGTAAGCAAATATTATCCCAAGATAAAAAAGAATCGTGCTAGAAATTAATACTGGAGCAACTAATTTTTTTTCTTTTAGATAAAGTCCCGGAGCTACAAATGCCCACAGATGATAGATTGTTATAGGAATAGTTATAGCAACAGAGCTAAGAAGAACTAGTTTAAATGGGGCTAAAAAAGGTGATGCTACATCTACGGCAATCATTGATGTTCCTTGCGGCAAGACATTTAATAACGGTTTTGCTAATAATTCATATATATCATTTGCAAATGGCATTAGAATGATTAAGCAGAGAAATATTGATCCTAATATAAACAGAAGCCTATTTCTTAGTTCTAATAAGTGACCTATAAAAGTAGAGTTATTATTTGACTTCATTGGAGTCTTTGTCAATCATATCCTTTATTTCAGAAATTTCACTTTTCTGTTCTTCTATAATTTTTTTGAGTTCTGTAACCTTTGTTTCACTTTCTATATTTAGTTTTATATTTTCGGCAAAAACCTTTATTTTTTTAATCCAAGATCCTAGCTGAGCGGCAAAAACAGGTAGACGCTCAGGGCCTAATACAATTAAGCTAATAACTAATATTAGAGCAAGTTCCCAAAAGCCAAAATCAAACATATTGAACTATCCTGTAATTATCTGTTTTTGGTATTATTTTTTAGTTTTTGATTTATCATCATCGGCTACAGATTTTTTAAAGCTTTTAATTGCTCCACCTAAATCTCCGCCCAGATTTCTTAACTTCTTTGTTCCAAAAAGCAAAAGAACAATCGCTAATATTATCAATAATGACCCTATACTTATTCCCGCCATTTAGCCTCCTACCCAATAACTATTTTCTAGATTCTTTTTCGGTAATACCAGATATACCAAATCTTTTCTCAAGCTCTAATAATATATCATTAGAGCTTAAATTTCTCATAGATAGCAATACAATGCTATGAAACCAAAGATCAGCTGCTTCAGAAATTACTCTTTCTGTAGACTCTGAATTTGTTGCATCTACTAGCTCCTTTGCTTCCTCTAATACCTTCTCTCCAGTATATGAGATTCCCTTTTTATTAAGAGATGAAACATAAGATTCTTCTTCAGGAGAGTCTTTTCTTTCCTTGATTACATCCTCTAATTTTTTCAGAATATTAGTCATATTTAAGTCTCACTGGTATACCTCTATCTTTCATATACGATTTAACCTCTTTTATAGAAAACATGCCAAAATGAAAGATACTTGCTGCTAATACTGCATCTGCCCTACCTATACTAACTCCTTCATAAAGATGTTCTAAAGTACCAACTCCACCGCTAGCAATTATAGGAATATTGACCTTGTCATTTATATTATTCATTAATTCTAGGTCAAATCCTTCTTTTGTTCCATCTTTATCCATACTAGTTACCAGTAGTTCTCCAGCACCAAACTCCTCAGATTTCTTTGCCCAATCTATTGCATTTATTCCAGTAGGATTTCTGCCCCCATGTGTATAAATTTCCCATGTATCTGAAGATTTTTTTGCATCAATTGCTATAACAATACATTGTGATCCTACGGCGGTGCTTGCCTCTTTAATTAAATTTGGATTTTTTATAGCAGAAGTATTAATTGTAATTTTATCAGCCCCACAATTTAATAAAGCTCTTATATCATCAACAGTTCTCACACCACCACCAACAGTAAGTGGTATAAAAACTTCATTAGCTACTTTTTCTACAACGCTATATATTGTATCTCTATTATCAGAGCTTGCAGTAATGTCTAAAAATGTTATCTCATCTGCACCTTCATCGTTATATCTTTTAGCAATTTCTACAGGATCACCAGCATCCTTTATAGATTTAAATTTAATTCCTTTGACAACTCTTCCATTGTCTACATCTAAGCAAGGTATTATTCTTTTTGTTAAAGCCATATTTTATTTAATATTATTTAAAATTTTTTGAGCTTCGTTTACATTTATTTTATTTTCGTATAGAGCTCTACCAACAATCATTCCTGATATACCTAAATTTGAATAATTAGATATTTTTTTTATATCATCTATAGTAGTTATGCCGCCAGAAGCAATTATTGGTATATTAATTGATTCTGACAATTTTAAGATAGATTCTATATTTGGGCCCATCATCATTCCGTCTTTTTCTATATCAGTATAAATTATTTCTTTTACTCCAAAATTTTCAACTTTTTTTGCAAGATCTAGAGCCCCTATTTTTGAAGATTTTGCCCAGCCATCTGTTGCAACAATCCCATCTTTTGCGTCTATCCCAATGATGATTTTATTTTTAAAGGATTTACATAAATCTTCAACGAAATTTATATCTTCAACAGCTTTACTTCCAACAATTATGTATTTTATACCTGCATTAAAGTACATCTCAGCATCTTCCTTTGATCTTATTCCTCCACCTACTTGTATAGATAGATTTGGAAATAAAGTTGAAATTGAGAAAATAATTTCATGATTTTTTGGCTTTCCAAGTTTTGCGCCATCAAGATCAACTATATGGAGTCTTCTTATTCCATATTTAGCCCACTTCTTAGCCATTTCGACTGGATCTTCCGAGAATATAGTTTCTTTTTTAAAATCTCCTTGTTGAAGCCTTACACATTTTCCATTCTGTATATCAATTGCCGGTATAATATCCATGGCTATACCTTAATATTAGAAAAATTCTTTAGGAGTTGTAGACCTGCATCTGAGCTTTTTTCTGGATGACCTTGAATCGCTACAATATTCTTAAACGCAAAAACAGAACAAAATGCATTATCATATTGTGTAGTTCCAACTACAATAGATTTATCATTAGGCTCTACAAAGTAGCTATGCACAAAATAAAAAAAACTTTCATCCTTAATTTTATGCCATATTGGATGGTTAGTTTTCTGTTTTATATTATTCCAGCCCATGTGTGGAATTTTAATTTTTTCTCCAGAGCTATTTTTAGAGTTTAACTTTTTAACTTCACCCTTAATAATGCCAAGACATTCTGTTGAATTATTTTCACTGCTTTTATCCATAAGAATCTGCATTCCCATACAAATTCCAAGAAATGGTTTTTCACTCGCACTTTTTATTATTGCGTCTTCTAGATTCCTTTCTTTTATATTCTTCATACAGCTTTCTGCCGCTCCCTGCCCTGGGAATATTACTTTATCAGCATCATAAATTTCTTTTGGGTTAGAAGTGGTTAAAACTCTTTGCTTTCCTTTAGCAATATATTGCATTGCTTTAAATACAGAGTTTAAATTACCCATGCCATAATCTACTATTACAATTATTTCCAAAATATTTACCAATAAAATTTATAATACACCTTTAGTTGAGGGAGGTGTTTTTGTATCTTTGTCAGTAATTAATTTTGCAATTTTTAGTGCCCGTCCAAAGGCCTTAAAAATAGTTTCAGCAATATGATGACCATTATCTCCTTTAATATTATCAATATGTAATGTAACCATTGCGTGATTACAGAAACCTTGAAAAAATTCATGGATTAAATCCACATCAAAATTATTTATATTTTGTCTTGGAAATTTTGCTGAATATTCAAGACCAGGCCTTCCTGATAAATCTAATACAACTCTAGACAAAGACTCGTCCAAAGGTACATAAGAATGACCATAGCGATTAATGCCAGCCTTATCACCCAAAGCTTTAGAAAATGCTTGCCCTAAACATATCCCTATATCTTCGACTGTGTGATGAGCATCTACAGCAAGGTCTCCCTTGGCATTTATTGAAATATCAATTTCGCCATGTTTGCAAATTTGTTCAATCATGTGTTCTAGAAAGGGCAGACCAGTATTTAGGTCGCTTTTACCTAAACCATCAATATTTAAATCTAATTCAATCTGAGTTTCCTTTGTTTTCCTTTCTATATTCGCAGTTCTATTAGTCATTCTGTTCAATTCGGTTCATTTTTGTATAATAGTAAACGTACACAATATACACTAAATAGTGATGTATCGTCTAATACAAAAATTTTTTCTTTATCTGCTAAGCCTATGTAGCCTTAGGTTTTTACATATATTGTCGAATCTACTATTCCATATATTTTTTTCTAAAAGAAGCAAAAGATACAAAGTAACTCGTAAAAATTTGGATCTTTGCTTCCCTGAGAAAAAAGAGAAGTGGAAGGAAGACTTAGCTAGTAATAGCCTAAAAGAATTTTTAAAATCTATGATAGAAGCACCTCATATTTGGAGGGTTGCGAGTAAGAATAAAATTACTGGTTCTAGCAAAAGTAATCTTAACAATTTAATAAAAGATGTTAAGGGGAGCACACATATAACTGAGGCGATAAGAAAAAACAATGGGATAATTTTTATAACACCACATCATGGGTCATGGGAATTAAGTGGGCTATATGTTGCAAATAATATTGAGACATCAATTATGTATAGACCTCTTAGAAATAAAATTTTAGATAATTTTGTTAAACATGGAAGGGCAAGTACAGGGGCAAAACTTGTTCCTACTGATGGTAGCGGAGTAAAAAATTTATTAAAATCTTTGCAAAACAATAATGGAGTAGGAGTACTTCCAGATCATACTCCAAAATTAAATCAAGGAATTATGTCAAGATTTTTTGATGTACCAGTTAACACAATAACCCTTATTAATAAATTATCAAAAAAGAAAAAATCTCCTGTCTTGTTTGTATATTCAGAAAGACTAAAAGGGGGCAAGGGTTTTAAAATTTATATTGAAGAAATTGTAGAAAATTTTTATAACGCAGGTGATCAAGAAGCAGCTGATATTTTAAATAGATGTTTAGAGGATATTATTTTGCGTAACCCAGAACAATATCTATGGTCATATGAAAGATTTAGAAATAGAGTTGGCGTGAAGGAGAATGCTTATAATTAGCTTATTTACGCCAAAATTCTGGAGTAAGAATAACTAATAGAGTAAATATTTCTAACCTACCTATTATCATACTTAAACATAGAGCCCATTTATTTAAGTCTGTTAAATTTGTATAGTTATTATGTACTTCACCAAGCCCGGGCCCAAGATTATTTATCGTTGCTGCTACAGCAGAAAATGATGTATAAAAGTCTAGTCCAGAAAACATAAGGATTAGCATTATTGTTAAAAAGACAAATATATATATTGCGAAAAATCCCCAAACTGCTTCTATTGTTCTTTCATCTACTAAATTCTTTCCAACTTTAACTTTAATTTTTGCATTTGGATGTATTAGTTTAGTTAACTCTCTATATCCTTGTTTAATTAGCAACGTGAACCTTATAACTTTCATACCCCCAGCTGTAGAGCCTGCGCATCCTCCAATAAAACTGAATAGAATCAAGAAGATAGGTAGAAATCCAGAAAAAACACTATACTCCGAATTTACATATCCTGTTGTAGTTATTATAGAAACTGTTTGAAAGATTGAATTTATTGATTCTTCATAACCTAAATCACCAAATAATTTATGTAAATAAAGTAAAGATATGGCAGTAACAAAAATTATAATGTAGATATAATAATTACATTCTTTATCGTTTTTATATATCAGCAAACTTTTATTTTTTATAGCAAGATAATGTAGACTAAAATTAAGCCCTGCAATAATCATAAAAAATATTGCTACTAGTTCAATGGAAGAGCTATTAAAGTAAGCAAAACTTTCGTTGTGAGTTGAAAACCCTCCTATTGCTATAGTAGAAAAACTATGAGAAATAGCATCAAACCATGACATCCCAAAAAATTTATAGCTTACAGCGCAAGCTATTGTCATAAATAAATAAATAACCCAGAGAGCTTTTGCAGTTTCAGTTAGTCTAGGTGTTAATTTGTTTTTTAAAGGTCCAGCAACTTCAGCCTTATATAAATGCATTCCTCCAATGCCTAGTATAGGAAGTATCGCAATTGCTAAAACTATAATTCCTAGACCACCTAACCATTGTAGATATTGTCTGTAAAATAGCATTGATTTAGGGAGAGCATCTATATTGTTAATTATAGTTGCACCCGTTGTTGTTAAACCCGAAACAGATTCAAATATCGCATCAGTAATTGAAAGATTTATAGCTTCACTTAATAATAAAGGCAAAGACCCGAAAGTACTTAATACTAACCAGAACATAACAACTACAATAAATCCATCTCTTAATTTAAGCGTAGTTTTAGTATGCATAGCAGGAAGCCAGAAAAGAGATCCTGCTAATAAAATTAGGAAGAATGCATATATAAATGACCATAGCTCATTATCTTCATATACTATGCTCACTATTAATGGAGGTATCATTGTGATACTAAAAAGTATTAGTAAAGAACCTAAAATCTTTGTTACTACTCTTATCTGCATTTTTTAGTTATCCAAAAAGATTTTCTACTTCTGATACACTTTTCTTGTTTGCTATATATATAATTAAGTGATCATCATTTTCAATTATGGTCTTTTCTATGTCGAAGATAAATTCTTCATTTCTTAGTATGCAACAGATTACTATATCCTTAGGTATATCAATTTGATTAATTTGTTTTCCTATTATTTTAGATTTTTCACCTGCTTCATTTATTGATACTTCGATAATCTCTTCAGACACTTGATTAAGTGTATGTACGGAAACAACCCCTCCCTGCCTTACATGGGTTAAGATATTGCCCATAGTTAATTCTTCTGGTGATATAAAAATATCTATAGAATCTTTTTCTACAAGATCTGAATAGCTAGATTTATTTATTATTGATATAACTGACTTTGCTCCAAGTCTTTTTGCTAACATGGAAGACAATACGTTGGCTTCATCATCATCAGTTAAGGAGCAGAATATATCCATATGTTCAATATTTTCTTCTAATAAAATATCTTCATTTGAAGAATCTCCACAAATTACGGTGACGTCTTCAAGATTTTCAGATAAATAATTAGCATTAGCTTCATTCTCCTCAATGAGTTTAACTTGAAATAAATTACTTATACTTTCACATAAGTGTTTTCCAATTTTTCCTCCACCTGCAACCATAACCCTTTTATTTTGAATGTTTACGTTGGTTATAATATCTATAATTGTATTAATATCTTTATGATTACAAGTAAAAAATATTTCATCTATTTCATCATCATCATAAGTTTTATCTAAACCATATTTAAACATTTTTTTGTTACTTCCTAGTAATAAAATATAGGAATTATATTCCTGTATTTTTTTTTGGATATCTTCAATTAAAAATAACTGTTCATTATTAGAATTTAATTTTAGATTAACCATGCAAGTTTTTTTATTTTCAAACATAAATATTTTATGTGCACCTGGATGTGATATTAATTCTTGTATGTAATTTGATACTAGCATTTCTGGTGTTATTAAAACGTCTATTGGCATTGAATCATGAGAAAATAATGATTCATGAGCTATATATTCAGTTTCTCTTATTCTTGCAATTTTTTTTGGGACATTAAATACAGTATATGCAACTTGGCATGCTACCATATTGATTTCATCACTATGTGAAACCGCAATAAGCATATGTGCATCTTCTGCCCCTGCTAATTGAAGTAAACTTGGATGTGCACCATTACCTTTTATAGTTTTTAGATCTATTTTATCCTCTATTTTCTCAAGTAAGTCAGCTCTTGTATCTATTAGGGTAATGTCATTACCTTCCCTAACTAAATTTATAGCTAGAGAACTGCCTAACTGACCTGCGCCGATAATTATTATTTTCATGGTTGCTTTATCAAATCAGAATATTATTTGAATTTTTTCCCCATTAGATTATTAGAGTTTATAAAGTCTTTTGCATTTATAATTTTGGAATTTTCTTTTTGCAGCTCTTTTATAATTAAAATACCTTCTTTTGTGAAGACTTTTATACTGTCCTTAAATGATTTTATAGTCCCTGGTATTCCACTTATGCTAATTTTATCATATTCGCTTTTAAAAATTCTAATTCTTTGTCCATCTAGGGATGCCTCTGCTATTGGCCAAGGATTAAAGGCCATAATTTTATTATGGATACTTTTTGCAGTATCTTCCCAATTTATTTTAGCTTCATTTTTAGATATTTTTTTTGCATATGTACTTAATTTATGGTCTTGAGGAAATAGCATAAAGTTATTTTCTATTATAGAGTCTATAGTAACTGACATAACATGTTTTCCTATTGATATAAATTTTTCTTCTATTTCGCCAGCAGTTTTATTTTTATCAATTTCTATTGGTTCTTGATAAATAATATCCCCTTCATCTAATCTTCCATTCATTTGCATTATAGTAATGCCAGATAAATTGTCTCCATACTCAATTGATCTTTGAATTGGTGCGGCACCTCTCCACCTTGGGAGAAGAGATGGATGAACATTTATACAACCATGTTTTGGAATATTTAAAAATTCTTCAGGCAATATTAAGCCATAAGAAACAACCACTACCAAGTCAGGATTAATATCATATAAGATATCAATTTCTTTTTTTGATATTTTTTCTGGTTGCCATATTTCA
>JAYZIH010000051.1:0-6442 GCA_036165695.1 Pseudomonadota bacterium | reverse complement strand
CTTTTAAAGAATTTATCGCCTTTAGGCATAAATTACTCTCTAATATATTCTCTTCAACATTATCAGAATACATAACAAGATTATCTTCTCTAGAATTAATACTTATATAATCATATAAATCGATAATCTGAAAATATGTTTGTATGTTATGAAAACCATCTTTTCTTTTTGACAGTACTCTAAGAAATAAGTTTAGTTTTGCAGGAGATTTAAGTTTATACATACTCTTCTAATTAATTTCCCATCTATCTATGTTTATAACTAACTTGTTTACTTTTTTACCCTGGATAATTTTAATTTTAGTAGGGAGCTTAATTCCTTTATAAGGCTTGTAACTTATATATATGATATCAATATCCTTTATTAAAACTCTTTTATAGGTTTTATCTTCATTTAATTCAAAACTCAAAATATTATTTGGTTTGCCTAAGATTATATCTGGTACATTAATAAATAATTCTTTATAGTATCCTTTTTTAAAATAATCCTTAATCTTTTTGTTAGTTTCTTTTTCTGAGGATAAAAAACTTAGTTCACCATTTTCATTTATTATAGAGAATATATTTCTTCCAAGTAGATTTACAAAGTTTAGTCTAAATAATTCATTTTCTTTATTTGCATTGATTCTAATAGCGATCTTATCTTTAGATGTATATATTTCAATAAATCCACTAGCTGACCAACTAGTGATTTCAATGTCCTTATGTTGTTTAATCTTGCTGGATTCAATCTCAAAGAAATTCATAGAGCAAGCTTGGCTAAAGCTTAATAAAATAGATAGTAAAAGAATTCTGTATTTTCTCATTTTAAAACTTCAAGAATCATCTTATGGTTCTTATTTAGCTTAAGATCTTCTGCATATTTCTTATATAGTTTGTTAGCTTCATCTATTTTATTTAATTTTGTTAGTACAAAAATTAGATGGCTTACTATTTCAGAATCTTTATTTTTTCTAAAAGCTTTTTTTAAATATTTTTCAGAATCTTTATATTTTCCCTCTTTATATAGTGCCCACCCTTTGCTATCAAGAATAGCTGCGTCATGTGGAAGCAAAGATAATGCCTTATCTATATAAGACTTTGCCTCTACAAAGTTTTTATTATGTTCTATCCATGTATAGCCAAGTGCGTTTAACGCTTGTGCATTATTTGGATCATCTTTTAAAATCATCTTTAGATCTTTTTCTAAAATATCAATTCTATCAATTTTTTCAGCCACTAAAGCCCTTGTATACAATAGGTCAACACTATCATTAAAATCTTTGAGAGCATTATTTACAGAGTTATAAGCATCAGAAAAAAGCTTATTCTCATATAACACTTCTGATTCAATTAAATATAAATTTATTTTAATATCTCTACTAGGATTTTTACTAACTTCTTTTTTTATATATTCTTTTAGTGCTTTGACATCTCTAACCTTTATATATTCTTCAGAAATAGCATAAACACAGTGAATATATTTGCTTTCACTAACAGCTACCTTTGAGAATAAATTAATAGCTTCTTTAGTTTTTCCACTCTTTGATTTAATAACTCCAGATAAATAATGAACCTCATCTTTGCTGAGTTTTGAAAAAAAATTTTTTGCTTCTTTGTATCTACCTGTTTCAATATTTAATAAGGCCATAGTGTAAGCAATCTTCTTATCACTAAAATCTATAAGTTTTTTAGCTGCCATAAATCTATAATGTTCTATAGCTTCTTTATATCTTTCCTCTTTGGTAAGAATTTCTGCATATAACTCATTTAATAATATATTGTCAGGAATAGTTCCTATATATGTCTTTAAAGTCTTAATAGCTTCATCACTGCTTCCAATTTCATAATATGATGTTGCTAAAAAATGTCCCCACCTATAGTCTTTTTTGTCAAAATCATTATTACTCATAGCTGCATTAATGACGTTAATTGCTCTTTCATACTCAAAGTTAAATATTAAAATTTGGGTATAATAGAAGCTTGCCAAATAATCCTCTTTATATTTTTCATATACATAATCAAATATCTTTTTAGCATTCTGAGAATCTACCGAAAGTAAAGTGTCATACAAGATTGCATATTTATCTTTGTCTTTAGATTCCTTTATAATTTTTACAGCTTCTTTTGCTGCATCACTTACTTTTCCAAGTTTAGAGAGAATGGTTATTCTAACGTGTCGAACTGCAAGCTTATTATCAGCCAAAGTTAACCATCTATTAGAGGCTTGGAGCATAAGCAAATAATCTTTCGCATAACCAGAAACTATGGTTGCTCTTTTAGCTATACTCGGGTCATAGCTTTTTAATGATAGCTTGACGTATATTTTTGCTGCCTGGCTAAATTTTTTTTGTCTTACTAATATTTCAGCTTCTAAAGCTTTAGCCATATCTTCGCTTGTATTATTTACATATATAAAATTTTCCGGATTTAATGCAAAGGATGGTGTGTTTATTGTAAGAAAACAACTAAATAATACTACGATAAGAGTAAATCCTTTTTTAAAGGTAAATAAAAGGCTATTTGGGCTTAAAAGTAAAAGCATAATTTACTATAATATACCTTGATTAATAGTCAATCTAGATTAGTTGGGGATTTATGGCTTTATTAGCAATTGGTTTAAACCACAAAACTGCTTCCATTGAAGTTAGGGAAAAAATTTATTTCTCAGAAAATGAGATAAAAGAAATCTTAAAGGATGTGCAAGAGCTTCCATATATTGATGAAGCTGCGATATTGTCTACATGTAACAGAACGGAAATATATTGTGAAACTAAAGACAATACCTCTAAAGAAAAGTTATCAAATTGGTTACTTTCACATAAAGGATTTTCTGAAAAAGAAATTCATAAAAAATTTTATAGTTATACTGAAGATGATGTTGTAAGGCATGCGTTGTCAGTTGCCTCAGGTTTAGACTCTATGGTTATAGGAGAACCTCAAATATTAGGACAATTCAAAAATGCTTATAAGCAAGCAAATGATTCTGGCTCAATTGGAAAAAATTTAGATAGGTTATTTCAATTTGCATTATCAACAGCAAAGGAAGTAAGGACAGACACAAGGATTGGCTCTAACTCTCTTTCTATTGCCAATATTGCCGTATCATTAACGGATGAGTTTTTCGGGGACTTACGAAAAAAACATGCCTTATTAATAGGATCAGGAGAAACAATATTTATATCTGCAAAAAAACTATTTCAAAAAGGGATTGGACATATAACAATAGCAAATAGAAATATTTCTAAAGCACAAGAAATTGCAAAACAAGTAGCTGGGAGAGCTGTGCATTTATCTTATATATCAAGGTGCTTAGAAGATACGGATATTTTAATAACTGCAACTGCTAGTAACCTGCCTGTAATTGGGAAAGGTGCAGTAGAAACGTGTATGAAAAAAAGGAAACATAAGCCAATCTATATGGTTGACTTAGCTGTACCAAGAGATATTGAACACGAAGTGAAGGAAATACCTAATACCTATTTATATTCTCTTGATAATATACAAGAACTTATTGAAAAAAATTACAATACAAGGCGTTTAGCTGCAACAGATGCAAAAAGCATAATAGATTTAAGAGTAAAGGAATACATGAGTTGGAGAAAAGCACAAACAGCCTTTTCTGTAATTAGGATGTATAGGAATCATTGTGAAGAAATAAAAAATGAGGCTTTAAAAAAAGCACTAAAACAAATTAAAAGCGGGAAAGATCCAGTAGAAGTTGTAACCCAATTAAGTTCTAATATAACTTCCAAACTATCTCATGAACCAACACAAGCATTGAATAAAGCAGGACAGACTGATGACAGGAAAATCATATCTCTTATATGTGATATTTTTCTTAAACAAAAACAATAAATCTCAATGAAAGATTCTTTGCGGGCAAAACTTGAAGATTTACTTGGTAAATACAAAAGCATACAAGACTCATTATCAAATCCAGATATTATAGGCAATCAAGAAAAATATAAGGAGCTATCTGTCGAATATTCTAAATTAAAGGATATAGTAGCGAACTATAATAAGTTTCTAAATGCTGAGACTAGTTTAAAAGAATCTAAGGAAATAGAAAAAAGTAAAGACTCAGATTTAAATCTTTTAATTGAAGATGAAATAAAAAAATCTAGGTCACTTATTGAGGAACTTTCAAAAACTTTAGAGATATCTTTATTACCAGAGGACCCACACGATAATAGTAATGTATTTCTAGAAGTTAGAGCTGGAACAGGTGGTCTTGAAGCTGCAATTTTTGCTGGAGACTTATATAAAATGTATTCTCGTTTTGTTGAAAGAAAAAACTGGAAAATTGAATTACTAAGCGAAAACCAGGGAGATCAGGGAGGGTATAAATTAGTAGTTATAAGAATTTTAGGTGAAGGTGCATATTCAAAATTAAAATTTGAATCTGGGGCTCATAGAGTACAAAGAGTTCCAGAAACAGAATCACAAGGTAGAGTTCATACTTCAGCAGCAACAGTTGCTGTTCTTCCTGAAATTGATGAAGTAGAAGAAGTAAATATAAATCCTGAAGACCTTAGAATAGATACTTTTAGGGCATCTGGTGCAGGAGGACAGCATGTAAATAAAACTGATTCAGCTATTAGAATTACTCATATACCTAGTGGTTGTGTTGTAGAATGTCAGGAAGATAGATCCCAGCATAAAAATAAAGCGCGCGCTCTAGCATTGCTTAATGCAAAACTATTAGATATAGAAAAAACAAAACAAAAAGATGAACAATCACAATTAAGAAAACAACTAGTTGGCTCAGGCGATAGGTCTGAAAGAATTAGGACATATAATTTTCCACAAGGTAGGGTTACAGACCACAGAATAAATTTAACTTTATATAATCTTGAGGAATTATTGGATGGAGACCTAGATAAGTTAGCTATTCCTCTAATGAATGAATATCAAGCAGCACTTCTTTCTGAAAATGAATTCTGAAAATATACAATTTTTGGATGCTAATATATCGGTTGAGCCAGATGTTTTCTCGCCAAGAACTGAAAGTGAAATATTTATATCTATTCTAGAAAACTATATAAAAGATAATATGTGTTTACTTGAGTTAGGCACAGGCACTGGCGCTATAAGTATTGCCATAGCTTTACGTTTTCCAAATATTAATATCACTTCTGTAGATAAAAATATTAAAGCCATAGAATGTGCTAAAAGAAATTGTAAGTTGAATAACGTTTGTAATAACATAAGTTTCTTAGAATCAGATTGGTTCTCAAGTATCAAAGAAAGAAAGTTTGATATCATCATCTCTAACCCACCGTATCTTTCAAAAATGAATATTTCTAGATATAAAAATCTCAATGATCCAGAGGAAAGTCTTTTTGCTGGGGATAATGGATTATTGGAAATAAAATCTATTATAGATAGTTGTAAAAACTATATGCACGATAAATCAATTATTATGTTAGAACATTCTCACAGTCAGACTCTAGAAATAAAAGAATATACTGCTAAATCTGGTATCTGTTATTTAGGGACATATCACGATGATTTGGGGTTTAATAGAGTTTCAGTGTTTAAAAAAATATAAGATTAATCTAATAAATTTTTTATACACTCTGTAATATCTTCAGGATCTAAACCACCCTTAGCTTTCTTTAAAACTTGTCCAACAAAAAACCCTAAGACCTTTGTCTTGCCTTCTTTATATTGTTCAACTAAATCAGGATTTCCTGAAAGAATCTCTTTTACAGTTTTTTCTAATTCAGAATTATCTTTATTATCAGGAACAAAAGAATTAATAATCTGCTCCATTGACTCACTTCCATTGATATAATCTTCAAATATTTGCTTAATAATATTCTTTTTTATTTTTTTCTCTTCTGCAAATTCCACTACATTTAGGAAGTCACTATGCTTAACTTTATAGTTAGATATAGAGGTATTATCTTTATTTAATCTAGGATAAATATGTGTAACGAAATAATTAACTATAGATACTGCTTTAACTTTTGTTTCTTCTAATACTCTATCTATAAAATCAGCAATGGCTGGATCGTTCATTAAAATATTTATCTGATCATCATTTAACATATAACCCTTATATCTTTGTCTTCTAACATCAGGAAGCTCAGACATTTGTTTTTTAATATTCTCAATATATTTTTTATCAACTAAAATTGGTTGTAAATCAGGGTCGGGGAAATATCTATAATCATTAGCCTCTTCTTTAGACCTCATGCTTTTAGTTGTGTTTGTCTTCTCATCATACAACCTTGTTTCTTGAATTATCTTTTCGTTGTCTTCAAGTAAATTTATTTGGCGATCTATTTCATAATCTATTGCTTTTTCTACAAACTTAAATGAATTAATATTTTTTAATTCTGTTCTTGTTCCAAGCTTACTATCTCCGCTCTTCTTTACAGAAACGTTTGCATCACACCTAAATGACCCCTCCTGCATATTCCCATCGGAAATTTTTAAACTTGTAACTATTTCAT
>JAYZIH010000050.1:0-4812 GCA_036165695.1 Pseudomonadota bacterium | reverse complement strand
ATATCTATCCTGTTTTTAAAAGAGTAGACACATGTGCTGCTGAATTTCCCACAACAACATCATATTTATACTCAACATATGAAAAATACTGCGAATCTAATGTTACAGAAAATAAAAAAATTATTGTGATTGGAAGCGGTCCCAATAGAATAGGTCAGGGTATAGAATTTGATTACTGTTGTGTGCATGCTTCAAAAGCTGCAAAAGAGATAGGATATGAAACAATAATGATTAATTGTAATCCCGAAACAGTGTCTACAGATTATGATACATCAGATAGATTATACTTTGAACCAATAACAGTAGAAAGTGTTTTGAATATTGTAAATATTGAAAAGCCAATAGGGGTAATTGTTCAATTTGGAGGACAAACCCCATTAAAATTAGTTTCTGATCTTGCTAAGAATAATGTTCCTATTATTGGAACATCTCCTGAATCAATAGATATCGCTGAGGATAGAGAAAAGTTTCAAAAGATTTTAAATAAACTTAAAATATTACAGCCGGGAAATGGAACTGCTAGAAATGAGGAAGATGCTATAGTTGAAGCAGAAAAAATTGGATATCCTATAATAGTTAGACCTTCATATGTTCTTGGTGGGAGAGCAATGGAAGTGATCCATAATACAAACGAGTTAAAAAAATACATTAAAAGCGCAGTTGAAGTATCAAATGAGTCACCAGTTTTATTAGATAAATTTTTAAATAAAGCTATTGAAATTGATGTAGATGCTGTACGAGATTGTACTGGAGAAATTTATATAGCTGGCATTATGCAGCACATAGAACAAGCTGGAGTTCATTCGGGTGATTCAGCGTGCTCAATACCTGTTACATCAATAAATGAGAATAATATTGAGCAAATAAAAGAATATACTTGTCTTTTAGCAGAAGAGCTTAACGTTAATGGGTTAATGAATGTACAGTACGTAGTCAAAGATAATAAAATATTTGTTTTAGAAGTAAACCCAAGAGCCTCAAGAACTGTGCCATTTGTTTCTAAATCAACAGGAAATTCTGTTGCAAATATTGCAGCTAAATGCATGATGGGCATAAAGCTGAAAGAACAGAACATCGTTGATAGTAAAAAAGACTATGTAACAATAAAAGAAGCAGTTTTTCCTTTCTCAAAATTTCCTGGTGTGGACCCAATACTAGGGCCAGAAATGAAATCAACAGGGGAAGTTATGGGAATAGGAAAAAATTTTGGAGAAGCGTTCGCTAAATCTCAGATGGCAGCAAACATTGATATACCAATCTCTGGGAAAGCTTTTTTAAGTGTAAAAGATGATGACAAAGAGCCAATAGTAAGTATTGCAAAAAACTTAATAGAAAAAAATTTTGAAATATTCGCCACAGATGGTACTGCTAATTTTCTAGAGAAAAATAAAGTAGAATGTAAACATGTAAATAAAGTTAGACAAGGAAGTCCGCACAGTGTAGATATGATTAAAAATTCAGAGATTGATTTGATAGTTAATACAACAGAATCAAAGCCAGCAATACAAGATTCTGCCTTAATAAGAAAAGAGGCTCTTCAACATAAAGTTTGTTACACTACTACAATTGATGGTGCTTATGCACTGCTTGATGCACAGGGAGAAATTCATAACCTTGGTGTCTATAAACTGCAAGATTTATAGTAAGTAATATATATGAATAAAATTCCAATCACAGTAAATGGAGAAAAAAAACTTCAGCAAGAGCTTGAAGATTTGATTAGCAATAAAAGACCAAAAGTTATAGAGGCAATATCAACAGCAAGAGCCCACGGTGATTTAAAGGAGAATGCAGAATATCATGCAGCAAGGGAACAGCAGGGATTTATTGAAGGAAGAATTAAAGATATTGAATATAAATTATCAAATGCAGAAATAATAGACCCTAAAAAAGTTAATGCTAACGGGAGAGTAGTTTTTAGCGCTAAAGTTATTATATGTGATTTATCTAATAATGATGAAATTACATATACAATTGTGGGAGACGATGAGGCTGATATTAAAAATAATTTAATCTCTATTAACTCTCCAATGGCAAGAGGTTTAATAGGAAAAATAGAAGGCGATATATGTAACATTGAAACTCCTAGTGGAAAAAAAGAATTTGAAATAATAAATGTAATTTATGAGTAAAAAAATAAAAAGCTGGTATTCTTCTCACTCACAAGATACATACGTCAAAAAAGCGCAAAAAGAAAATTATCGTTCAAGAGCATGTTATAAACTTGAAGAGATTGATAAAAAATATAAATTAATTAAGCCAAATTTAAATATTTTAGATTTAGGTTCTTCTCCAGGAAGTTGGTGTCAATACATGATGAGGAAGGGTAATAATGTTAATATAATAGCAATAGATCTTATAGATATGTTACCAATAAGAGGAGTAAAATTTATTAATATGGATATATATAGCGTTAGGGAATATATGCAAAATCAAGAATATTCTTCTAATTTCAACCTTGTAACTTCAGATATTGCCCCCAATATAACAGGTATGAAGACAATAGATACACCTGCGATGATAAATATAGCTGAAGAAGTTAGAGAAATAGCGCTATCTTTGCTATGTGAGTCTGGAAATCTACTAGTTAAGCTATTTAATAGCAGGGACTCAGAGGACTTTATTTCTGATACAAAGCGTTTTTTCAGAGATGTAGTTACTTTAAAGCCTAAAGCTTCTAGATCAAAGAGTAGCGAAATTTATATGCTTGCATTAGAATATAAGACAATTAAGGTTTAAAAAATCACATATGAATGACATTTTGAAAAATTTAATAATATGGATTGTTATAGCGGTAGTTGTAATGTCCGTGTTTAATAATTTTATGCCACAAAAACAAATATCTGAAGACATATCGTATTCAGAATTTATAAAACAAGTTAAAAATGGTGAAGTAGATAGAGTCGAAATAGATTCAGATGGAAAATCTATTACAGGAAAATATAAAAATGGTTCTGAATTTAAAACTTATGGATTAAATGATCCAAAGTTAATTGATGATTTACTTGCTAATAATGTTGAAACTAAAACCTCACCGCCTGTTAAGCCTTCGATATTTCTACAGATACTTATTCAATGGTTCCCAATGCTTCTTCTTATAGGAGTTTGGTTATTTTTTATGAGACAAATGCAAGGAGGTTCTGGAGGCAAAGGTGCAATGTCATTTGGAAAAAGTAAAGCACGAATGATAAATGAAGATCAGAATAATATAACATTTAACGATGTTGCTGGAGTAGAAGAAGCAAAAGAAGAAGTAGAAGAGCTTGTAGAATTTTTAAGAGATCCAGGAAAATTTCAGAAACTTGGTGGGAAGATTCCTAAAGGAGTTTTAATGGTAGGATCACCTGGTACTGGAAAAACCTTATTAGCTAAAGCTATAGCAGGAGAAGCTAAAGTTCCTTTCTTTACAATTTCTGGATCGGATTTTGTAGAGATGTTTGTTGGTGTAGGTGCGTCAAGGGTAAGGGACATGTTTGGTCAAGCTAAAAAATATGCGCCATGTATAATTTTTATAGATGAAATTGATGCTGTAGGAAGACACAGAGGCGCAGGCCTTGGTGGTGGACATGATGAACGTGAACAGACACTTAATCAATTGTTAGTTGAAATGGATGGATTCGAAGGACATGAAGGTATTATTATAATTGCAGCTACTAATAGACCAGATGTTCTTGATCCAGCTTTATTAAGACCCGGAAGATTTGATAGACAGGTAGTTGTCCCACTGCCAGATATAAGAGGTAGAGAACAAATCCTTAAAGTCCATATGAGAAAAGTACCTACTGCAGATAATGTTTTAGCATCTATTATTGCAAGAGGTACGCCAGGCTTTTCTGGAGCAGATCTTGCAAATTTAGTTAATGAAGCAGCTTTATTTGCTGCTAGATTAAACAAAACTTCTGTAAACATGGAAGATTTTGAAAATGCGAAAGATAAAATTATGATGGGTTCTGAAAGGAAATCCATGGTTATGAGTGAGGATGAGAAAAGATTAACTGCCTATCACGAGTCTGGACATGCAATTGTTGGCAGACTAGTTCCTGAACATGATCCTGTTCATAAGGTAACAATAATCCCAAGAGGAAGAGCTCTTGGAGTTACTATGTTTTTACCTGAAGATGATAGGTATAGTAATAGTAAACAGAGATTAGAAAGTCAAATCAGCACTCTATATGGAGGCAGAATTGCAGAACAAATGATTTACGGTGATGCTAAAGTTACAACAGGCGCGCAAAACGATATAGAAAGGGCAACAGAAATTGCAAAGAATATGGTGACAAAGTGGGGCCTTTCAAAAGGCATGGGCCCATTATCATATTCTGAGGATGACGGAGAGGTTTTTCTGGGAAGATCGGTAACAAAACACAAAACCATGTCTGATGAAACTGCCAAATCAATAGATAAAGAAGTACGTACTATAATAGATATATTGTATGAAAAAGCTAAAAGATTATTGCAAGCTAATGAGAAGAAAATGCACCTTATGGCTGATGCTTTAATGCTATATGAAACTATTGATAAAGATCAAATAGATGACATCATGGCTGGGAAAAAACCTAGGCCACCAAAAGATTGGGATGACCACTCTGGAAATAGCACAAAAAAAGAAAAGAAAAAATCTAAAGAAAGTCCAGAGTTAACAAATCCCGACCCTGCTAGCTCACATTAAAATTTATAATTAATGCCGAAATACTTTGGTACAGATGGAATAAGAGGTAAGATCGGGGAAAAACCTCTAGACGAAAATTTTTTTGTATCACTTGGCGCAGCTATAGCTCAAACATATAATCTAGAAAAAGAATATTCAAATAA
>JAYZIH010000049.1:0-4381 GCA_036165695.1 Pseudomonadota bacterium | reverse complement strand
CCACAACCATATGTTTTGAATTTTGCATCCTCAATTATACCTTCATCATTTACTTTGATTTGTAATTTCATTACGTCACCACATGCTGGAGCTCCAACCATACCTGTACCAACAGATGTATCTTCCTTATTCATACTGCCAACATTTCTTGGATTTTCGTAATGATCTAATACTTTTTTTCCATATGCCATTTTTTTCTCCCAAATAATTTAGTGAGCTGCCCACTCAACTTTATCTACATCTATCCCTTCTTTATACATTTCCCATAATGGTGATAGTTCTCTTAATTTTTTCACTGCCACCTCTATTACAGCAACAGTATGATCAATATCTTCTTCTGTTGTAAATCTTCCAATAGACATGCGAAGAGAGCTATGTGCTAATTCATCACTTCTTCCTATCGCTCTTAAGACATAGCTAGGTTCTAATGAAGATGATGTGCAGGCAGATCCACTAGATAAAGCGATATCTTTTGTGGCCATTATCAAAGACTCTCCTTCAACATAATTAAAGCTAATATTCATAATTCCTGGATATCTTTGCTCTACGTCTCCATTTAAATATACTTCTTCAATATTGTTTAGCGCATTCCATAATCTATTTTTTAATTTAGATATGCGTTCGAAGTCTTTTCTCTGCTCTTCTTTTGCAATTCTAAATGCTTCTCCCATGCCAACAATTTGGTGAGTAGGTAAAGTACCAGATCTCAAGCCTTTCTCATGACCTCCTCCGTGAATCTGTGCTTCTAGTCTAACTCTTGGTTTTCTTCTAACATACAAAGCTCCAATTCCTTTTGGCCCATAAATCTTATGTGCTGAGAAACTCATCAGATCAATTTTCATTTCTGATAAATCAATATCTATTTTCCCTGCACTTTGCGCAGCATCCACATGAAATATAATGCCCTTTTCTCTTGTAATCTCTCCTATCTCTGATATATCTTGAATCACACCTATCTCATTATTAACGTGCATAATTGATATTAATGTCGTGTCCTCTCGAATTGTATTTTTTAGATTATCAATATCAATTAATCCGTTAGATAAAGGGTCCAAATAAGTTACATCAAATCCTTCTCTTTCTAGCTGCCTACAAGCATCTAATACAGCTTTGTGCTCAGTTTTTAAAGTTATAATATGCTTTCCTTTCTTTTGATAAAAATGAGCAGCTCCCTTGATTGCTAAATTATCAGATTCTGTGGCCCCACTGGTCCAAATAATTTCCCTTGGATCACAATTAACTAGTTTTGCAACATTATTTCTTGCTTCATTAACAGCAGCTTCTGCATCCCAGCCATAACTATGTGACCTTGATGCTGGATTTCCAAATTGGCCATCTTGTTTTAAAAATTGAAACATTTTATCTGCTACACGATCGTCTACTGGGGTTGTAGCTGCGTAATCAAGGTAAATTGGCGTATTTTCTTTACTCATTTTAAATAATTTTCCTTAATGGTTCTTCTTTTGTATTTTTCATAATTACTTGTTGAAGCGATATATCTGATAGAAAATTACGAATTTCAAACCCTAAACTTTCCCATAAATTATGAGATAAACATTTTTGATTTTTTGTACAATTAGCTTTTCCTTGGCAGGCAGTAGTTTCCAAACTTTCATCAACCGCATCTATGACATCAGATACATATATCTTATTAGCAGTCTTTGCTAGTTTATAGCCGCCTCCAGGTCCTTTAGAACTTAAAACTAGGCCTCTCTTTTTTAATCTAGAAAAAAGTTGCTCTAAATAGGATAAAGATATATTTTGTCTTTCAGAAATCTCAGATAAACTAATAGGGTCTCCTTGATCATAAAAAGCTAGATCAAGCATGGCTAAAACTGCGTATCTTCCTTTTGTGGTCAATTTCATAATAATCCCCCATTAGAGGTGTTACTATGTATTAACCTAGTATTTTTGTCAACTATTCCAAAAGGTATATTTATTAACGCAAATGCTTCTCAATTGCCGTTAAAACCCCCCTGACAATATTAATTTCCTCGTCAGTAAGTTTTGCTTTTTTAAAGATATAATTAATTTTATTTCTAAGCGTTGGCTTATCATTTTCTAAAATATTTATACCAGAAAGTATGCCCTCTAAATGCTCTATCATTCCATTGAACCTATCATTTGTCGCTAAAGTCTGTTGTTTATTTGATATATTTGATGAACCATTATCATGTAGGACAAGAACTTCATATAAGATAATTTGTAATGCACTTGCAATATTTAAACTACAGTAATTTTTATTCGCGGGTATATGAATGGCTGCATCACATAGACTCAATTGATCATTAGTTAGCCCTCTTGCTTCATTACCTAATAATATGCAGATATTTTTATGGTTTCCCCCAACAATATCTTTCGCAACTTCTTTTGGAGAGTAAAAATCAATCAAAATACCTCTTTTTCTAGCAGATGAGCCAATAACATAATCAAAATCTTTTAAAGATTCAGTTAAATTATGTGATACTAAAGCATTCTTTAAAATATCTTTAGCGCTAGAAGCCATTGCATATGAAAGTGCATTTATTTCACATTTTGGATTGACTAAAAGTAGGTCTTTAAATCCCATCGTTTTCATAGCTCTAGCTACAGAGCCAATATTTCCAGGGTGCGATGTCTCAACTAGAATTACTTTTATTTTATCAGATATATTCATTAATTTAATTACTTGGCAATTTTTTCTGTATAATAGCATCAAATTATAAATTGAAATGATGAATATAGGAAAAAATTCTAGCCCTCAACTAAATACCGCAATCAGCGCAGCTCTGAACGCGGGTAAGAGTGTAATGAAATTTTATAATAGATTAGATACGCTGAAAATATCGTCTAAAGGTTTGCATGATTTTGTGTCCGAAGCAGATCAAGAAGCAGAAAGTATAGTATGTGATTACTTATTAAAGAAATACCCTAAATATAATTTAACAGCTGAAGAAGGATATTCAAATATTGTAGACTCAGAATATCATTGGTATGTTGATCCATTAGACGGAACAACAAATTTTATTCACGGTATCCCACAGTTTGCTATTTCCATTGGTCTATGTAAAAAAAATATTCCGTGTCTTGGTGTAATTTATGATCCTTTTAAAAATGAACTTTTCGCAGCAGAGCAAGGGAGAGGGGCTTTAATGAATGATAAGAAAATTAGAGTTACAAGTACAAATAAAATTCAGTCAGCATTAATTGGTACTGGCATACCATATAGAAAAAAAGATAGCGCTAATATTTATATTAAAACTTTAAAAAGCTTAATGGATAATAATTGTGGGGGGATTAGAAGACTTGGATCAGCGGCCTTAGATTTGGCATATGTAGCTTGCGGTAGATTAGATGGTTTTTGGGAGTTTAATCTAAAGCCTTGGGATATTGTTGCAGGTTCCATAATTGTTCAAGAAGCTGGTGGACATATTAGTAATATTGATGGTGATACAAATTTTTTAGACTCAGGGAATATAATTGCTGCTAATTTAAGCCTACATAGTGATATTTTAAAGAATATCCAAGGTTTAAAGTAGAGCTCGCCTTATGGTCTTTCCTTATCCCGCTCTTCAAGTCTTATATCACTAACAGAGACATTAAGTAAATGTAATGCTGAACTTGCTATATATATAGAGGAGTATGTTCCAACAATAATTCCAATTATTAAAGCAAATGAAAAACCAAATAATATTTCTCCTCCAAAAATCATTAATGACATTAAAACTAATAATGTTGTGAATGAGGTAATTAAAGTTCTAGATAAAGTCTGATTTATTGATTGGTTGATTATAATAGAATTATTTTCTTCATCTGAATTTATTGTAGACTTAAAATTTTCTCTTATTCTGTCAAATACTACAATCGTGTCATTTAATGAATATCCAATAACTGCAAGTATTGCAGCAAAAACACTGAGGTTAAATTCTATTTGAGTAATAGAGAAGACTCCTAGAGTTACGACAACATCATGAACTAAAGCTAAAATAGCTCCGATTGAGAACCTGTATTCAAACCTTAAAGCTATATAGACCATAATAAGGAATAATGCAATTAAGGCAGCTGTAATACCTTGATCTCTAAGCTCATCACCGATTTGTGCTCCTACGAACTCAACCCTATTAATTTCAAATTCAAAATCTTTTTCTAGCTCAGAAATAAGTTTATTACTAAGTTTTGACTCATCCGTAGATTCTAAATTTGGTAGTCTAATAAGGAGATCACTGTCTTCTCCAAAAAACTGTACAGAAAATTGGTCAAATCCTTTTTCTTTAATTTTATTTCTTACATCTTTTATTGGTGCTTCTTCAGGAAAATGAAGCTCTAATACTGTACCCCCTTTGAAATCAACACCATAATTAAATCCTCTAAAAAATATAGAAATAGCAGATATTAAAAGTAA
>JAYZIH010000048.1:0-2764 GCA_036165695.1 Pseudomonadota bacterium | reverse complement strand
ACCTGTTATTTCCTTAAGATTCTCCAATGAAAATCCATCTACAAGAGATTCTACAAGGCTAGATCCTCCTCCTGAGATTAGAAAAATAAATTTATCATTTTCTTTACAACTATTTAAATAGTTAATTAAAGATTCTCCAGCAATAATACTTTTATCTGATGGTGTTGGGTGATCTGACTCAATACAATTTATATTTTTATAAATTAATAATTTTTTATCTGTGTGATCTATTTTTGTTATAACTATTCCTGATTTAATAATTATGTCTTTATTCTCTAGAATTGCTAATGACATTGAGCTTGCCGCCTTTCCAATAGCTATTAATTTATAACTTCCTTCTATCTCATTGTCTTTTAAGTAGCTAGCAACAGCGTTGTACCCAGATACCCTGTTTACTCCTGCTGAAAATATTTCTTTTATATTTTTTTTATCTATATCTTTCAAAGTCATTCCTTGTATTTTTCCATAATAAACACCAGAGTATTAATAGAAACTTTTTCATATAGCTCTATTACATCTTTATTTTTCATTCTTATACATCCATGAGATGCAGGTGTCCCAATTAAACCTTCCTCGTGTGTACCATGAATATAAATATATCTAGATTTTGAGTCAACATTGCCTCCTTTATTATGCCCTTCTTCTAACCCATCAAGCCAAATTATTCTAGAGCATATGTTATCTTCATCAGAAGCTATAGGTTTAAGGATTGGTTCTGCCTTTTTGTTAGTTTCTTGCCTGCCTTTAAAAATTTGATAAATATGACTTTCATCGCCAATCTTCTCAGAAACTATATGTGCCCCAGTAGGCGTCTTATTGCTATCTTTTAAACAACTAACGCCATATTTAGATGTAGAAACTGGATACACAATCTCTGTTTTTCCATCAATATATAATAATAATTGTTCTGATATTCTAACTTGTATATACGCTGAGCTTTCTATAAAAGGATAGACTTTTCTCAAATATTGAAAAATTTTATCCATTACTACTAAGATGATTGTCTAGTTTTCTCTAAATCTTCAAAATATTTTTGATCAACTTTTGTTACATACTCACCTGTAAAAATAGAACAATCAAAATTTTCTATTTTCTCGTTGCCGATTTTAACGGCATATATTAGGTCATCTAAACTCTGATATATTAATCTATCGGCGCCTATTTCTGAGCATATTTCTTCTGTTGTTTTTCCATGAGCAATTAACTCTTTCTTTGTTGGCATATCAATACCATATATATTTGGATATCTAATTGGTGGTGATGCTGATGCAAAATATACATTTTTAGCACCTGAGTCTCGTGCCATTTGTACAATCTCTTTAGAAGTTGTACCTCTTACTATAGAATCATCTACAAGCAAAACATTTTTTCCCTCAAATTCGTGTTTCAATGGGTTTAATTTATATTTTACAGACTTCTTCCTTGTTTTTTGACCATGCATGATAAATGTTCTACCTATATATCTATTTTTAATAAACCCTTCTCTATAATTAACATTTAACCTATAAGCCATTTCTAATGCTGCAGTTCTACTTGACTCTGGAATTGGAATAATTACATCAATATCATTATCAGGCCAATCTCTCAGTATTTTATTTGCTAATTGTTTCCCCATCCTCATCCTTGCTTCTTGAACATTAACTTCATTTATTATTGAATCTGGTCTTGAAAAATATACATATTCAAAAATACACGGTGTAAATTCAGAAAATGAAGGATATTGACCTTCATGTAAGTTATTATCTACATCAATAAAAATTGTCTCCCCTGGTTTTACATCTCTAACTGTCTCATATCCAATTAAATCTAAAGCAACGCTTTCAGATGCGACCATGTAACTATATCCTTTTTTATTCTTTTTCCTTCCAAGTACAAGAGGTCTTATTCCATGAATGTCTCTAAAAGCTACTAATCCATAACCAGTAATAATTGCAACAACAGCGTATGCACCCGAACATCTATTATGAACATTATTTACAGCCTTAAATAAAGCATCTACAGTAAATTTTGTTTGAGACGTTTTTATTAGTTCATTTGCAAAAATATTTAACAAAACTTCTGTATCAGACTGTGTATGGATATGTCTTTTATCATTTAATAAAAGTTCATCACGTAGTGTTTCCGCATTATCAAGGTTTCCATTGTGTGCTAATGCTATTCCATATGGTGAATTTACATAAAAAGGCTGAGCTTCTGCAATTCCTGTATTTCCAGCCGTTGGATATCGTACATGGCCAATTCCAATTTCTCCTGGTAGATTTTCCATATCAATTGCAGTATACGCATCTCTTACTAAGCCATTTGATTTTTTATGATGAAGATTATTGCCTAGACAGGTAGCAATGCCAGTAGAATCCTGTCCTCTGTGCTGCAACATCGTCAAACCATCGTATATACTTTGGTTAACAAAATCGTCACTAACTATTCCAATAATCCCACACATTTTCTAATTGTACACTATAATTATAAAAAAATTCTAACCAAAGAGAGTTATTTCCAAAAATAGTTGTTATATCACTGCTATAATACTGATCTACAAGAAGGGTAAATATAATTATAAATAAGCATGCTTTAAAAAACCCAAAAAAGGCACCTAAAAACCTATTTAGGATAAAATTATTAAATATAATAATTTTGGAAAAAAATAGTTCCCTAATAAAAAAAACTAACGCAAAAGAAGTTGAAAGTATCAATAAGAAACTAATAGAATATTTAGCATATATAATATAATTATCGGAGAAATAATCTAATATTAAATTTTTGA
>JAYZIH010000047.1:0-2719 GCA_036165695.1 Pseudomonadota bacterium | reverse complement strand
TGAAATTAAATCTGATAAGAAGTTGTATGATCCAATATCTATAAATATACTATTTATAATAAATAATGGATTTTTAAAGGATAGTTACAATGTTGTATCTAAAGGAAAACATAGGGAAAATAGTTATACCGTAAATAAGAATATTAGTGTTAATATTAATAATAAGGATCATAAAGGATATAGTGTTGAATATAATACAGACAGAAGAAATTACTTTTCAGTTTTTGGCACAGAATTAGAAAATATACTTTTATATAAGATTATTAAGAAAAAGGGAAAAACTAGAATAAAAATTATATTTTCAGAGATAGTGAAAATAGAAAAATAGTTTATTTTATTGATCTATGTTTAAGACACGGAAAGTTTTTTCTAATACTAGATAAATAGTTAAGATCAATATCAGAGATTATAACACCAGAACCATTATCAATTTTAGCTAACTCACTTCCCCACGGATTTATAATCATGGAGTGTCCATATGTCTCTCTTCCGCTGACATGATAACCTCCCTGAGCACTACTAATTAAGTATGATAAATTTTCAATAGCACGTGACTTAAGCAAATATTCCCAGTGTGCCTTCCCTGTTACAGCAGTGAAAGCAGATGGCAGTGTGATTAGACAAGCGCCTTCTAAGCTAAATTTTCTAAATAGTTCAGGAAATCTAACATCATAGCAAACTGCTAAACCAATTTTACAAAATGGTGTGTCTATAATTTTTACCTTACTTCCCTTTGTAAAAATATCTGATTCTCTGTATTTTTCATCCTTTTCTGGAATATCTACATCAAAAAGATGGATTTTATGGTAATAATCTACCACTTCTCCATTATCGTCATATGCAATGCAAGTTGAATATACTTTGTTTTTTTTATCAGATTCAATAGGAATAGTTCCAGCAATAATCCACATATTGTTTTCTTTTGCTAGTTTGCTTAGGAAACCCTGTATCTTCCCTTTTCCTAGCTTTTCCTTTATAGAAAGATAGTCTGCATCTTCCTTTGCCATCATAGAAAAGTTTTCTGGTAGGACTACAAGTTTTACATCCTCTTTAGAAGCATATTCTATGTAATTCTTAATCTGGAGTAGATTGGCATCAACATTTGGACCTGATGCTATCTGTATACTTGCTACTTTAAAGTTATTAATCATTCAAATAATTCTTCTACCTCGTCTAAAGGGTCAAAAGGCTTATCAATTACTTCTATTATTGGATCATCCCATGTCCCTGTTACTCTATATTTAATTTTAATTAAGTCATCAATATCCTTTCCAAACGCTTTAGCTAATTTTTCAGCTGCAAAAGTTGCAGCCGCAGCGATTGGGCCTCCAAGTAAAGCTATTGCTGGAAGTGTTTCGCCTACCTGTGGTGTTGCAACAACATTCATATCATAAGTTTCATTTACAATATCTGTAGTACCAATAGCTAGAACTTGAGCAGACGGACCTTTGGTTAGAAGATTAGTTGTAAATAATTGTCCAGAGTCTATTCTAAAATCTCCAACCATACTCTTAAAGCTAAATCCATTTCTCGTAACGTCATCAAAATCTAATGAGAGCCTCTTAGTTAACAGATCAATATTAAATAGTCCTAATAGTCTTGATACTCTTGAGCCAACTTTTTTAATTCTACCATCTTTTAAATTAAGGTTCATAGAGCCCGAAATATTATTTTTAGAAAAATCAATTGGAGAGCCTTTCCATTTTAAATCTGCAGACGATTCAAATTTAGAATCTCTTAAACTATGATTTATATGCCATAAATTTAAAAGCTTTTCTAAGCTTTCCCCATTAGCTTTAAGAGTAATTTTTGTTTGGTTCTCATACTCATAACTACCAACAATCTTAATATTGTAGAAATCTGAATATGAACTTATATTATTAAAAATTATAGATTTTTTTGGTTTATCAAAATTAATTTTGAAATTTTCAAATACATAATCATTATATATTAATTTATCTGCTCCTATACTAACACTCTTGAGCGAATCATATAATTCCGACTGGCCTCCTTCCTTAAATAACTGTGACCAATCATTTATATCTAATCGCTTAATGTTTCCTGTCAATTCAATACCTTTGTTAGGTATCTTTTTCTTATTACCATTTAAATTAATATACCCACTAATTTCTTTATTAAAACGTAATTCGCCTAATATTGAGCTATAATGAAAACTTAGTCCTTTTATTACTCCTTCATTAATCATTAGATTAAGTTTAATATTTCTTTTATTTTTTAATTTTTTATTGAGGAAGCTAGGCAGAATAACTTTTGTACCTATTAGGTTTGAACTAGTATAAACTTTTATTGGTTTTGTTGATAAAGATGAAAATGGGGGGAGGATTACTTTATATTCCCATATTGAACTTCCATTTACATACTTATTTAGGTAATTAATTTTTCTATAACCCTCGTTATTTAGGGATGCCTTGCCATTCAAAGCTATATTACCATTATCACGAGTGCTTAGATTAATAGTTATTTTATTATTGTTAAGTAATCCAGTAATTGGGTTTTTTTGATCTGTTCCTATACTTCCATTATCAAGATTTATTAACCCAGTTATTTTATTAAATATAAAATTATCTGAGACTTTATACTCAACATTACTAATTTTTACTTTTGCAGAATATTTAATATCATCTTCAAAAGAAAGATTTAAAGAAAAATTAGTTTTTGAATTTCCAGATAGGCTATTCAAGGTAGAGTTATTTATATT
>JAYZIH010000046.1:0-13876 GCA_036165695.1 Pseudomonadota bacterium | reverse complement strand
CTTTAGCTTCTTCTTTAACTGCTTCCTTAGGTGCTTCTTCTTTAGCTTCTTCTTTAACTGCTTCCTTAGGTGCTTCTTCTTTAACTGCTTCCTTAGGTGCTTCTTCTTTAACTGCTTCCTTAGGTGCTTCTTCTGTTTTTGGAGGAGATTTTCTTGGTGAGATTTTAATTAACTTCTCCTCTAATAAAATCTTAATTTTATCTTCCGAATTAAGATATTTATTAGCATCATCTTTTACACAATATCTGCCAGATTTTTTTTTATATATTGTAAATTTATCAGTCTTTTTAATTTCTTCCACTTACTGCTCCTACGTTTAAACCAAACAAGTTAATTACAACTGTAATGGCAAGCTTAAAAAATTTTTAAGTTTCGGTTGGAGTTGCCATTGCCGCAATATTATATGGTATAGAAAACCTAAATGCTAACCCTATTTCTTTTCCTTCATCTTAGATGGTGATATATCTCCAACAATAAGTTTCATACTAAGAACTTTAGAATTTAGATTTGACCTTTCACTTTCTGGCATTGGGATTAAACCCCTATCAACTAAATATCCATCTTGGCCAGTAGCGGCATCACTTAAGAACATTTCTACAAACTCTTTCATACCTGGTATAACTCCTAGGTGAGCTGTTTTAACGTAGAAAAATAATGGTCTTGCCACCGAATATTTGCCGTTAGCAATATTTTCGAAAGTCGGTGCTATACCATCAAATTCTGCTCCTTTAACTTTATCTGTATTTTGGTCTAAGAAACTAAAGCCGAAAATCGCTAAAGCTTTAGGATTAGAAAGAACTTTTTGAATCATAAGACTATCATTTTCACCTGCTTCTATAAATAGACCATCTTCTCTAATAGTATGACATTTAGCTTTATAAAGTTTTTTATCTTTCTTTTTTATCGCTTTAATCCACCCATATTTTTTGCAACCACCTTTTTCTAAAACTAATTCAACAAATGCATCTCTTGTGCCTGATGTAGGAGGGGGGCCTAGTACTTCGATTAGTTCATCAGGAAGAATTGGATTCACATCCTTCCATGTTTTATAAGGGTTCTTAATAAATACTTCAGCTCCACTTGGATCTGGAATTTCAGCAGCTAATGCAAGATAAACATCTTTTCTTGTTACTTTAAAGGTGGGAGAACTTTTTGCGTTAGCCATTACAATGCCATCATATCCAACTTTTACTTCAACAATATCACCAACACCATTTGCACGACATTTTTTAATTTCATTTTCCTTAATTGCTCTTGAAGAATTAGTAAAATCAGGAGTTTTTGTCCCAACACCAGAACAGAATAATTTCAAACCGCCACCAGAGCCAGTACTCTCAATTTTTGGTGTTTTAAATTTTGTCTCTTTACCAAATTTTTCAGCTACAACTGTCGAAAAAGGGTAAACTGTAGAAGAACCAACAATTTCAATTTGGTCTCTAGCAATTGCATGGTTAGTAAGTACCCCACATAATAATGTTAATAATACAATACTCCTATACATACGATAATCTCCATGATTTATTTTTTGAATATCAAAATATCGCAAACTTTTGTTACAAAATTATTAATTATTTAAAAAAGATAAGAAAACATTTTGTAACACAAATGAAATAAATATTTCATTTAATTTTAATTTTTCTTTAACAAGTTTGTAGCTTTGTTAAAGCAGAATTATCATAGAAAAACTAACCATTAAAGGAGATATACTAATGATTAAGAGGGTAATAATCTTTTCTCTTGTTGCAGCTCTAGCACCTTTATCATTAAATGTGCATGCTGATGCACATGAAATAGCTATGATGAAGGAGCAACTTCAGAATGCTTTAATTAAAATTAAGGCACTAGAACAAGCAGTAAAACAAGACCGCAAAGTCAGTAAATCTGGAGTTGTTAAAACAAAAGCTAAGAAGCTTAGTATTAATACCTCTGGCGGTGGTATAAAAGTTAAATCAGGAAATCAAAAGTTTTCTATTGGTGGACGTTTAATGTTTGATATTGATAGCATGGACAGCGGTCATAATGGCACAGCCAATAACTCTTTTACTGATACGGAATGGCGTAGAACAAGAATTAATATTAAAGGCAACGTTACAAAGCATTGGGGTTATGCGATGGTTTACGACATCTTATCTGGTTCTGATGCTGCTAACTTAGATGAAGGTTATATTAAGTATGATAATAGAAAAGGTTTTTACGCAACATTTGGTAAAACAAAAGCCGATATGATGTTAGAACAAAGAACTTCATCAAAATGGATTTCTACAATCGAAAGAGGGTTATTAAATGAGTTAAACGAGAAAGTTACATACCTTGTAGGCAAACCATCTGATTACGGTGGGGTTAAACTAGGTTTTTACGACAAAGGAAGTAGAGCCTGGGGTTCTATTTCTATGTTTGATGCTGGTAAAACAGATTCATCTGATCTAGATATAGTGTGGCATACCACAGCAATAGTTGGTATATCGCCAAAATTTGGTAAGAATGAATATGGTCATTTTGCAATTTCTTATGGATATGCTGATTACAAAGGGACAGCTATTTCTGGTGAATTCAGTATGGGTGTGCACCTTGGTTCAAAAGTTACATTATTTGATGCTGCAGCAGGTGACGTAGAAGTTTTAGGACTTGAAGCTGCTTATGTAACAGGACCGATGTCTGTTCAAGCTGAGTACATTGATACTCAAGTTGATTTAACAACTGGCGCACTTGGTTATGAATGGGACGGATTCTATGGGCAACTTTCATATATACTTACTGGTGAATCTAGGTCCTATAAATGGCAATCTGGAAAGTTTGACAGAGTTAAACCAAAATCTGGTGGTATCGGAGCAGTTGAGCTTGTGCTTCGTTATGAAGATGTAACTATTACAGATGGCGACGAAGGTACAGCTATAGGCTCAGATGTAGACGCAGATAGAACAGTACTTGGACTTAACTGGTATGTTAATAAGGTAACAAAGTTTATGTTCAACTACTCCTCAGTTGACTTAGATAATGAAGTCTTTTCTAACAGTCAGAAAGATAAAGACAGCTTACAAATTAGAGCTCAATACGCGTTTTAAAAGGAGGATTTTATTTAATACCTTGTAACACATATTCAGGGGAGTTTGTAGTAAATAGATGGTATCCTTTAACTATTAAATAATCATATAGATTAAGCTACAAAATTATGTCTTTTGATAATGAACTATATAGAAATCTTTGTGTTATCTCAGCTCCATCGGGTGCTGGAAAAACTAGCCTAATTAAAAGCATAAGTAGTGAGGACAACATTGAGATATCTATTTCTTATACAACTAGAAATCCTAGGGTCGGTGAGGTTGATGGGCAAGATTATTTCTTCATTAGCCCACCTGAATTTAAAAAAAAATTGAAAGATAATAAATTTATTGAATATGCTAATGTATATGACCATTATTATGGAACCCCAATAGACCAGATAAATACTTATTTAGATGGTGGAAATTTTGTAATCCTGGAGATAGATTACCAAGGTGCATATAAAATTAAAGAAAAGGTTCCAAATTCAAGGAGTATTTTTATTCTTCCCCCAAGTATCGTAGAGCTTGAAAGTAGATTAAAAAAAAGGAATTTAGATAACAAGGACACTATAACAAAAAGAATGAATAATGCTGCACATGAGATTAAACAAGCTAAAAATTTTGATTACATTCTAATAAATGACAATTTTGATGATGCTAGCATTGTATTAAAAGGTTATGTTCAGGATAGAGAATCAAAATTTGTAACTCAAGAGAAAGAATTTTTGATACAAAGTATGTTTTAAAGTACTATTATAAAAGAAGGAAAATAAGGAGTATTAAATGGCAAGAATAACTGTAGAAGACTGCCTAGAAATGGTAGAGAACCGTTTCCATTTAGTAAGAGTTGCTAGTAAAAGAGCTAGACAATTGATGAATGGGAAGGAATCTACTATTGACTGGGATAATGATAAGGCAACTGTAGTAGCTTTAAGAGAGATTGCAGAGGGAAATATTACTGAAGAAATACTTAATGAACAACCAATAATAAATGAAGGCGAAGAAAGATTCGATAATAAAGAAGTAGAAGAAGAGATTGGAGCATTACTGAACGAAAACACTGATCAAGTGCCTAAAGATTTAGCTGAACAAGATTCGTTGCAAGCCAGTGAAGAATTATCACCACAGGAAGCTAGTGAAGAAACTTCAGAGTCATCAGCAGAGGCTAAAGACTCAATTGATAACAATAATGAAGAAGTAAAAGATCCAGTGAATGAAGAGGATAGTAATCAAGAAGACGCTGATTCCCAACAAACATGAGATAGAGAAAAGTACGTATGGGAGATATATTAAAACTACCTATAACTAATAATTCTAGTGATGCTACTTCAGATACAGAGCTAAATAATTTATTAATTAAGTGTCAAAAGTATTTAGATCAAGATCAAGTCTATAAAATAAAAATTGCTTACGAATTTAGTAAAAAAAGCCACTCAGGTCAGGTTAGAGCTGGAGGAGAACCATACATAAGTCATCCAGTATCAGTTGCTTTAATACTTGCAGAAATGAAAATGGACGTATCGAGTATTATTGCTGCAATTTTACATGATGTTGTTGAAGATACTGATATAAGTTCAAAAAATATAGAAAATAATTTTGGTAAAGAAGTTGCAAAACTTGTTGATGGAGTTACCAAATTAGATAACATTTCATTTTCCTCAAAAGCAGAAGAACAAGCTGAGAACTTTAGCAAGATGATGCTTGCTATGTCTAAAGATTTAAGAGTTATACTTCTAAAACTTGCTGATCGTCTTCATAACATGCGAACAAGTGAGTTTCTATCAATTGAGAAGAAGAAACGTAAAGCAAAAGAAACTTTAGAAATATATGTACCTATTGCTTTACGTTTAGGGATGAATGCTTTGAGGCTTGAGCTTGAAGAATTATCTTTTAAAGCTTTATGTCCTTTAAGATATAGAATAATTGTAGAAGCAGTTAAGAAAAATCGTGGCAATAAAAGGAAGCTAGTTGATAAAACAAAGATAAATATTCTAAACAGACTTAATGATATTGATATTAAAGCTACTATTATAGGTAGAGAAAAAAATCCTTATAGTATTTATAAAAAGATGAAAAGGAAGAGAGCAAGTTTTAAGGATGTTTATGATATATATGGATTTAGAGTTATAGTCCCATCAATTGATGCATGTTATAGAAGTTTAGGAGCAATACATAACTTGTATAAGCCTGTTCCTGGGAGGTTTAAAGATTATATTGCTATTCCAAAATCAAATGGTTATCAGGCAATACATACTGTACTTTTCGGTCCAAATGCAATACCTATCGAGATACAAATTAAAACAAGGGATATGGATCAATTTGCTAAGTCTGGTATTGCATCACACTGGCAATATAAATCTACAGGACATTCTACAGCGCAAGCTTTTGCAAGAGACTGGCTTAAGAGTATTATTGAAATGCAAAAGTCCACCTCCAATTCCTTTGATTTCTTAGAGAACGTAAAAGTAGATCTTTTCCCTGATGAAGTTTATGTTTTTACGCCACAGGGAGAAATTAAACAACTTCCTTATGGTGCAAGTGTTATTGACTATGCATATGCTGTTCATACTGATATTGGCAATAAATGTATATCTGCAGAAGTAGACAGAATAAATGTTCCACTTAGTGCAACACTTTCAAGTGGTCAGACAGTTAAAATTATTACTTCACCACTAGGTAAGCCAAACCCTTCATGGCTAGAGTTTGTTGTAACAGCAAAAGCAAGAACTAATATAAAAAGTTATTTAAGGAACTTACAAGATACACAAGCGGAAGACCTTGGCAGGAGGATATTAGAAAAGGCTCTTAATGATTATGGTACAAGTTATGATAGTGTATCTAGGGAATTAATTAATAAGGTACTAAGCGATTATGACGTCTCTAATACTAAAGAATTATTCATTGGAGTTGGACTAGGGAATATTATCCCACATCTAGCTGCAAAAGATTTAACAAATAAAGAAACTACCCTTTCTAAAAACTATAAAGACTGGCTTATAAAATTTTTAAGAAATAAACCAAAGCAGAGACTTGCAATCAAGGGCACAGAAGGGATGGTAATTAATTATGCAAAATGTTGTCATCCTATACCCGGCGACGATATCGTTGGACTTATGTCTTCGGGCAATGGATTTATGGTCCATCGTTCAGGATGCCACAATATAAAAAAGAACCCTAAGAAAAAGATTAATATTGAATGGTCGGAAAAAATTCAAGGGGACTACCCAGTTGATATTAGAGTAACCTCAAATAATGAAAGAGGTGTGTTAGCAAAAGTTGCAGAAACAATCACAAACTCATCTTGTAATATTGAAAATGTTAGATTTTATGAAGTTGATAGCCCATTTGCATCATTTTCATTTATAATTGATGTTAAGGATAGGACGCATCTTGCCGAAGTAATAAAGAATTTGAGGAAACTAGAGAATATTAATAAAGTTACAAGAACTTTGGGTTAAGATTAATAGATGGAAAAAAAATATATACAAACAGATAAAGCCCCATCAGCAATTGGCGCTTATTCACAAGCAGTTGCATTGGGAGATTTAGTATTTCTATCTGGTCAAATTCCTTTAATTCCTGACAAAATGGAAATTATTTCAAGTGAGATAGATGAACAAATAATTCAGGTATTTAATAATTTAGAAGCTGTTTTAAAAGAAAGCGGTTCATCGCTCACTAACGTATTAAAACTTAATGTTTATTTAGTAAATCTCAGCTATTTCCCTAATGTTAATCAGCATATGGAAAAAATATTTCCTAAACCTTTTCCTGCGAGGGCAGTCGTAGAAGTTAGTAAGTTACCAAAAGATGCTTTAATTGAAATAGATGCTATAGCAAAATTATGACCTAATGAGTCTAAAGCTTTCTGATTTAAAAGGTGTAGGAGAAAAGATAACTGAAAAGTTATTAAGAATAGGCATTAAGGAAGTAGAAGACTTACTTTTCCATCTTCCAATAAAATATCATGATAAAACTAAGATAACTAAGGTATCTGATTTAGAAGAAAAGAAATTATTACAAATTTGTGTAAAAATTGAAAAAGTAAATGTAGTCTTTTATAGACGTAGAATGTTAATTATAAAAGCATCAGATGAAACTGGGTCAATTCAAATAAGATTTTTTCATTTTAATAAAGATCAAATTAAAAGCTTTAAAGAAGGAAAATATATAAAATGTTTCGGCGAGCTAAAGGTAACAAAAAATATTAAAGAATTCATACATCCTGAGTACAGAATCATTGATGACATTAAAGAATTAATACTAGAAGATACCTACACACCAATATATCCTATAACGGATGGGTTGAGACAAGCAAGTATTAGAAAACTTATAAAACAAGCTATAAAACTTTTACATGAAAAAAAAATTTTATTGAAAGAAGTTCTGCCGCAAAGTATTTTAGAAGAATATAAACTTGAAGACATAGGAAAGTCTTTAGTAAAGATACACATACCAGAAAAATATGACGATATAAATAAGTTCAATGATAGTATATCAAAATACAGAAGGCGGTTAATTTTTGAAGAGCTTTTAGCACATCAGCTTAGTTTTCGAAGAATAAAAATATATAATAATAATTTAAAATCTTTTCAGATTAAAAATAATGATGAACTAAATGCCAAACTAATTTCACAGATTCCATTCAAGTTAACAAAAGCTCAAGAAAACGTAATTGAAGAGATTAATCTTGACATGAGCAAAGGATCTCCAATGCTAAGATTAGTCCAAGGAGATGTTGGTTCCGGAAAGACTATCGTAGCTTTATTTGCAGCTTTGCATGTAATTAAAGAAAATTATCAGGTTGCTTTTATGGCGCCAACTGAAATACTAGCAATCCAGCATTATCAATATGTGAAACAATTATTTAAGAGTTTCGATGTAAAAGTTTCACTTTTATATGGAAATATGAGCTCTAAGGAAAAGGAGATAATAAGGGAAGATATAAGACTTGGAAACATTAACTTTCTTGTTGGAACTCACGCATTGATACAAAGTGAGGTAGATTTCCTAAATCTTGCTTTTGTTATTGTTGATGAACAACACAAGTTTGGAGTTCACCAAAGAATGAGTCTTTCTTCAAAAGGAAAGTATAAGGATAAATTTCCTCATCAGTTAATTTTAACAGCAACCCCTATACCTAGAACGTTAGCTATGACTCTATACGGTCACCTAGAATATTCTATTATTGATGAGATGCCAAAAGGAAGAAAACCTATAGATACTAAAGCCATATGTGAAGATAGAAGAGATGAGGTTATTAGAAAAATTAAGACTGCCTGCGCAAACGGTTCTCAGGTTTACTGGGTTTGCCCACTAATCGAAGAATCTGATCTATTAGAATGTAAAGCAGCAGTAAAAACTTATAATGATTTAAGAAGTACTTTACCTAATATAAATTTAGGTTTACTTCATGGAAGAATGAAATTAAAAGAAAAAGAATCAGTAATGAATGATTTTAGAAATAAGAACATTAATTTACTTATATCAACAACAATCATTGAAGTTGGGCTAGATGTTACTAATGCAACTATAATTATAATAGAGAATGCTGAGCGAATGGGTTTATCACAATTACACCAATTAAGGGGTAGAGTAGGAAGAGGAAAAGATAAAAGCACATGTATACTTCTATATAAATCTGGTTTAAGTGACATTGCGCATAACCGTATAGATATTTTAAGAAAATCTGTTAATGGTTTTGAAATAGCTAAAGAAGATTTAAATATCAGAGGTCCAGGAGAATTACTAGGTAAAAGACAGAAAGGTGCTGTTAGTTATAAGATAGCAAATATAGCTGAAGATTATAAATTAATTCCAGAAGTAACAAAATGTAGTGAACAGATACCAGAAAATATAGCTGAACTTCTAGGGAAAAGATGGATTGTTAATGAAGTTGAAATTGGAAATGCTTAGGTCAAAACGCCTACACCTAAAATAGTCACTAAAATAATCAAAATTAATAAGTTAGACAAAGGAAGAATAATAAATAATTTTTTTTCTATAAAGAATTTTTTACTCTTTAAGGATGAAAATACTGATAACACAGATAAAACAAAGCATAACCAATATAAAGTGGTTGTACATGCAGTATGACATTCTTTTTCAGAGAAAAGTCCACCAAAAAGTGAGTTCACTAGATATAAAAAAATCAATATTGAAAGAATTGGTGTAACGATAGATATATAATTAAAAATTTTATTCATTTGTTCTTAATATTGTTTCTAACATTTCTTTATTGCTTGGGTTACGAGAAATTATAAAGTTATTTATCCCTAATAGTTTACTGCATTCTTTAGCTATTCTATCATTACCTACTATTAATATAAATTTTTTTAACTTATCCGCGCCAACTATTCCTACCATGTTTTTTATAATGTCAGTACTTGTAATACAGATATGAGTAGTTTTATTTAGGATATCGCTAAGGTTAGACCCAATTTTACTTGGCACTAGCCTCTTATAGCATATAATATCTTGATACCTATAGTTACGGCTTAGAAAGAAATCTTGTAGTTCAGACCTTCCTCCCTCACCTTTTATAATAGATATCTTTTTACCATTAAACATATCTTTATCTTTTATAATTTTTATTAATTCTTCACTTGAATATTCTTCTTCTGGGTAAATTTCTACATTGTAACCCTCATTTTCAATTAATAACTTAGTTGGCAAACCTATCGTTATAATCTTTTTTGTACTTAGTTCTATATTCTTCATTATATCTTTTATTGATATAAAAGAGTTCTTACTTGTAAATATTAAAACATCTGAGCTAGAAAGATAATTAATTGAGTCATCTGATATTTTTATATTTTTTATTTCAATTGAAGGGAAAATTGAATGACTAATATTTTTGCTCTTTAGCATTTTAGAAAAAATTTCTGCTTCTCTTATTTGACGTGTAACTAAAATATGCATATTTATTTAATGCTCATATATTTTCTACTAAGTTTTTCTGCTAGCAAGGTCCCAGAATTTGTGTGCTCTTTAATTGGAAATTCAAGTTTATCATATACAATTTTATTATTTGTTGGATTACCAATCATTGCATTTAATTTTATTTTATCATCATGTATAGATGCAAAAGCTCCAAGTGGTGTACTACAATCTGCATCAAAATATTTACTTACTTGTCTTTCTATATTTACACATATACTTGTATGACTATGATTTAGATTTGAAATTAATTTTTTTAAATCCTTTGAACCTCTCTTTATTTGAATACCGATTGCTCCTTGACCAATGGCTGGAACCCAGTTATCAATATTAAAATACATAGCTATGTCTTTATTTAAATTTAGTCTATGTACTCCAGCTGCTGCAAGAATAAGTCCATCAAGATTTAAATTATTTAGTTTAGCTATTCTTGTATCTACATTTCCCCTGATATTCTTTATTCCTATTCCAGGATAAAGAGAATTTATAAAACATATTCTTCTTACACTTGAAGTTCCTATAAATGATTTAGCTGGGAATTCTTCTAAAGACTTATATTTTTTTGAAATTAAGATGTCCCTTGCATCTTCTCGTTTGAGTATTGCAGATATTTCTAGATCTTCATGCATACTTGCCGGAATGTCTTTCATTGAGTGAACAGCAATATCAGTGTTACCTATTAAAATAGACTCTTCTAACTCTTTTAAAAAAAGACCCTTCCCTCCAATATCATTTAGAGGTTTATCAAGAATTTTATCGCCTTGAGTAGTAATTTTAACTAGCTCTACTGAAATTGATGTATCAAGAGATTCTATTAAATTTTTGACATGGTTAGCTTGCCATAGAGCTAGGGGACTTTTTCGAGTCGCAATTTTTAATTTTTTTAACATTTACTTTCGTCCATAACCATAACTTAGTGTTATAATCATATATGATTTCACTAAAATAGCATTTTATAGTGTCCAATAACACAAAAAAACCATGGGGTGGAAGGTTTAAAGGAAAGACAAATGAGTTTGTAGAGTCTTTCACATCTTCAATTGCCTTTGATTATAGGTTATGGCCATATGACCTAAGGGTTACTATTGCCCATTCTAAAATGCTAAAAGAAATAGGTGTTTTAAATGAAGCTGAACTTAAAGAAATTCTAGGTGCTATCGAAAAATTGGATGAAATGTTTGAAAAAAATCAGATTAGTTTTTCAGATAATTTAGAAGATATTCATATGACTATTGAGAACGAGTTAGTTAAACTTATTGGTGATACTGCTAAAAAAATCCATACTGGAAAGTCAAGAAATGACCAAGTTGCTACTGATTTAAGACTTTATACCGAAGACACTTCATTTATTATAAGTGAAGTTATAGCAGATATTCAGAAAGAAATTTTAACTCTAGCAAAAAAATATTCAAAAAGTATTATGCCTGGTTTTACACATTTACAGATTGCACAACCAGTTACCTTCGGACATGTAATGATGTCATGGTTTTTTATGTTAGAGAGAGATAAACAAAGATTTTTAGATTGTGCTATTTCTTCTGTTGAATTTTGCCCATTAGGGTCTGCAGCTTTGGCAGGAACCTCATTTTCTCTAGATAGAAAGATGGTTTCAGATGAGTTAGATTTTAATGAGGGGCCTTCACATAATTCACTTGACAGCGTCAGTGACAGAGATTTTGTTATAGAATTTATTAGTTGTGCAAGTATATTAATGATGCATTTATCTAGATTTTCTGAAGAGATAATTTTATGGTGCTCAAGTATGTATAACTTTGTAACTTTATCTGATAGTGTGTGCACAGGTTCTTCTATAATGCCCCAGAAAAAAAATCCTGATGTTTGTGAATTAATTAGAGGTAAAGTTGGTAAAGTATATGGTGATTTATCAAATATTTTAGTTATTATGAAAGCACAGCCTTTGTCTTATAACAGAGATAATCAAGAAGATAAGAGAGCCTTATTTTCTGCGGAAGACACATCTATAGATTGCCTTGAAGCTATGGGAGAGGTTTTAAAAAATTTAGAGTTAAATGAAGATGTTGTTTTAAAAGAGGCAGGTAGTAATTTTTCTACAGCTACAGATTTAGCAGATTACCTTGTAAATAAAGGTCTTCCGTTTAGAGATGCTCATGAATCTGTTGGAAAACTAGTTGCATATTCTATAGAAAATAATCTAAAGCTTAATGAAGTTCCAATTGAGGAGTATAAAAAGGTTTCAGATTTAATTTCTAATGATGTATATGATTTTTTGACAGTTGAGGGTTCTATTAAAAATAAAAAGACACAGGGAAGCACATCCTTTGAATCTGTTGAAGAGCAAATAAGCTTCGCCGAAAAAATTCTAGCAGATCATGAACGTTAAGATTATAGTATTTATTTTAGCTATTTGTTTTACCTTTACTATTTTAGGGTCATGTGGGCAAAGTGGTGATTTATATTTACCAGACGAGTATAGTTATAACTTAAAGTAATGAGTGAAGAATTCTTTAAAGATGACATGAAAATCGATAATGTTAGTGTTAGTGATATTGCATTAACATATGGAACCCCTTGTTTTTTATATTCAGAAGAAACTATTATTAAAAATTTTAATGCTATTAGTAATAGTTTCTGTTCTGAAAAAAGACATTTATATTATGCAGTAAAAGCAAATTCTAATTTAAGTATCTTAAACTGTTTAAATAATCTTGGAGCTGGCTTTGATATTGTTTCTCTTGGCGAGCTTCATAGAGTCGCAAAAATCAATTCAAATACAAATAAGATTGTATATTCTGGCGTAGGGAAAACTAGAGATGAAATAATTGAAAGTTTAAATCTAAATATTCGTTGCATTAATGTTGAATCAATAGAAGAACTATTTAGGATTGAAAGAATTTCTAATGAATTAGGTGTAAGAGCTCCAATTGCTATTAGAATTAATCCGAATATTGATACAGATACACATTCATATGTAGCTACTGGTCATGAAGATAGTAAATTTGGTATTTCTAGAGAAGACATGAATGATGTATTTTCTTATGCAATAGAGTCAAATAATCTTAATTTAATAGGAATTCATTACCACATAGGTTCACAAATATTAAGTGTTGAGCCTTTTATTCTTGCGATTGAATTTATTGCTAATGTTTATAATGAGGTAACATCTATGGGTGCAAACATTGAGCTAATAAATATGGGAGGTGGTTTAGGTATAAATTATACTAATGAAAATCCACCTGAATTAGATTTTTTTGGAAAAAGTATTGTTGCTGCAATTGAAAAAAATAAGATGCAAAATTTAGATTTTATTTTAGAACTTGGAAGATCAATAGTTGGTAATGCCGGCTATTTATTAACCCAAGTTGAGTATGTTAAGAAAACAAAAACCAAAAATTTTGTAGTTGTTAATGCTGGTATGGATAACCTAATAAGACCAGCTTTATATCAATCTATACATGAGATTTCTAATATCAAGTCAGGTAATACTGGAGAAAAAATATTATGTGATATTGTTGGTCCAGTGTGCGAGTGCTCAGATTTTTTTTTGAAAGATATAGAAATCAATGTGGAGCAAGGAGATATACTAGTAATTAAATCATGTGGAGCTTATGCTTCAAGCATGTCTAGTAACTATAATTCTAGAAGAAGAGCAGCTGAAGTATTAATAAGAAAAGGTAAGCATATCAAAATTAGAGATAGAGATAGCCTAGAAGACCTTTATGACAAAGAGATTTTAATATGAGAAAAACAGGGAGAAAAAGGAAAATAAATTTTACTAAGATGCAGAGCTTGGGTAATGACTTTATTATCCTAGATCTACTTAAAAATAATATAAAAATCTCTAAAAAATTAATAAGGGATTTGTCTTCCCGACAATATGGTGTCGGTTGTGATCAAGTTTTGGTAATAAGTAAATC
>JAYZIH010000045.1:0-3249 GCA_036165695.1 Pseudomonadota bacterium | reverse complement strand
CTCATTCTTATTAAAACCATCTAAGTTAAAAACTACACACGAGCCAACAGGTGACTCGCCAGAAGTATGACTTATATCGAAACACTCAATAGTATTTGGCACATCACAAAGGTTAAGATCGTCCTGTAAAGCAATAAATCTTTCAAATATATCTTTTTTATTTAGTTTCTTTATAAGTATTGATGATTTGACGTTATTGATTGCCATTGAAACCCATTTCTGTCTTTTTCCCCTTACAGAAGTAGAAATTTTTACACTAGATCTTTTTTTATTTGAGAGAACTTTTTTTAGTATTTCTTCATCATTTGTTTTGCCACTTAGGATAATTTCTTTTGGTATACGACGATTCATGTAGTATTGAGCAATAAAATAACTTAATAGTGTTGAAGTATTTGTATCTTCATTTATCTTTGGATAAAAAATTTCATTTCCATAATTAATCCCATTTCTAACATTAAAAACTTGAATGCATGACGATGTTTTCTCTATATGCGCTGCAATAATATCTAAATCTCCTTTCTCATTACTAATATCGCTAGATTTAATTGTTTGCCTTAATGAATTAATCTGATCTCTACATAAAGCTGCTTCTTCATATTTACATAGCTTTGAAAACTCTTCCATTTTCTTTATAAGAAGACTAATAATTTCTTCATTTTTACCGTCTAAAAACTTTATTGACATATCAATATCATTTTTATATGAGTCCTCTTTTATTAGATCTACACATGGTGCTGAGCATCTTTGAATTTGATACTGGAGACAAGGCCTTTTTCTATTTCGAAAGAAACTATCGCTGCACTGTCTTATTTTAAATATTTTTTGCAAGATATTTATTGTTTCTCTAACTGAGTGTACGCTAGAAAATGGACCAAACATTTTACCTATCTTTTTTCTTTTTCCTCTGTAAAAAGATAATCTTGGATATGGGTGTGATGTATCGACATATATATAAGGGTATGATTTATCATCCCTCAATAGAATATTAAACTTTGGCTTATATTTCTTTATTTGGACATTTTCTAGTAATAGTGCATCAGATTCAGACTTGGTAATAGTTGTTTCAATAGAGCTTATTTGCCCTATCATCTTTTTTATTCTGTTTGTATGTCCTGATTTATTAAAGTATGTAGAAATTCTTTTTTTTAAATTTTTCGCTTTTCCTACATAGATTACTTCACCCCCTGTATTTAGCATTCTATATACGCCAGGTTTAGTTGTTGTAGATTTTATATATGATTGTATATCTAAACTATCTCTCAATGATTAATACCTTAATAATGCAGAACCCCATGTAAAGCCACTACCAAAAGCTTCTAATAAAACAATTTGTTTCCTTTTTATTCTATTATCTTTGACAGCTTTATCAAGTGCTAGAGGTATAGAGGCTGCAGAGGTATTCCCATGTTCTCCTACAGTTACAACAACTTGTTCAATTGGCATTGATAATTTTTTTGCAGTTGCTGAAATTATCCTAAGGTTAGCTTGGTGGGGCACCAGCCAATCAATATCACTTTTTTTCATTTTATTTTCTTTTAAGGTTTCATCAACTAAATTACCCAAAGTTTTGACTGCCACCTTAAATACTTCATTACCCCTCATTTCTATATAATCATTTGAAACGGTTAGCAAATTATTATATTTTCCATCAGCTTGGATATTTGTAGACAATATCCCAGGTTGATTTGCCTCACTCAAAACTACAGCCCCAGCACCATCACCAAAAAGAACGCATGTAGTCCTGTCTTTCCAATCTATTATGTCTGAATACTTGTCTGAACCAATCACTAGGACATTTTTATGTAAACCAGATTTTATATAAACATCAGCTATACTTAATGCATAAATAAAACCCGTGCAAGCAGCAGATATGTCAAAAGCAGGCGCTTTAATATTTAGTAAATTTTGTATTATACACGCAGTGCTAGGGAAAACTTTATCAGGTGTTGTGGTTGCAACAATAATTAAATCTATTTGATCTTTTTTTATATTTGCTGACTTTAGTGCTTCTTTAGCAGCCTCAAACCCCATATAAGACGTTGATTCTTCCTCGCTTCCGATATGTCTTTGCCTAATACCTGTTCTCTCATAAATCCATTCATCCGTAGTGTCTACCATAGATTCCATTTCTTTATTTGTGAGAATTTTTTTTGGCAAATAACTACCTGTGCCGATAATAGTTGAATACATATAATTACCTTAACAGTTCTTCTAGTTTTGAATCTATACATGACGGTACTGCTTGTATAGCTTCCTTCAAGGCCATCTCCAAAGAACATTCGAATGCTAATTGATCAGCCCCACCATGACTTTTAACTATTACTCCTTTTAGTCCAAGTAAACTAGCTCCATTGTAACGTCTAGGGTCAACAACTTTTTTAAATGAGTTTATAACTCTCGCTGATGATACACCTGCAATTTTTGTAAACAAATTTTTTGTATATTCATCTTTTAAACGTCTTCCCATAAACTTTGCAATCCCCTCGCTAGTCTTTAGTGCTATATTTCCTATAAAACCGTCACATACTACCACATCGACATCTCCACAAAAAATCTCATCTCCTTCGACATATCCAATATAATTTAATTTTCCTTTTTTTAATAAAAGATCAGCTTCTTTTACCTGTACATTTCCTTTGATAGACTCCTGACCAACATTCAACAATCCTACTTTTGGAGATTCATTGTCATCTAAAACCATACATAATACAGACCCCATTACTGCAAATTGATATAAATGCTCAGCTTTACAGTCAACGTTCGCACCTAAATCAAGTACGTGTGTGTGTCCTTTTAAAGATGGAAGCATAGTCTCAATGGCTGGTCTGTCTATCCCCTTTAGTGTTCCTAGCACGTACTTAGATATAGCCATTAGTGCTCCTGTGTTGCCAGCACTTACACAAGCATCTGATTCCTTTTTGTTAACTGACTCAATAGCAAGTCTCATAGAAGATTTTTTTTTATTTCTAAGTGCTGAAACAGGACTTTCATCACTACTAATATTATCTTGCGTATTAACTACATCTAGTCTGTCAATTATATTGTCTTTGAAACCTGTCACGTATTGATTTAAAAAATTTTCATCTCCATAAGCTGTAACACTCACTTCTTTATTATCATTAAGGAAATTACTTATTGCAGGCATAATAACGCTAGGTCCTCCATCTCCGCCCATAGCATCAATTGCAATTCTAATATTATTTTTCATAATTTACAGATAATTTAGCTTTCAGATTCTTCTTCTTCGGC
>JAYZIH010000044.1:0-3436 GCA_036165695.1 Pseudomonadota bacterium | reverse complement strand
ATTTTGCTCCCTACTAGGTCCCGTTGATATTATATCAACTGGTACGCCTAAAGAGTCTTCAATAAATTTTATATAATCCTTAGCTTTTTGGGGGAGGTCAGAAAAGTTATTAACCCCTACAGTACTTTGCTCCCACCCCTCAAAGCTCTCGTAACTATTTTCAGAACACAATATCTTTATCTCTTTAAAAGTATCTAATACATCTAATTTTGTTAAACATATTCCATCTATACTGTTGCTCTGAATTACTTTCTTTAACGAAATTAAATCAAGCCACCCACATCTTCTAGCTCTACCAGTAGTTGCACCAAACTCATTTCCACGCTCAGAAAGCATTTTACTATTTTCATCGAACAACTCTGTAGTAAATGGTCCTGAACCTACTCTCGTAGTATATGCTTTAACTATACCTAAAACATAGTCAAGATCTTTTCTACCAATTCCAGTTCCAGTAAAAATTCCACCAACTGTTGTGTTTGACGAAGTAACAAAAGGGTAAGTTCCGTGATCTATATCTAATAACGCTCCTTGTGCCCCTTCAAATATTATTTTTTTATTATTTGAAATAAGATTATGTATATGTTGCACAGTATCAATGACACAGGTTTTATATTTTTCATAGAACCCCAGTAATTCTTTATGCATAAGATCTACATTGTAAGTCTGAGCATTGTGATAGTTCTTTAAAATAAAATTATGGTAATCAAGGATTTCGGATAATTTTTCATGGGAAGATTTTGAATCACTTAGGTCTCCAAGCTTTAAAGCTCGTCTAGATATTTTATCTTCATATGCTGGACCTATGCCTCTTCCTGTTGTACCAATCTTTGATTTTCCCTTTTTCTTTTCTCTTGCTAAATCAAGCCCAATATGTGAAGGCAATATCAATGGGCATTCTTTAGAGATTAATAAATTTTTACTGGCATCTATCCCATTTGAACTTAGCAACTCAATCTCTTCATTTAAAGCACTTAATGATAAAACAACACCATTTCCTATTACGCATAAAACATTTGAATGCAAAATTCCAGAAGGGATTAAATGTAAGACTGTCTTTTTTCCGTCTACTACTAGTGTATGACCAGCGTTATGGCCACCTTGAAATCGAACAACAGCATCTGAGCATTCAGTAAGTAGGTCGACTATTTTCCCCTTACCTTCATCTCCCCACTGTGTTCCTAAAATTGCAATAGTATTCATGTAACTTATTCCATAATTAATAAGATTTTAGAAGTCTCCTAATATCAAAGCTAAAGCCCACTCCTTGAATCTTATCAATTAGTCCATCATATCGTCCTCCAACAGCAAACTGGTCTGTGCTATCTTCAAAGAAAGCACTAAATACGAGTTCATTTTCATAATCAAAGCCTTTAAACTCACATAAATCATACTTAATAGTAACATCACCATGTGTTTCTATAATTAAATCAGAAAGACTTTTTAAATAATTTATCTTATTAGTAACTTCATCTCCAAAAGCAAAAAGAATTTCTGTATCATTTTCAATATTCTCTATATTCCCATGCATTTTTGGGAGCGCAATGAGTGCATTTTTTAAATCATCGTTTACAGAAGTTTTCTGTATGTAATCTTTTAATTCAGCAGATGACTTTGCTTTAATTAAATTAAATATATCATTTTTCTCATTCTTTGATATATCTTCTTTCTCAATTAGATACTTATATATTCCTACATGACCTAGGTCTATAAATATTTTCTTTCCAGTAATGCTCTTCAAAATATTAATCATCAATATTATTATTTCTGCATCACTTTCTATTCCAGATTTCCCCAATAGCTCCGCTCCAACTTGTATTGGTATTCTTGATTGATTATTATTATTTCTTGTCCTTAAGACATGATCAAAGTAGCAAAATTTTCCAATGGAGTTTTTTTCATTATTATTTATATAAGACCTAATTACTTGTGTTGTTATATCAGTTCTTATGCCTAATTGTTTTCCACTATATTGATCTGTTACTTTAAAAGTTTGTATGTCAAGGTCACTACTATTATCTAATAATAATGAGTCTGCAAATTCTATAAGGGGGGTTATAATTAGGCTATACCCAGAAGAAATAAATGTATCAATTATTTTTCTCCTCTTTTCTTCAAGCCAGATTGCCTGTTCCGGCAAAATATCTTCAACACCTTCTGGTAGCATCCACTTATTCATTAATATATCTTTATATAATTATTTGTTGCCTTTAAAATATTTGAAAAACTCAGAATCAGGCTCTACTATAAGGAAATCGTTTTTCCCTCTGAACGTTTTAATATAAGCATTTAAGCTTCTTGTGAATGAATAAAACTCAGGGTCTTTATTATATGCATTTGCGTAAATTTTAGCAGATTTTGCATCACCTAAACCTCTTTCTTTCTCTGCAGTACGATATGCTTCGGCGATAATTATAGTCTTTCTTTTATCAGCCTCAGCTCTAATTTTCTCAGCTGTTTCCTGTCCTCTTGCTCTAAAATCTTTTGCAGTCCTACTTCTTTCTGCTCTCATTCTGTCGTATACAGATTCACTAACTTCATTTGGTAACTCTATCCTACTAATTCTTGTATCTACTAAAAGTATTCCAAGTTCTGAGGCAAGTATTTGAGCCTTTTCTTCTAATGTGCTCATTATCTGCTTTCTCTCGCCACTTATTGCCTGTTGAATAGTCCTAATACCAAACTGATTTTTTAGCTCATCTTTAACAATCTGTGTAATTCTTGATTCAGCACGTACTCGGTCACCAAGTGTCGCTTTATAATAGGTTTTTTCGTTTGCTATCCTCCACTTAACAAAAAAATCAACCTCCATATTCTTTTTCTCACTAGTTAGAAATAGCTCAGGTTTTGCATCTAATGTTAAAATTCGTGCATCAAATTTTTTCACATTGTTAACAAAAGGGACTTTAAAATGAATTCCAGGAGCTAGGTTATCTCTTTTAATCTCACCAAGTTGAAATACTATAGCTTTTTCAGTTTCTTTAACATAAAAGACAGTACTCCATAAAATGAAAAATAGACCACCTAATAAAATAACTAAAGACTTATTCATATGTTATCTTTCCTCTCTAATTGAACCTGATGAATTACTATCTGAATTCTGATTTAACAACTCCTCTACAGAACTCTGGTCCTCATCATCAATATTAGTATTTTGATTAATTAACTTATCTAGTGGCAAAAATAGAAGATTATTTCCACCTTTTACATCAATCATAATCTTAGAGCTATTTGATAATACTGATTCTACAGCCTGCAGATATAATCTGTTTCTAGTAACCTCAGGTGCTTTTCTATATTCAGTCAACAATTTTTCAAATCTTGTTGATTCACCTTCTGCGTTAGCAATCACACGTTCCTTGTAAGCAATTGCATCTTGTATCATCCTTGCTGCTTCACCTCTTGCTTGCGGTATAACTTCATTAGCATAAGCCTCTGC
>JAYZIH010000043.1:0-8116 GCA_036165695.1 Pseudomonadota bacterium | reverse complement strand
AAATGAAGAAACTTAAGCACACTAGAAAAATCTCATTATTTGTATGTATTGTACTAGCGCTATCGAATAGTATATATGCATCAAGTGATTTACAAAGAAAGAATTATAAAGATGCTATAAAGTACTTGAGCAAGGGAAACTATAATAAATATTATAAATATAAAAGAAGCTTAAAAGATTATCCACTCTACCCATACTTAATATATAAAGAGATACATAAAAGCAAAGTGGATGAAAAAAAAGTTCTTAAGTTTATAAAAGACTATGATTATTCTTATATTTCAAAAAAAGCATATATTAACTTAATATATAGATTATCAAGCAAAGGAGAACATAATCTTCTATTAGAAAATTACAGAGATATAGGTTCAACAGAATTACATTGTATTTATTTAAGATCAAAAATTAAATCAGGAAAAAAGAATATTAATGAGACTGATATAAGGCGAGTTTGGTTGAGTGGAAAATCACAGCCTAAAACTTGCGATTATGTATTTAGATGGTTGCATAGAAATTCATTGTTAACTAATGATTTAGTCATGCAAAGAGTCTTATTAGCTTTGAAAAGAAGTAATTATTCATTGGGAAGATATCTTGTAAAGTATTTTCCAAAAAATTATAAAAATGTAGGAAGACAATTAATTAAAGTTCATAGAAATCCAAAGAAATTTCTTCTTTCAAAAAGGATAAAATCTAGTAAGCACAGCGATATGATTATTGAGCATGGTTTAAAAAGAATATCTAGAAAGAGTTTTAAATCTAGTTATAGTTTTCTAAAAAAGGCTAAAAAGTATTATGGGCTTAGTAAAGAAACGCAAAATTACATGCTTAGTTCTTTGCTAACTACTTCATTAAGAAATAATAGAGATGGTGCATTTAATCATATTTCAAGTAATGGATACGATACTAGTGATCATAAATTAATTTTTTCTATATTAGATTATTCAATACACAATCAAAAATGGGATTTTTATATTAAAAATTTTCTTTTAATCCAAAAAGAACACAAGTCAGAGAAGAAATGGACCTATTGGTATGCAAAATCTTTGTTAAAGCTAGGAGAGACAGAAAGTGCTATAGAAGTTTTTAAGGAGCTAAGCAAACAAAGAGAATACTATAGTTTTTTATCTTCTCATTACACAAAAGAGAAATATAGTATAAATAATAAACCAATTACATATGATAAGAAGCAACTCAAGATATATTCTGAGGATAAGAATATTAAATTAATATATGAATTATATATATTAGGGAAGACTAAGAAAGCCAAGGAGGAGCTTATTTATTTCTTTGAAAAGAATAGAGATAAGAATTTGAATTATGCTAATAAGATTATTCAGTCTTGGGGTTGGTTACATGGTGTTATTATAGGGTATGGTGAGTCAGGTTATTATGATGACGTAGAAGCAAGGTTTCCTGTTAAATATGTAAAAATTTTTGATTCAGTCTCAAAAAATAATTTTGAAAAATCACTTTTTTATTCTATTACGAGAGCAGAAAGTGCTTTCGATAGGTTTGCCATATCATCAGCAGGAGCAGTTGGGATGATGCAAATTATGCCAAGAACAGCAAAAAAAGTTTCTAGAAGCGTTGGTTACTCTAAAATTAACAGGACTAAGTTATACAACCCAAGAATAAATATAAAAATTGGATCTCACTATTTAAAAAGTTTAATTAATAAAAAGAAAAATATCGTGTATGCGATTGCATCATATAACGCAGGACCAACAAAGGTAAGAAGGTGGACAAGAGGAAAAGTAGTGAGTGATGATGCTTGGATTGAGTCGATCCCTTATAAAGAAACACGAGAATATGTAAAAAGAGTAATAGAATACCTAATAATATACGACTGGCGACTTAATAAGAAAAATACAATAAGGATTTCACAACTTATAAATTTATAAGATTTCCATTTATTTCTCTAAGGCTTGTGATAAGTCTTCTATAAGGTCATCTATGTGTTCTAGCCCTATAGATAAACGAACTAAATCCTCTGATACACCAGCAGCTTTTAATTCATCCTCATTTAGTTGTCTATGTGTTGTAGAAGCAGGGTGACAAGCAAGAGATTTTGCATCACCAATATTTACAAGTCTAACAATTAAATTCAGGCTATCAATAAATTTTATACCTTTTTCGATTCCGCCTTTAATACCAAAACTCATTATAGATGAAGCTTTCCCATTCATATATTTATTTACTAACTCATGATCAGGATGAGTTTTTAAACCAGGGTAATTAACCCACGTAACTGAATCATGCTTATCCAAGAACTCCGCAACTTTTTGTGCATTTTCACAATGTCTTTCCATTCTTACTGCTAAGCTTTCAATTCCTTGTAAGATTTGAAAACTATTCATTGGAGATATTGCTGCCCCCATATTTCTAAGTGGGACAACTCTAGCTCTTACAATAAAAGCGGCTTCTCCACAGGCTTCAGTAAATACCATTCCATGGTATGCTGGATCAGGTTGGCTAAAAAAAGGAAATTTTTTAGCATTTAGTTTCCAGTCAAATTTACCAGAATCTATAATAATTCCACCAATAGTAGTGCCATGACCACAAAGATATTTTGTTAGAGAATGTATAACAATATCTGCACCATGCTCAATAGGGCGACAAAGATATGGGCTTGGAACTGTATTGTCAACAAATAAAGGAATTCCATGTGAGTGAGCAACTTCTGAGATTTTTTTAATATCAGTCACATTAGCTGCTGGGTTACCGATTGACTCGCAAAATATTAATTTTGTTTTTTCATCAACCAAATTAGATAGATTTTCTAAATCTTTTACATCTCCAAACCTTGTTTCTATACCCATTTTTGGAAGGCTATCTTTAAATAAACTAACAGTTCCTCCATAAAGTGAACTTGTTGAAACAATATTATCACCATTTGATGTGATGTTTAAAATTGCATTAGTGACTGCGGCCATTCCTGATGAAAATGCTAAAGCACCAATTCCACCTTCCATTTCAGCTACTCTTTGTTCTAGGACATCTGTTGTTGGATTCATTATTCTTGAATATATATTTCCTTTAACTTTCAAATCAAAAAGATCTGCGCCATGCTGACTATTGTCAAAGGCATAAGATGCAGTTTGGTATATTGGCACAGCTACAGCCTTAGTTGTTTTTTCTGGCTCGTAACCTCCATGAATTGCTATAGTTTCAATCTTCATATGTCCCCTCTATTTTTTTCTAGTTTACATGTTTATATCTTATCTTATAAAGGCTTTTATCTCATATTTTTTTAAAAACTTCCTACAAAATTTCTAAAAAAGAAGTTATACTACGCCCAGAATTTTACTTCAACTTTTGGGATTTCATTGAATATATGTTTAAAATAAGGCCAAAATATGTATTTTATCTTACTATTCTCTGTAGTTTTTTTATAAATAATACATATGCTGAAGATACTGGGGAGAAGCTATCATCTGGTTGTTTAGGATGTCATGGTATTGTGAGTTATTCAAATATATATCCGTATTACCTCGTACCTAAACTTGCAAACCAGCATAAAGAATACATAGTAATTGCACTTAAGGCTTATAAATCTGGGCAGAGAAAGCACCCTACAATGAATGCTCAAGCTTCAAAATTATCTGATAATCAAATAGAATTAATAGCAGATTACTTCTCAAAACTTGGAGAATCTTCCAAAAACGCAAAAGCTAATAAGGAAATAAAAGTTATTGAAGAAGTAAATACTTGTATAGCATGTCATGGCACAGACGGTAATAGTACAGCAAATATTTTCCCAAAAATTGCTGGCCAACATGAAAATTATATATATTATGCTTTAAAATCATATAAAAATGGTTCTAGAGAAAATCCTATTATGCTTGGTATTACTTCTGCATTAAATGATAGCCAAATGAAAAAGCTTGCAAGATATTTTTCAAATCATAAAGGATTGTATTCTGTAAATAAGGGTATATTTTCTGAATCTAAAAAATAAATATTATTTTTCGTCCCTGTCATATGTTTTTAGACTAATAGCATGGATTTCTCCAGAGCTTATATAAGGATTAAGAACTTCGTAAATCATCTTATGTCTCTCTATAGTATTCTTCTGCGAGAAGTCAGAGCAAGTTACAATAGCATTGTATTTACCATCTTCACCCTCAACTAAAACATCAGCCGATGGAAAATTTTCTAGAATTAAAGATTTTATTGTATACTTATCCATTATGATTTTTAAACAATTACAAGATGAAGAGTCTTCAACATATACCTATCTTTTAGCTTGTCAAGAAAAAAAGTTGGCTATATTGATAGACCCAGTTTTAGAGACAGTTCAAAGAGATTTAAATATATTAAACGAACTAGATTTAAAACTAGATTATACAATTGAGACCCATATCCACGCAGACCATGTTACAGGGTCTTTTAAACTTAAAGAACAAACAGGTTGCAAAATTGCTGGCCCATCAATTGATGATTTATCATGTAGAGATATACAAATTAAAGATAATGATAAATTAGGTTTTGGAAATTTAGCACTTAGAGCAATTTATTCGCCTGGCCATACAAATACTCATTTTTCTTATATTTATGAATCTCCTAATAATGAAGGCGATAGTTTATTATTTTCAGGAGACGCTCTTTTAATTAACTCATGTGGAAGAACAGATTTTCAATCTGGAAGCAATAAAGAAATGTTTAATACAATTAAAAATATATTTTATAAATTACCTTCGGAAACTTTGGTTTATCCTGGACATGACTATAATAAAAACTCTTATACAACAATTGGAATATCTAGGGAAAAAAATCCAGTCATAAATGATGGGACTACTATTGAGAAATTTATAGAAAATATGGAATCTATGGACCTTGATCCGCCAAAGAAAATGAATATTGCGGTCCCAATTAATGAAAAGTGTGGAGAGATAGAAGACTAATTGGTCATATAATTTGCTATTTTGTTATAGAATTCTTTACTAATAAGTTCTTTTCTCCAACCATTAATTATTCTTGAATCTAAACTTTTTTCAGAAACTAACTGAATAACATCTTTTTTTGACGAGAATAATTCAGGCGGTATTTTATTATTAATAGCAATCTCTTTAAATTTTTCCCTTATATCTTTTATAAAAGACTTATCCATATCACTTAGATAAAAGGACTTTTTTTGATCTATAGCATAAACATTATTGTTTATATTTTCTGATATAAAGGTATTTAGATGATTAATATCATCATCTCTAATATAATTGCTTTTTATAAAATCCCTATTTAAAGACTCCTCATTAGTATAATCTATAGCAACGTCTATTATTTGATCACCTTTTAAAATCCAATTTCTAGGCACATTTATTTTAATTGCTTTTTGTTCTCTCCATACCGCAATTATCTTTGCAATTTTTCTGGCTTCCTCTTTAAGTTTATGTATGCCCTTAATTCTTTCCCATATCTCAGATATATTTGAAGAACTTTCAAAACTATTAATCTTATATTTCATTTCATCCTCATACCATAAAATTTTATTTTCCTTTTCAAGCTCCATTTCTAATTTTTTGTAGAGCATACTCAAATATACTACGTCATTAATAGCATATGATATCTGTTTGTCAGTCAAAGGCCGTTTCTCCCAATTTGTTAGCTTACTACTTTTATCGATCTTAATATTGAACATTTCATCAACTAATTCAGCATAACTTACCTGATATTTATAGTTTAAAAACGAAGAGGCAAGTTGTGTATCAAATATATTATGTGGAATATAGTCAAACATCATTTTCAGAATTTCTAAGTCCTGCCTATATGAATGAATAACTATTTTTTTACACTCTATAAACCTATTTTTTAAAATTGATTTGAAGTCTATATTTGTTAGTAAGTCAATACATGCATGCTTTTCCCCATCAGATATTTGGATTAGGCAGGGTGTGGGGTAGAAAGTATCCCTTCTCATAAATTCGAAGTCAATCGATAATGCGTTTTTTACATCAAGACTACTAACAAAATCTTCTATTTCATCATTTTTATTTAATAGCACTTTATCTTGCATGTTAGATTAGGTAGCGTTGTCTAAAAAATCTTAAGATATAGAATACTAAAGGCCAAACAATTACAGCAATTATCATAGATGAAACAGTGTTCATTATGTTTATATTCATTTTTAGTAAAGCGTTTATCCACAAAGAAATAATATAATAAGGCATTAATAAGAAGAAAATAGATATCATTTTGTTAATGTAAGAGTGGTGTCTAATTTGCGGGTAAAGTCTTATCGTTAGATAAAGCGTTATTGCGAAACATAACGAGTTGTAACCTAGAGGCATCATAAGCACTGTATCTAATACCATTCCAAATATGAAGGCATAACCTAGGTTTATATTTTCTGGGAATGCTAAAGACCAATAAATAAGAATTAATAGTACTAGTGGAGGTTTAACAAGCCTAAATGATTCACCAAAAGGTATTGTTGATATAATTATTCCAATTATCAGAGATATAACTACAGCCAAATGTATTTTATGATTCATTCCCACAATAATATAACCTCCTTATTGCCACTTAAGCTTGCAGCTGGAGTAATTTGTATTTCTGAAAAATCTATACCTTTTTCCATCTCAACAGTTAAAATTTTCCCTACCATATGTCCTTCAGGAAAGATATCATCTAGCCCAGAAGTTAGTAATAAATCTCCTTCTTTTATATCTGCATTAATAGGGACATATAACCCTTTTAATTCCTGATTATCACCCGTCCCAGAGATAACAATTCTTTTTTTTGTTCTTGTATTTGTTGCTAATAGTGCATGACCAGGATCAGATATTAATGTAATTATAGAATTATTTTTTTCTACAAATGAAATTTGGCCTAGAAGGCCCTTTTCGTCAATAGCAACTTGACCCATATAGATTTTATCTTCACTACCTTTATTAATCATAATTTGATTTTTATATGGATTTAAATCAACTCTGATTATCTCCGCAATTGTCATTCTTTTTAATTTCATTAATGCAGATGGGTCTAAAAGCTTCTTAAGTCTCTCATTTTGCTCACGTAAAAAAGCTAACTCTTGTAGTTTTGCTGACTGTACAATTATTTTCTGGTTTAATATCTTATTATCTTTTTGAAGAACCTCTTTTGTAGAAAAATAATCATCTATGGATTCATATATATGTAAAGGGACACTACTTAAATAATATATTGGTGTAACAATAGTTGAAGTATAGTAACGAACTTTCTCTGAAAATTTTGTCCTATTATCTACTGTTAGTAAAGAGATTGATAAAAAAATATAAATTAGAAGTTTTATATTTGTTAATTTATTATGGAAATGTAAGTTTTCTTTCACTTTTTAACAAATAGAAATATGATATTTATTCTAGAGCAGTAAAATCAGATCCTTTTTTATCAATCATTTCTAAGACTTTACCTCCACCTCTTGCGACACAGGTTAGTGGGTCATCGGCAATAATAACTGGAATTCCTGTTTCTTCTTGAATTAATTTATTTAGATCTGTAAGTAGTGCTCCACCTCCAGTCAAAACTATGCCGCTTTCTGCAATGTCTGTACTTAACTCAGGTGGTGTTGACTCTAAAGCAGTTTTTACAGCATTTGTTATACCTTTTAATGGCTCTTGGAGTGCTTCTAGGATTTCGTTACTGTTTATCCTAAAGCTTCTAGGAATTCCTTCAGATAAATTCCTACCTTTAACATCCATTTCCTTTAATTCTTTACCAGGATATGCTGATGCAATTGTATGTTTAATTCTTTCTGATGTAGCTTCACCTATAAGAATTCCATAATTTTGTTTTATATATTGTATTATTGCATTGTTAAATTTGTCTCCGCCAATCCTAACTGAAGCTGAGTAAACAATTCCACCAAGAGATAGAACTGCGACCTCTGAAGTTCCACCACCTATATCAAAAACCATTGAGCCAGTTGGCTCTTCAACTGGAAGTCCTGCTCCTAATGCCGCAGCTACAGGTTCTTCAATTAAATAAACTTTTCGTGCCCCAGCACCTTCAGCAGATTCTCTTATTGCTCTTCTTTCTACCTGTGTTGCTCCAGATGGAACACAAATAAGAACTCTTGGTCCTATTAAAAAATTTGTCTTACATACTTTTTTTATAAAATGTTGGAGCATTTTTT
>JAYZIH010000042.1:0-17077 GCA_036165695.1 Pseudomonadota bacterium | reverse complement strand
TTGCATCAATGGGAACAACAGGGACCATTGTTGGAACAGGAAAATATTTAAAAGAAAAAAATCCAAATATAAAAATTATAGGAGTTCAACCTGAAGAGGGAAGTTCAATCCCTGGCATAAGAAAGTGGGCTCCTGAATATATTCCGTCAATATTTACTGATGAAAATGTTGATGAAATAATTGATGTAAACGAAACAAACGCAATTAATACAATGAAAGAATTGGCAAAACAAGAAGGAGTTTTTTCTGGCATATCTTCTGGCGGCACAACATATGTTGCATTAGAAGTTGCAAAAAGAATTGAATCTGGCCTAGTAGTTTCTGTTATCTGTGACAGGGGTGATAGATATATTTCTACGGGTTTATTTAATGAGTAACTATTTAATTTTTGATATAGAGACTATTCCTGATACTGAGTCAGGCGCGGAACTCTTAAATCTAAAAGAAATGACTCAAGAAGATATAATTAAAGCTATGGAGCATACTAGGTTCCAAAAGTCTGGAACAATTATGCAACCAAATCATCTTCAAAAAGTTATTTGTATATCTGTAATTTTTAAAAAACCTAATCAAGATCCAGTAATAATGACTCTTGGAGATAGTAACTCATCAGAAAAAGAAATTATTACACTATTCTTTAAGACTATTGATAAGTATCAGCCAACAATTATAAGTTGGAATGGCAAAGGTTTTGATATGCCAGTACTTCATTATAGAGCCCTTAAACATTCAATTATTTCAGAAGTTTATTGGCAGGAAGGGGTATCAGATTTTAAATATAATAATTATTTGAATAAATTCCATAATAGACACTTAGATTTAATGAACAAATTATCTAATTTTACTCCAGGAGCACCATTAAGCGATATTTCACACATGATAGGTGCGCCAGGAAAACAGGGAATTGATGGCTCACAAGTTTGTGAGTATTTTTTAGATGGAAAGATTTCTGAAATAAGGAATTATTGTGAAACTGATGTTCTAAATACTTATATAGTATTTTTAAGATATCTTTTAATTACCTGTGAAATTGATTTAAATGAGTATAGTGGTTTAATTAACGAGATACTGCATGTAGTTAAAGAAAGCGATAAAGAACATTTAAAAAATTTTTATGATCAATGTGATGTCAAGAGACTACTTGCACAATAATCTCTCTATTACATTGTAGTAAATTTTTTCTAGATTGGCCAAATCATCAAGATTTACACATTCATTAGCTTTATGCGCAGATTCATTGATTAAACCAAATTCAACTGTTTCGCCAGATATTTTAGATAAAAATCTTGCATCAGATGTTCCGCCATTAGTAGATAATGTTGTATCTATATCACTAATTTCTTTAATTGATTCCTTTAATACAGTTGTCAACTCTCCCTCTTTTGTTAGGAATGGTTGTGCAGAACAATTCCAATTAGCCTCATAATCACATTCATATTTTGAAATAATATTTTCTAATACTGATTTAATTTCATCTTCATTCGTTTCATTAGAAAATCTTAGATTAAATATTATTTTTGTCCAGGCAGGAATCATATTTTCGGCAACATTATCTGATGTTACTGACGATACTTGGAATGATGTTTTAGGGAAGTGTTCATTACCTTGATCCCATTTATAATTTAATAAATCTTGCATAATATTAAACGTAATGTGATTAGGATTTTTTGCTAATTCAGGGTATGCAATATGACCTTGTATACCTTTTATCTTTAGTATGCAGGTAATAGAACCCCTTCTTCCATTTTTTATAGTATCTCCTAATTTAGATGAACTTGTTGGTTCACCAACAATAGTATAGTTAGGAGATAAATTCTCACTTTTCATTTTTTCTACTGCTACTTTTGTCCCATATTTTGCAGGCCCTTCTTCATCACTTGTTAACAATATTCCTATGGCACCATTGAAGTCGGGATAATTATTTACAAATTTTTTTATTGCAGTAACCATACAAGCAATGCTTCCTTTCATATCTGAGCAACCTCGTCCTGTCATAATATTATTTTCAATTATCGGGGTAAAAGGATCACTTTTCCAAAGGGACTCATCCCCTGGTGGAACAACATCTGTATGTCCTGCAAATAGTAGCTTAGGACCATTATTATTAGATTTAAAAATTAGTGAATTAACAATACCATTTTCGCTTAGATCTTTTAAATCAAAACCAAAATCTTTTAACTCTTTATATATGTATTCCTGACAGCCATCATCATTAGGTGTAATACTTTTTTTCCTAATTAAGTTATCAAGAATATTTACTACATCTTGGCTCATTCAGCTTCTCTTAATATATTATTAATACCAACTTTTGATAAAGTTTTTTCATCAACTTTTTTTACAATAATAGCAGCGTATAAACTATAACTCCCATCTTTAGAAGGAAGATTACCCGAAACGACAACAGAACCAGCGGGAACTCTTCCATATTGAATTTTACCAGTTTCTCTATCATATATTCTTGTGCTTTGACCTATATAGACACCCATTGAAATTACTGAACCTTTTTCAACTATAACTCCTTCTACTATTTCTGATCTAGCACCAATAAAACAGTTATCTTCAATTATAGTCGGAGAAGCTTGTAGAGGTTCTAGTACCCCACCAATTCCAACCCCACCCGAAAGATGAACATTTTTTCCTATTTGAGCACATGACCCAACTGTAGCCCAAGTATCAACCATAGTGCCTTCCCCAACATAAGCGCCAACATTTATAAAGCTCGGCATTACAACTGCATTTTTCGCAATATATGCTGATTTTCTTATAGCTCCATTCGGAACATATCTAAACCCTGCTTGTAAAAACTTTTCTTTATCCCACCCTGCTGTTTTGCCCGGAACTTTATCAAACCAAGTTGCGTATGGGCCACCAAGTGTATAATTTTCATAAGTACGAAAACTTAATAGAATAGCTTTTTTTATCCATTGGTTGGTTATCCAATCCGCTCCTTTTTTTTCACATACACGAATTTTTCCTTCATCCAGGTCATTTAGCGTATCATCTATTGCTTTTTTTACATCGCTACCAACATTTGAGGAAGTAATATTTTCTATATCTGAAAAAGCAGATTCTATTATCTCTATATTTTTATTCATATATTTTTCCTTATTAATTAAAGTGTTTCTTCAGGCCTCTTTGTTAGCACCTCTGAGCCAGTAGAAGTAACTAATATAGTATGCTCCCATTGAGCTGATAAACTATGATCTTTTGTTACAACAGTCCATTGATCAGGCAATAGTTTTATATATCTATCTCCAAAATTTACCATAGGCTCTATTGTAAAAGTCATGCCTTCTTTTAACTCTATTCCATCACCTTCTTTACCATAGTGAAGTACTTGTGGTTCTTCATGAAAATTCTTGCCTATACCGTGACCACAATACTCCCTTACAACTGAGAAATTATTACTCTCTACGTATTTCTGTATATTATAACCTATGTCGCCAAAAGTTTTTCCAGGTTTTACAGTGTCAATTCCAATTTTTAAAGCTTCATATGTAGCTTCAACTAATTTTTTTCCTTGAATTGTAGGCTCACCAACAAAGAACATCTTGCTTGTATCCCCATGGTAACCATCTTTTATTACTGTAATGTCAATATTAATGATATCTTTGTTCTTAAGAATCCTATTCCCAGGTATCCCATGACATACTTGGTGATTAATTGATGTGCATATGGATTTAGGAAATCCTCTATAATTTAGCGGAGCTGGGATACAATCAAGCTCCTCAACAATATACTTATGACATATTTCGTTTAATTCCTCGGTTGTGGCGCCAGGTTTGACATATTCCTCAACCATCACTAGCACTTTTGCGGCTAGCTGGCCTGCTATTCTCATTTTCTTAATTTCTTCAGACGTCTTAATCATTTTATTTTTTATCAAATGCTACTATAATTATACAGATTGTTCTTGCCTTTAGTATATGCTATAAAGCAAGCCAAATATAAATAGAGTTTAAAATGATAAAGCTATGTTGGGTCCTTTTGAGGTTGCATAGCTTATTTTAAGCGTTAATTAACCCAATAAGGAGAAAGAAATGTCAGATACGACTATAAAGGAACTTCTGGAAGCAGGAGTCCACTTCGGTCACCAAACAAGTTTTTGGAATCCAAAAATGTCGCCATACATATATGGCAACAGAAATCATATACATATTATAGATATACAGAAGACAATACCCATGCTAAAAGACGCATGTAATTATGCTGAGAAAATTGTTTCAAAAGGCGGCAATATACTTTTTGTAGGAACAAAAAGAGCAGCTAGGGATAGTATATACAACCATGCTTCAGATTGTGGTATGCCATATGTAAACCACAGGTGGCTTGGAGGAATGCTTACAAATTTTAATACAGTCAGGCAATCGATAAAACGATTAAAAGATTTAGAAGTTCAAGTTACAAGAAAAGACACAGGTCTTACAAAAAAAGAATTACTACTAATGGATAGGGAGCTTGGAAAGTTAAATGCCAGTCTAGGCGGAATAAAGGATATGAAATCACTTCCAAGTGCAATATTTATTATTGATGTAGGTTATGAAAATATAGCAGTTGGAGAGGCAAAGAAACTTGGTATACCAATTATAGCAGTTGTAGATACTAATAATTCATTTGATGACATTGATTATTTTTTTCCTGGAAATGATGATGCTATGAGAGCTATTGATCTATATTGTTCATCAATATCTAACTCGATAAAAAAAGGATTAGAATTTGCTAAAACTAATTCGCCTATACCTATTGAAGAAGAATTACAAAAGAGAGCCGAAAAAGATCAAGGCACTGATAAAGTTCATGTTAAGAAAAAAAAGGTGACAAAGAAAATAGTTAAAGAAGATGAAGAGCCAAATATGCAATCTAAAGAAAATTTAGATGAGACTACATCTGATGAAGAAAAGGTTGATAGTACGGCTTCCGATGATAAAACAATCGACAAAAAGAAAAAAGTTATAACTAAAAAAGTTACTAAAAAGAAATCCACAGTAACAACAAAAAAAGTTACAGCAAAAAAAACTGTCAAAAAGAAAGTGAAAAAGACTACTACTAAGGCTGCAACGAAGAAAAAAACTAAATAGAGGATAATGATGGATATTACCGCACAAATGGTAAAAGAGTTAAGAGATAGAACCGGTGCAGGCATGATGGATTGTAAGAAAGCACTTAAAGAATGCAATGGTGATATTGATTCAGCTATTGATATGATGAGGAAGGCAGGACAAGCTAAAGCAGATAAAAAATCATCAAGAGTTGCGGCGGAAGGGGTTATTGATTTTCTTGCTGACAAAGAAAAAAATAATGCTTGCCTAGTTGAAGTTAACTGTGAAACTGATTTTGTTGCAAAAGATGAAAATTTTTTAAATTTTGTATCAAAAGTTTCTAGCCTTTCATTATCAAATTTTACAGGAAATATAGATGAATTTGTGAATCAGAAAATTAATGATGGAAAAAGTCTAGAAGAATTAAGATTAGAGTTAGTTAGTAAGGTTGGAGAAAACGTGCAAATAAGGAGGATTAAGGTTATAGAGGGTAACAATGGACATATAGGCAGTTATTTACATGGTAAAAAGATAGGTGTTGTAATTTGCCTAAGTGATAAAAATGAGGATCTAGCAAAAGATATAGCAATGCATATAGCTGCAATGAAACCAATTGCCATACAAGAAAAGGATATCTCTAAAGATATTATAGATAAAGAAAGAGATATATATTTAGCTCAAGCAAGTGAGAGCGGGAAACCTAAAGAAATAATTGAAAAAATGGTAGATGGAAAGCTAAAAAAGTTTTTAAATGAAGTAACTCTTTTATCACAGCAGTTTGTAAAAGACCCAGACACATCTATTGGTGCCTTATTAGAAAAAAGCAATTGTGAAGTTTTAGATTTTTTTCGCTATGAAGTAGGAGAGGGAATTGACAAGAAGGAAGAGAATTTCGCTGAAGAAGTTATGTCTCAAATAAAGAATTGACTATGATTGAAGATATTAAAAAAGAAGCTGAAGGTAGAATGGAAAAATCAATTGATTCTCTTGGAGCAAACCTTGCTAAAGTTAGAACAGGGAGGGCTCACCCTTCAATATTAGACAGCATAATGGTTGAATATTATGGAAACCAAACCCCTCTTAATCAGGTATCAAACATAAAGGTTGAAGATGCAAGAACACTACAGCTAACAATCTGGGAAAAAGATATGACAAGTGTAGTTGAAAAAGCTATTTTAACTTCAGAATTAGGCCTAAATCCCGCAGTGTCTGGAAATGTGATAAGAATTCCAATGCCACCATTGACAGAAGAAAGGAGACTAGATTTAATAAAATTAGTTAAACAAGAAGCTGAATCATCCAGGGTTGCAATAAGAAATATTAGACGTGATGCAAATAATCAATTAAAAGATTTACTAAAGAATAAAGATATCTCTGAGGATGATGAAAAAAAATCTAATGATTTTATTCAGAAAGTAACTGACACATATATTGCTAAAATAGAAAAATTACTAGAAGAAAAAGAAAGTGATCTAATGCAGGTCTAATTTCACGATGAGCATCATCCAAAATTTACCTAGTCACATTGCATTCATAATGGATGGAAATGGCACGTGGGCAAAAAAAAATAACTTACCAAGAAGCAAAGGTCATGAGATGGGCTTAAAAGCAGTTTCGAAATTAATTGATAACATTTTAGAGATTGGTGTTAAAAATATAACTTTATTTGCTCTAAGCTATGAAAACACTAAGAGACCAAAAAAAGAGTTAAAAAATTTATTTTCTCTTTTTATAAAATCTTTGGATGATAATGAAGAAAGGATTATTAAAGATAAGATAAAGATTAATTTTATTGGAGATAGATCTATTTTCCCAAGTAATCTTATAAAGAAAATTGAACATATAGAAAAAATTACATCAAAATATAAGAAACTTAATATCTCTATAGCTATTAATTACGGTGGAAAACAAGATATAAAATATGCTGTTACTCAAATGAGGAAAGAGAATAAAAATAAAGTAAATATAGAAAATTTTCTGCGTTCAAAAGATTTACCTGAAGTAGATTTGTTAATAAGAACAGGTGGCTATAGGCGTTTAAGTAACTTTCTTTTATGGCAAATTTCTTACTCTGAATTGTATTTTACTAAAGTATTATGGCCAAATTTTAAAAAAAGAGACCTAGTTAAAGCAATTCAATGGTATTCTTCTATAGATAGGAAATTTGGAAAAATATAGATGTTGTCTAATCTTCAAACTAGAATGATTACAAGCATAGTACTACTAGCTGCTGCATTCTTATTATTTTATTTAGATAGTTACCCTGTCACTAGATATGTAATTTCATTGATTGTTTTTTTAGCAGCATGGGAATTAATAAAGATATGTGGATACCAAAAACAGAGGTTAACATTGCTTCTAATGATATTTTTCGCCATATTTATTATTAATGGCTTATTACATTACTCTAATGAGATTTTTATAATAGCTCCTGTATTTTTCCTTTGGATCTTCATTTTGTATGTTTTACTTTTTAGAAGTGGTAAATTCTCTTTCTTGAAAGATGAAAAGATATTTTTTCTCGCTTCAGGTTTTTTAATATTGTTAGCCTTTTTTGCGTCTACCTTGTATATAGCCTCAGATTGGGGTATTGAAGCTTTATTTAAATTGTTAGTCATAATTATTTTAGCCGATTCTCTAGGCTATTTAGTTGGGAAGTATTTAGGAAAAAATATGCCATTTAAAAGAATTAGTCCGAATAAAACAGTGGAAGGTTATGTTGGATCATTATTTGGCACTATATTAATACTATTACTATATAGTTTAAGCTACTCATATGAAATAAACTCGTGTTTCTTTAATTGCGGAAAGGAAGTTTTATTTTCCGTTGTTGTAATTCCTGCATTCATACTCTTTTCTTTTCTTGGTGATTTATATATAAGTGTAATAAAAAGACATTTTAATATAGATGATACAGGAACTTTACTGCCTGGACATGGAGGTATTTTAGATAGAATAGATAGCTATTTGCCATCATTTATGTTTCTTGCATTTCTTGACTTACTATAATGGCAACTAAAAATATTTTAATACTTGGCTCGACAGGAAGTATTGGACTTAATACTTTAGAAGTCATACGAATGCATTTAGACAAATATAATGTAGTAGCTTTGTCAGCAGATAAGTCTATTGATGTACTTTTTAATCAATGTATTGAGTTTAATCCTGAATATGCATATTTAAGTAATGAAAAAGACGGAAATAAACTATCTACATTATTAAAAGAAAAAAATGTTTCCACTAAAGTAATAAGTGGCAAAGATTCTTTAAATGATCTTGTGAGACTAGACAATGTAGACACTATTGTAAATGCAATTACAGGTGCAGCAGGCCTACAAAGTTCTTTAACTTCTTTAGAATATGGAAAGAATCTTTTGCTAGCTAATAAAGAACCTATTGTAATGTGTGGGAAACTTTTTCTAGAAACTGCAAAAAAGAATAATTCAGTATTATTACCAATAGATAGCGAACATAATGCTATACACCAATGTTTGTCTTCCCGTGATACCTCATCGCTTGAAAAAATAATAATCACTGCCTCTGGCGGACCATTTTTAAGATCAGATCTTGGTGAATTTCCAAACTTTACAGTTAATCAAGCCTTAAACCATCCGACTTGGGACATGGGAAATAAAATATCTATTGATTCAGCAACAATGATGAATAAAGGTCTTGAGGTAATTGAGGCAATGTATTTGTTTGGTTTAAGTAGTAGCTTTATAGACGTAGTGATCCATCCTCAAAGCTTAGTTCATTCAATGGTCTGCTATAAAGATGGATCTATTATATCTCAGATTAGTGAGAATGATATGAGAATACCTATTTCATATTGCCTTGCATGGCCAGACAGAATTAGTTCTGGTGTTAAGGCAATAAATTTATTAGAAAAACCACCTCTAACGTTTGAAGAGGTCAATAGAGAAAGGTTCCCATGTTTCTACTTAGCAAGAGAAGTCGCTGAAAATGGAGGCTCTTATCCAATTATTTTAAATGCTTCTAATGAAGTCGCAGTAGAAGCGTTTATTAAAGAACAAATAAAGTTTACTGACATATATAAACTAGTAAATAACGCATTAGACTCTATAAAGAATAATTCTCAAAATAATTTAGAAGATGTTTTAGAAACTGATAGAATTACAAGAGAACACACGCTAAATATGGTCAAGAAGATATAGAAGATGGATATTCTAACTACAATTCTAGTTTTTATACTTACAGTTAGTATCATAATTGTATTCCATGAATTTGGTCACTACATTGCAGCAAGAGCCTGCGGTGTTAAAGTTTTAGAGTTTTCACTTGGATTTGGAAAAAAAATCTTTAGTTATAGTTATGGTAGAGATAATACTGAATATAAAGTATGCGCTCTCCCACTTGGTGGTTATGTGAAAATGCTAGGCGAAGAGGATGATAAATTTGAGGAGCATGAAAAGCATCGTGCATTTCAAAATCAAGACTTATATAAGAAATTTATTATAGTATTTTGTGGGCCTTTATTTAATTTTATTCTTGCCATTTTCTTCTATTTTTTAATATTTACTTCAGGCTACCAAGGTGTAAAACCAATCATAGCTGATGTTATTGAAGATAGTTATGCCGAACAGATTAATATGAAAAAAGATGATTTAGTTTCATCTATTAACGCAAAGGAAGTAAATACATGGTCAGAAGCTATAATTGAAATTATGTCATCAGCTTCTAGTAATGAAGATATTATTTTTACAGTTAATAGGAGCGGTAGCTTATTAAACCTGAGTCCTATAAAAAATAGTAAAGATCTAATGAAAAGTGAGAGTGTCTTTCAGGAAATTGGTATAGTAACTAGTTTTAGCAACTCTACTTATATAGGTCAAGTAAAAGAGAATAGCCTTGCCCATAAATACGGAATTAATACTGGTCACAAGATAATTTCAATTAATGATAAAACAGTTATTACGTGGAATGATATTGCACGAGAGATATCCAATAATATTAATACCAAAATAAAAATTATTTTATACGATGGTACTTTAAAAAAAGAGCTTTTTATTCCTGTTATCTCAATTATGGAAAATGGAAAAATGAAAGGTAAGCTTGGAATTAGTCCTGAAATTGATAATAGTCAGATTGAAAAAAATACTATTCAAATAAAACATTCTATTACTGATAGTATAATTTTATCTGTAAAGAAAACTTACAATATGACTGTGTTGACAGTTGATTTTATTTTTCAAATGATTTTAGGGAATGCATCAGCCAAAAATATTTCAGGACCAGTAGGAATAGCAAAATATGCTTCTGATTCTTTTTCAATGGGTATTTCTACTTTTTTAAATTTACTAGCTATACTAAGCATTAGTATAGGTATTCTAAATTTGTTACCGATCCCAATGCTTGATGGTGGTCATTTAGCATATTATACAGTTGAATTTATTACAGGTAAGCCTGTATCACCTAATATACAGTTATATTTACAGCAATTTGGGATAGCATTCATAATTTTTTTAACGATATTTGCCTTATATAATGATATTGCTAGACTTATGTAATGATGAAATGTAAAAAGGGAATATTTTTAGCTTTCTTACTATTATTTTTCAGCACGCATTCAAATGCTGGTGAAGAGTTGTTTGTGGTTGAAGATATTGTAATAAAAGGATTACAAAGAATAGAACCAGGAACAATTTTTACTTACCTTCCAATCGAAATTGGAGACTCATTTAACACAGCAGATGCACCAAAAATTATAAAAACATTATTTAAAACAAAATTTTTTAATGATGTTGTTATAGAAAGGGAAGGAAATGTAGTAGTTATTACTGTTGATGAAAGACCGACTATAGTAGATATACAATTTGTTGGTCTTGAAGATATAACAGAGGATGCTATGCAAGACGTTTTAATAGCTGCAGGTATTCAACCAGGAAGAATATATAATGACTCGATACTCGATAGAATAGAATCAGAGCTAGTAGAACAGTATCATGCTAGAGGAAAATATGCAGTTAAAGTTGATGTTAATGAGACGCTTCTAAAAGAAAATAAAATTTCAATTATTGTATCTGTCACAGAAGGCGAGCACGCCCTAATTAAGAAAATTAAAATTGTTGGTAATAGAGATTATAGCGATGAAGAGTTAATGAAGGATTTTGACTCAACTTTGCCGGTTTGGTATTTATTCTGGAAAGATTCTGGAACCTATTCAACACCTGTACTAGAGGGAGATATAGAGAATTTACGCAGTTTTTATTTTAATCGCGGATATTTAGACTTTTCAATTGAGTCTAGTCAAGTTTCATTAAGTAAAGATAAGCAAAGCGTCTATGTTGTTATAAACATTAATGAAGGGGAAAGATATACTATAAATAAAGTTGAGGTTGCTGGCCAGTTTGTTGTTCCTGTTGATGATATTGCTCCTTTGATATCAATTAGTTCTGGGCAGTACATATCAAGAGAAGAATTAAATAAATCAAGAGATAGAATAAAAACACTTATGAGTGAGCATGGTTATGCTTTTTCTAATATTAATGTATTACCAAAAAAAATAAATGATAGTGAAGTTGATGTAAGTTTTTTTGTCGATCCTGGAAATAGAGTCTATGTAAGGAGAATAGCTATACATGGAAATATTACTACAAGTGACGAAGTATTTAGAAGAGAGCTTAGACAAATGGAAGGAGGATGGTATTCAAAAACTCAGATAGAAACTTCAAGAAGCAGATTAAGAAGACTTGCGTTTGTTGAAAATGTTTCTATAGAAGAAGTGAGAATACCTGGAAAAGAAGATATGCTTGATCTAGTTATAAAAGTTGAAGAGAAGCTAGCTGGAAACTTTAGCCTGGGGGCTGGATTTGGAGGCTCAGGTACTGGAGTCTCCCTTAATGCGGGAGTAGAACAAGAAAACTTCCTTGGTACTGGAAATAGGGTATCTTTTAATATAAATACTGCTAAATCGACAAGATTATATAGCTTTGACTTCTATAACCCTTACCATAACCTTGATAACGTGAGCAGGGGTTTTGGATTTAATCTACAAACAACTGATACAAAAAATACAAGTGATGATTCTACTTATGAATCTGAGAGATTTAACCTATTTTTTAGATACGGTATACCAATGACTGAAAGTAATAGAATATCATTTTCTATTGCTCCAGAAAGATATAATGTTAGAAGTACTGATAAAAGTGCGGATGAAGTGAAAAGTTTTATTAATAAACATGGAGAAAAGTACACTAATGTTAAACTAGGACTTAGCTATTCAATAGATACTAGAAATAGAATGCAGTTTCCTACATCTGGATTTACAACTAGTCTATCAGGTAATGCCGCAGTGCCTGGAAGTGACATTGAATATTATAAAATACTTTGGAAAACTAAAATATATCATGCGCTTGATGTAGAGGAAGATTTAGTAATAATAGCCTCTTCTAATTTTGGCTATGGTGACGGTTTTGGTCAACTTGAAGAAATACCTTTTTTTGATAAATTTAAAATGGGTGGTCCAAAGTCAGTTAGAGGGTATAGAAAAAATGATCTCTCGCCTAAAGATTCAAAAGGTGAGCCACTAGGTGGTGATTTCATGGTTTCATTCTCAGGTGAATTAATGTTTCCAACACCAATTGTAGAAGAGAAAAATTTCAAATCCTCTATATTTATAGATGCAGGTCTTGCAGCACAAGACTACGAAAGATTTGAGTTTAGCGATATGAGGGGCTCAGTAGGTGTATCATTTAGATGGATTTCGCCTTTTGGTGGGCTAAGTTTTAATTTTTCTACTCAATTTAATGACCAAGAAGGAGATAAAACTGAAGGATTCCAGTTTAATCTAGGTACGCTATAATACTATTACTAGGAGGCAAGAAGTATGGAAAAAATAAGATTAAGTATTTTAATATTTGCTATGTTTATTTCGTTCAATGTATTTGGATTGGACCTTAAAATAGCATATGTAGATATTGCTACAATTGTTAATGAAGCACCAGCAGCAAAAGCAGCACAAAAGAAATTAGAGCAAGAGTTTGCGCCAAGGAATGCTAAATTGAAGGCAAGTTCAGAAAAGCTTAGAAAACAAAAGGAAAAGTATAAAAAGGAAGCAGAAGTTTTATCAGAGGATCAGTTAAAAGCTCTACAAAAAAAGATACTGAAGTTAGAAAGAGCATTAGAAAGAGATACAAAGGAAGCTAGGGAAGATTTTCAAATAAGAAGAAACGAAGAGCTTGGCAAGATTGAAAAAAAATTAAAGAAGGTAATTTTGAAAATTGCAAAACAGGATAAATATGATTTAATTTTTACAAATGCTGATGTTACATACGCTAGTCCTGATTCAAAAATAGATATAACTGCTAGAGTTTTAAAGAGCTTAAATAAATCTAAATAATCCTTTGTGGAATATACTTTAAAACAAATTGCCAAAGAATTAGACGTTGAAGTCATCGGAGATGCAAATTTTATTGTTGATTCGGTTGCGAGTTTAGAAAGCGCTAGAAATTCGAGTGTTGTGTTTGTCTCGGATAAGAAATTTTTAGATTCTTTAGAGCGTACTAAATCAAAAGTTGTTGTAACAACTAAAGATTATAGTGAGTTTTGCAATGATAATATTATTTTGTCTGATGACCCATACCTAATATTTGCAAAAATTTCTTCACTTTTTGAAAAAGAATTAGATATAACTAAGTATATACATGACTCTGCTATTGTTAAGTCTGAAATTAATGCAGACATATTTATATCTGAAAATGTAGTTATTGAAGAAAATGTGAATATTGGAAATAACTCTTACATAGGGGCTGGCTCATATATAGGTGAAAATGTAACCATAGGAATAAACTCCTATATTTATCCTAACGTTTCTATATACAAGGATACTGTTATTGGAGCTAATGCTAAAATTCATTCAGGTGTAGTAATTGGGTCTGATGGATTTGGTTATGCACTTAATGGGAAAAGTTGGTTTAAAATACCTCAGACTGGAAAAGTAATAATAGGTGAAAATGTTGAAATTGGCTCTAATACAACTATTGATAGAGGTACCCTAGATAATACTGAGATAGGAAATGGAGTTAAATTAGATAATCAAATTCAGGTCGCCCACAATGTTATAATTGGTGAAAATACTGCAATTGCTGCATGTGTAGGGAGTGCTGGTAGTGCAAAAATAGGGAGAAATTGCACCATTGGTGGTATGGCGGGTATTCAAGGTCACATAGAAATATGTGATAATACGCAAGTTACTGGTATGGCTAAGATCTCATGTTCTATAAAAAAACCAGGAATCTACGCTTCCGGTACACCAACAATGCCATACAAGGATTGGCTAAAAAGTGCTGCATTGTTTAAGAAATTAGACAAGCTGTTTGAAAAAAAATAAATTTTTATTAAAAATATTTTGAATAACTCAGGCGACATTATAGAGATACTAAGCTTACTTCCGCATAGGTACCCATTCCTATTGGTTGACAAAATTGTTAACTGTGAGCCAGGAAAAAAAATACATACCACAAAAAATGTAACATTTAATGAACCATTTTTTAATGGACATTTTCCAAACTACCCTGTTATGCCAGGCGTACTTATTCTTGAAGCACTTGCTCAATCTTCAGGATTACTTGTTTTTAAAACACCTGACCTTTGTCCGCCACAAGAAAGTATTTATTTATTTATTGGGATTGATAAAGCAAGATTTAAAAAGCAAGTTGAACCAGGTGATATATTAGACTTGCATGTTGAGCTAATTAAAAACAAACAAGGGTTTGCAGTTTTTAATGCTTATGCTGAAGTTGAAAGTAATTTAGTTGCTTCTGCGGAATTAATGTGTGGTTTTAAAGAACTTCCAGATGATGTTAAAAAATCCAAGGAGGGTTAATTGTCTAATATTCATGCAACTGCAATAATTGATAGTTCATCAAGTTTAGATTCAAGTGTTAAGGTTGGCCCATATAGCATAATTGGAAAAAATATAGTAATTGGTAAAGATACAGTTATAGGACCACATGTTGTCATAGAAAGCAATTGTGAGATTGGTGATAATAATAAAATATATCAGTTTTCTTCTATTGGCGAGATACCTCAAGATAAAAAGTATGAAGGTGAAGAGTGTAAATTAATTATTGGTTCAAATAACACTATAAGGGAAGCATGTACAATAAATAGAGGAACTAAAGCTGGAGGGAAAGCAACAACATCAATAGGGGATAATAATTGGATAATGGCATACGTACATATAGCACATGATTGTTTAGTTGGAAATAATAATATTATGTCAAATGCAACTTCTCTAGCAGGACATGTAGAGATTGGAAATTTTGCAACACTTGCTGGATATGTTCTTGTCCATCAATTTTGTAGAATAGGCGATTATGCGTTCGCGGGAATGGGAGCAGCATTAAATCAGGATTTACCACCATATCTCTTGGCTACTGGCAGCTTTGCAAAAACTTATGGGCTTAATAAGGAAGGTTTAAAGAGAAATAACTTTAGTGAAGGCGCAATAAATGCTCTTCATAAGGCTTACAAATTAGTTTTCAGATCTAGCAATAATCCAGTAAATACTGAAGAACTTATGAATTTAAGTAAAGAATATAAAGAAGTTTCTAACCTACTAACCTTTATCGATGAAAGCAAAAGGGGAGTAGTTCAATCCTCGGCAGCCACCATTTCGTAGATAATTTCAATAATATCTTCTCTTGATTTATTGTCTTCTAGTTTGCCTCTAACTTTACTTAAGTCTTCTTTTATCTTGAAATTGTAATCCTTGTTATATAGTAGTTTTTTAATTTCAGCCACAATGTTTTCTTCATTAGCATTATGTTGAACAAACTCTCTAACCACTAACCTTTCAGCTAGTATATTTACTAAAGAAATATATTTTGTACTAACTAAATATTTTGCAATGAAATATGTAATAGGTGAAAGTTTATACATAACACACATTGGAGTATTAGATAATGCTAACTGCAATGTTATAGTTCCAGATGCTGCAACTGCAATGTCACATTTCTCTATAGTTTCATTTATATCATCAACTTCCTCTATTTTAGTGTAAGAATTTTCTGTAATATTTTTTAGAAACGATGATCTACTTAAATTTTTTGACTTTGATACTATAAAATTTAGATTACTATTATCTTTTTCCAAAGACCTTATGCATTTTTTTATAATAGGTAGTAATCTATTTACTTCGTTCTCCCTGCTTCCAGGGAAAAAACCTATTTTAAAATTTTGCGCAGAATCCTTTTCTTTGTTCTGATATATTTTTTTCTGAAAGTATGTTAATGGATGTCCTACATAGCTTACGTTAATACCACATTCTTTGTAAATTTTTTCTTCGAATGGAAAAATTACAGCCATTTTATCAATATGTTTTTTTATAGAATAGACTCTATTTTTCCTCCAGGCCCATATTTGAGGGCCAATATAGAATAATACTTTTATATTCAACTCTTTTGCATATTTTGCTATTTTTATATTAAATTCTTGGTAGTCAATAAGTACTACTAGATCAGGTTTTTTTATTTTTATTACACTCTTAATGGATTCTAGTGCTTTCAATAATTTAGGATACATCTTTATTACTTCATAGATTCCAGTTACCGAGAGTTCTTTAGAGTCTAGTATAAGCTTTGCGGAGGTTTTCTTAACTTTGCTTGAACCCATAGCATATATATCAAAAAGATTTTGATTTTCAATTTTTTTAATTATTTCTGAAGCGTACATATCACCAGATTCTTCTCCTGATACTATAAGAATTTTCTTCTTCATATTTTTTTGTTTAAAACATTGGAAATGTATTTTACTTCATCAGTACTAAGTTCAGGGAACATTGGTAGTGAAAGACAGTTTTGAGATACCTTTTCTGCTATAGGAAAATTTGATTGGCCATATAAGTTTTGATAAATTTTTTGTTTATTTAATGGTATTGGATAATATATAGCATACCCAATGTTATTATCTTCAAGTATTTTTACTACCTTATCCCTCTCTTCAGTTTTTATAGTGTATTGATGAAATACATGTCTAGCATTATCTGAGCTAGCAGGAACTTTAACTAAAGAATTTTT
>JAYZIH010000041.1:0-3323 GCA_036165695.1 Pseudomonadota bacterium | reverse complement strand
AATTGCTGATATCATACGTAACATGAACTCAAGTAATACATGATGTTCTAAGATAAAGAAAGAGTTGTCTTATCTTTAATAATTTTAATTTTATAACAAAAAGAGATATATGTCTGATAGAGAAGCTGGAACAGTCAAGTGGTTTAATAACACAAAAGGCTATGGCTTTATTCAAAGAGAAAGTGGCAATGATGTATTTGTACATTTTAGTGCAATACAAGATGATGGCTACAAGTCTTTGAAAGAAGGTCAAAAGGTTGAGTTTAGTGTTGTTGAAAGTGACAAGGGATTGACTGCAGAAGATGTTATACCACAATAGATAATATTTTCCCCTATTATTTTAAAAACATAAGTTAGACACTTGTGTCTACCAAGTGTATTATTGTTTTTATGATTTTAAGTAAATATGTAGGAAAAAAGGAATATAGTTTTTTATCACTCATGAATTCATATGAGGGAAATTATAAAAAGCTGTTAAAGATAGTTCCTGCCTCATTATTTATAGAAAAAAATAAAGGAAAAAGTTTTATTGCTAAACCAGACAAATCTTCAACCAAATTAATCTTAAATATTGATTTTATGTCAGAACATACAAGCATTTTAAGCTTTTCATATGACTACGACATGAACGATACTCCTATAATATATTCAAAATTAAAAATCTATTTCGATTCTCAACAAGTTGAGCTATTAAACAATAAAGAATTTTATAACCTCTATATAAAAGAATTTTTTTCTAGATGCAAATACAGATCCTTGGAAATGTCTAAAATTAGAGCTAATTTCTACTTATCACTTTGGCTCGATTTTTGCTTTAAGAATAATTATTCATTCAAGTAGATAATTGAAGTATAATCCATTTTTTTAATATATTTTGAAAGATTATGAGTAATGAATATATAGTTAAGGGCTCAAAAAGTATGCAACTCGCAAATGACTTTGGATCCTCTTTATTTGAAATGTTTAAAGGCGGAAAGCTAAAGGATGTAGTTGTTTCCTACGAAACATGGGGAGAATTATCGAGAAATAATGATAACGCGATACTTATTTTTACTGGCTTATCTCCCTCTTCACATGCAGCTTCTTCAAATGAAAATGATGAAGAAGGGTGGTGGGAATATATGGTTGGCCCAGGTAAGCCTATAGACACTAGTAAATTTTTTGTAGTTTGTATTAATTCCCTCGGAAGTTGCTATGGGTCAACATCCCCAGCTTCTTTGAATCCTGACACAAAAGAGATTTATGGTTTAGATTTCCCAGAATTATCAATAGAAGATATAGCTAAGGCAGGATACATGACGTTACAAGGACTTGGAATTGATAAAGCATTTGCAGTTATAGGACCATCAATGGGTGGTATGAGTGCGCTATCTTACTCATTGCTTTACCCAGATAAAGTAGATAACTTAATTATAATTTCTGCTGCAGCAAGAGCATTGCCTTTCACTATCTCCATACGATCATTACAGAGAGAACTTATAAGGAACGACCCACTATGGAAAGAAGGAAAATATAATAAAGACGAAAGGCCTATAGACGGGATGAGATTAGCTAGGAAATTAGGCCTTATGTCGTATAGAGCAGCTAATGAATGGAGAGAAAAGTTTAGTAGAGAGAGGAGCAAAAAGAAAAACACATATAAAATGTTTGATATTGAATTTGAAGTCGAAAACTATCTAGAATATAACGCAAATAAATTTATATCTAATTTTGATCCAAATTGTTATTTATACCTTTCGAGAGCTATGGATTTATTTGATGTTGCAGAACATGGTGGCACAGTAAATGCTGGTTTAGCAAAAATACATGCAAAAAAAATCCTTATCGTTGGAGTAGAAAGTGATATTTTATTTCCTATTGATCAACAAGAGGAAATATATATGGGGCTTAAAAAAGCTGGGAAAAATGTTATTTTTAAAACCTTAAGTTCAATACAAGGGCATGACTCTTTTCTTATTGACGATAAAAACTTTTCCCCTGTAGTTAGTGATTTTATTAAAACTTAACGTTTATCAATCTCTATATACTCTGATTTAGTGTTTCCTGAGTATAATTGTCTCGGTCTACCTATTTTAAAATTCTTATCTTCAATCATTTCTTTCCAATGCGAAACCCAACCAACAGTTCTAGCTAATGCAAAGATCACTGTGTACATAGATTGCGGTATACCTATAGCCTTAAGAAGTATGCCTGAATAAAAATCTACATTTGGATATAACTTTCTTGACACAAAATATTCATCTTCTAGAGCAATCTTTTCTAAAGCCATTGCTATATCAAATAATGGTTTATTAGGATTATCATCATCAAGATTTTTTAAATAATTATGCGCTATTCTTTGGATAATCTTTGCTCTAGGATCATAGTTTTTATAAATACGATGCCCAAATCCCATTAATTTAAAATCATTGTCTTTATCTTTTGCTTTTTTTATGTAGTGATTTACATCTTTATTTGAAGTTTTTATTTCGTCTAACATATTTATTACAGCTTCATTTGCACCACCATGTGATGGCCCCCATAGAGTTGAGATTCCAGCTGCTAAAGCTGCATATGGACTGGTTTCCGAACTACCAGCCAGCCTCACTGTAGAAGTTGAAGCATTTTGTTCATGGTCTGCATGTAAAAGAAAAATTGTGTCAATAGCATTTACAGTTGAAGTAAACCTTTCATCTTTTATCTCTGGGAAGGTCATTCTTATAAAGTTTTCTGAAATTGACAAATTCGAGTCAACTCCTCCAAAATTTTTATTAAGAACATGATTTAAGATAAGCGCTGATAATATTGGAACTTTGGCTATAAGATTTACTGCTGACTCTTCTCTATAGCTTTCACTTCTTATATCAAGGTTGTCGTGGTCATCTGCCGCCATCATACTAAGACATGCTATTAAAATTGCCATAGGATGATGACTGCTTTTAAAATTTTTAATTAAATTCTCGTATGTTTTATTTATCTGATAACTATTTCTAATATTATTAGAAAAATTTTCTAGTTCATTGTTTTTAGGAAGCCTTCCATATAAGAGTAAAAAAGATGTTTCTGTAAAGGAACTTTTCTCTGCTAGAATTTCTATTGGATAGCCTCTATACCATAACTCACCTTTGTTCCCATCAATGTATGTTATTTTACTTTCACAGCTTGATGTTGCTATAAAACCAGGATCATGAGATAGGTATCCTAAATCTTTTTCTAATTTCCTTATGTCTATTACTTCAGGCCCAAGAGATGACTCTAGAACTGGCAATTCTATTTCATTATTAATATCTTTAATAATTATTTTTTTATCTTTCATTTCTTATTAAAACAGCGTTAAATAGGAG
>JAYZIH010000040.1:0-10924 GCA_036165695.1 Pseudomonadota bacterium | reverse complement strand
AGAGGATTTTGTGCTGGGGTAGACAGGGCGATAGATATAACCGAAAGAGCAATAAAAATTTTTGGAGCGCCTATCTATGTAAAACACGAAATTGTACATAATAACTACGTTGTTAAAAAATTAAAGGATCAGGGCGTTATTTTTATAGAAGATCTTAATGAAGTACCAGAAGACTCAGTATTAATATTTAGTGCGCATGGTGTTTCTAATAATATTGAACACCAAGCTAAAAAAAGAAAATTAAAGATTTTTGATGCTACTTGCCCTTTAGTAACTAAAGTTCACATGGAAGTACAAAGATACTCAGATAATAATATTAATACAATATTAATTGGTCATAGTGGACATCCAGAAGTAGAGGGCACTCTTGGAAGATACAATGAAAATAATAATTCAAAAATTATATTAGTTGAAAGTATAAAAGATGTTGAAGAATTAGATTTCCCAATTAATAAAGAAATTGCATATGTGACACAAACCACATTATCTATTGATGATACAAAGAAAATTATTGATAGTATAAGAAAGAAATATAAAAATATTGTTGAACCTAAAAGCAAAGACATATGTTATGCAACACAAAATAGACAAAATGCAGTTAAAAAATTAACTTTATCTTGCGACTTAATTTTGGTTGTTGGATCAAAAAATAGTTCAAATTCAAATAGACTTAAAGAAATTTCAGAGAATGTAGGTATCGAAACAAAATTAATTGATTCAGAAAATGATATAAAAAAAGAATGGTTTGCTGATAAAAAGAAAGTTGGTCTTACAGCTGGTGCTTCTGCCCCTGAAATACTTGTAGAATCAATACTAAACCGTCTAAAAGAATTTAATTCCTATAAGATAATAGAAACAGATGGTGTTGAGGAAAAAATAACTTTTAAAATTCCAAAAGAATTAAAAACTGCAGTTAGCCGATAGCCATGTAAACTGCATAAAGTATTATTACAATCCCTAAAACTAAAGCGAAAACTCTATAAATATCCATAACACTTTCCTTAATATTATTTTTTGTATGTTTTATTTTGCCATAAAATAAATAACATTTATATAAATATTTATGAGCCTGTGGTCAGAATTGAACTGACGACCTTTTCATTACGAGTGAAACGCTCTACCAACTGAGCTACACAGGCTTAATCATAATATTAATCCTTTATAAAAAATAATTAAATCAAATTTATTAATTTACTAGCTGACGAGAAAGCGGTTAATATTCCATATCTAAAATGACCAAAATTAAATATTATCTTTGGGTTTCCCGGATGTTTGCAAATATAAGGCTCTCCAATATCTGAAAATGGTCTAAAACCAGATATCTGATCGATACATTTTAAATTCGATTCCTTATTAAAAACTTTATAAACTTGCTCAGATAAATTATCTCTAGCTATTTTAGAAGTTGATATATCAAAACCTACATCCTCTAGCGTTGACCCAACAACTAGAATATTTTCACTCCTTGGTATCATATAGTAGTCATCAATAAAGATAATATTCTCTATTAAAGGCTTGCTAGACTTAAAAAAGAGTAGTTGTCCTTTAATTGGTTTAATTTCAATATCTAAATTTAGTAAACTACTACTCCAAGCACCAGCAGTTACAACTATATAGTCATAAGAATTGAATTCTTTATTTTTTGATCCTTCGAATAAATTATTAACATTATCAATATTCCCACTAATAAAATTAACACCTTTGGATTTAAGATCAGACTCAATATATTTCTTTAGTTGACCCGGATCTACAATATTAATATCTTTTAATAGTAAAAATTCATTAAAATTTTCATTAAATACTGTCTTATATTTATTTAAGTTTTCCTTATAAAATTTAAAATCAGTGATTGTATTTTTAGAATACCAAATATTTGTTTTTTCTAATATGTTTCCTAGTACAATCGTGTCTCTCTTATAGTGTTGTATTTGAGTCTTTTCTTTAGAATCTAAATTGTCAAAAAAAATATTGTATTCACTAATACCATCAATACAAAGTCTAAGCATTTCATTAGATATTTCCCAAGGTTTTAATGGGAATAAAATTCCACCTGCCATATTTGATGCAGCCCCTGGTTTTTGTGCATCAATAATAGAAACTTCAAAATCTTTTTCTAATAGCTTTAATGCTGATGCCAAACCGACTATCCCGCCCCCTATAACTAGGACTTTAGATTTCATTCTGTATTAATGTTCCTATACCTTCTTTTGTAAAAAGCTCCAAAAGCACAGCATGTTCAACCCTTCCATCAATAATATGACATCTCTTAACACCATTACTAATTGCGTCAATACAAGCATTAATTTTTGGCAGCATACCACCTTTTATAATTTTATCTTCTTTTAATTCTTTGATCGTGGAAGGACTTAGCTCAGAAATTAGTTTTAAATTCCCATCCAGGACACCCTGTTGATTCGTTAAAATTATAAATTTTTCTGATGGTAATAGAGAAGCGATTTTACTAGCAGCAGAATCTGCATTTATATTATACAATATATTATCTTTATCAAATCCTAATGGTGCTATAACCGGTACATAATTATTCTCTAATAGTTCTAATAGACAATTTTTATCTATATCTTCTACTTCTCCAACAAAACCTAAGTCAACTTCTTTATTATCTAATTTTTTAGCCTTTAGTATTTTTTTTATTTGATCAGTCATTCCAATAGCATTAGCACCATTAGAAGCTATTAAATCTACAATTTCCTTATTCACTTGATTACAAAGTACATCTGAAACTATATTAATAGTTTCCTTATCTGTTATTCTAAGACCATTATCAAATTTTCTTTCAATTCCTTTTTTGTTAAGTTCAAAATCAATTTGTGGTCCTCCTCCATGAATCACAATTACTTTCATGCCGACCTGTCTCATTAATGCTATGTCTCTAGCAAAACCATACTTCAAATTAGTCTCTGACATAGCCGCTCCACCATACTTAACAACAAAAATCTTTCCTGAGAATTTTTGTATATAAGGAAGTGCGTCAGTTAAAATATGAACTACTTCGCTTGCTTTATTCTTTTCCATACGGTATCTCTAAATTTTTATTTATATTATAAATCTGAATTCTAAACATATTTAATATTTTAGAAAGGTTTTCTTCAGTATCTGCTTCAAACCTAGTTACTAAACAAGGTGTTGTATTTGATGCTCTAATCAAGCCCCACCCATAATCAAAATCAGCTCTTAACCCATCTATTTTCGATATTTCTGCACCAGGAAATTTAGCATTATTAACAAAATCTTCTATAAACTTATGCTGCTCTCCCTCTATAAAAACTGGAATATTAATCTCCGGTGTTGAAATTGAACTTGGCAAATCAGAAAAGAATACACTACTTTTGTCTTTTTGATTAGAAATTATTTCAATCATTTTAGCTCCAGCATAAATTCCATCATCAAAACCAAACCAATCTTCTTTAAAAAATATATGCCCAGACATTTCGCCAGCTAGTAAAGCATCAACTTCATTCATTTTCTTTTTAATAAATGAATGCCCTGTCCTACACATAATTGCATCCCCACCATATAATTTAATATAATCAGGCAGATGTTTAGATGATTTTACATCATAAATAATTTTTGACCCTTTTTTCCTTTGAAGCAAATCCCTTGAAAAAATCATCATTTGGCGATCTGGCCAAATTATTTTTCCAGTATCATCTACAATTGCACACCTGTCTCCATCTCCGTCAAAAGCTATTCCTAAATCACACTTATTTAAAATGACTTGCTTTTGCAAAGTTTCAAGATTTTCTGGGATACTAGGATTTGGGTGATGATTTGGAAAATTTCCATCTATATCACAAAAAAAATCAAGTACTTCGCATCCTAAAGATTTATATATGTTTTTTGCGGTTGGGCCAGCAGCGCCATTTCCTGCATCAATAGCAATTTTTAAAGGTTTTGTTATTTTTAAATTTGAAATCATTTCTTTACAATATTCATTATTTACCGAAGTATTATCAATATTACCTATTTTTTTAAGGTTTAAGGAATCACTTGCATTATCACTAGATATAATTGTTTTATAAATATTGTTAATTTCTTCACCTGCTAAGGAATGATTATCCATAATAATCTTCAAACCATTATACTCTTTAGGATTATGGCTTCCTGTTATCATTACACCTGCATTTGATTTAAAGTGTTGAACAGCAAAGTAAAGAACTGGTGTAGGCACTAATCCTATATCAATAACATCTCTGCCAGAATTTATAAAACCTTCAATTAGTGATTTAGAAATAGATTCACTTGATAATCTTCCATCTCTCCCAACTATAATTTTACTTTTATCTTTATAGATTGAAGACAAAGCGGTTGCAATTAAAGAGGTTGTCTTCAATGTAAGTTGATCACTGAATAAACCTCTTATATCATAGGCTTTAAATATATCCTTACAAATATCCATATAAATTATTTGCCACTATGGCCAAAACCGCCTGTAGAGCGCTCTGTTTTTTCAAAATCCTCAACTATATCAAGCTCATGTTTTATAATAGGAATTAACATAAATTGAGCCACTCTATCTCCAGGATTTATTAGAAAATCATCTAAACTTCTATTGTAAAGAGATACCATTAATTCGCCTTGATAATCAGAATCAATAAGCCCAACAGAATTACCTAGAATTATTCCATGTTTATGTCCCAAACCAGATCTAGGTAAGACTATACCAGCATAATTTTCATCCTTTATAAAAAAAGATAATCCAGTCGGTATTAATTCTGTCTCAGACGGTTTTAACATAATAGGATCATTTATACACGCCCTCAAATCAACAGCAGCTGAGCCTGGGGTAGTATATGTTGGTAAAGGTATCTTATCTCCTATTAGTTTACTTAAAATTTTTACTTGGATCTTATGAGTCATAATTATTTACTATCATTAGTTCCTATATATATCTTTGATATTTCTGTTACAAACTCTCTTGCTAAAAGATTTTTACTTTTCTTACTTAATAGCTTATGTTGATTTTCCCAATATAAACTAATTTCATTTTCTTCATTATTTATACCTTCATTATAACTAACTTTATTTGCAGCAATAACATTCAAGTTCTTTTCTCTCAATTTTTTTAAAGAATTCTTCTTTAAATCCTCTGTTTCAGCAGAAAATCCAATTGTAAAAACAGGATATTTGGTAGAAATTGTATTTAAAATATCTATATTTTTCTTTAGTTCTATATTATCAACAAGATCTTCATTAGACTTTATTTTATTTTTTTTAGGTTCTTCAACTGTATAATCACTAACAGCGGCTACAGAAACAAATAAATCAGTAGACTTTATATTCATCTCTATAGCGTTAAGCATATCTTTTGCACTCTCAACTTCAATAGTATTTACTTTGTTTCTTGTAGAATAGCTTGCTGGACCTTTAACTAATAAAACATCACCCCCTTCATCAAAAAAAGCATCAGCAATTTCACAGCCCATTTTCCCAGAGCTTCTATTTGAAATATATCTAATAGGGTCAATCATCTCTACCGTGGGACCTGCTGTAACAATTATTTTTTTTCCAGAAAATAAATTCTTATCTTGAATATTTATAGATTTTATATCCTCTACAATATCATGAGGCTCAGTCATTCTTCCTAAACCAATATCTCCACAAGCTTGCAATCCATGCGTTGGTCCAAAAAAAATAACCCCATTATTTTTTAACTCATTATAATTTTTTTGTGTTGCTTTATTTTCCCACATATTTTTATTCATACTTGGAGCAATAGCAATTTGTTTATCAAATGCCAATGTGACGGTAGATAGTAAATCATCACCTCGGCCATGAACAGTTTTAGCCATAAATTCAGCAGTTGCCGGAGCAATTAAAATTAAATCAGCCCACTTAGCTAAGTCAATATGTAACATTGGCTGGCTCTTAATCTTTGTATTGTGTAAATATACTTTTTCATTAGTTAAGGCCTCAAAGGTCAAAGGCGTAATAAAATCTTGTGCAGTTTTAGTCATAATAATCTTTACATTATAGTTATTCTTAATTAACTGACTGACTAAATCAGCAGATTTATATGCAGCTATACTCCCCGTGATTCCAATTAATATATTTTTTATTTCTTTCATTTAATAATTTTCTCTAATTCTATTAAAAGCATATCTATATCACTTTTTTGGTGATTACAATTAAGGGATATTCTTAATCTTGATTTATCCCGAGCTACTGTAGGATATCTAATAGCAGGGGAGTAAATACCTTTCTCTAATAATAAGTTACTAACTTCAATAGTCCTATTTGGGTCCCCAATAATTATTGGCTGTATATGAGAAGAACTGTCGAGGTTATTGAGTCCAATCTTACTACAAGAATTCGTAAAATAATAAATTAGAGAACTCAATTTTTCTCTTCTCCAACTTTCAGTTTTTATTATTTCTAAAGATTTTCTTGTAGCCTCAACTATGGCAGTTGGAATTGAAGTTGAATAAATATAGCTTCTAGATTTTTGGAGTACGTAATTTACAATTTCTTCACTACCAGAGAAAAAAGCCCCAAATGTGCCAAACGCTTTCCCAAAAGTTCCAGTTATACATATATTATTATTCTTATTTAAAGAACTATTATAAACGATACCTTTTCCAGATTTTCCAGAAACCCCTATTGTATGAGCTTCATCTACAAGAAAAATAAAATCCAACCTTTTTTGCAAATGGGAAATATCTTTCAAAGGAGCGATATCACCATCCATACTAAATAGTGCATCTGTAATAACTAATCTATTCTTTGAATCTGGATATTCATGAAGACATTTATCTAAATCATTTAAATCTAAATGCTGATACCTAATATGCTTTGCCCTTGATAATATTGCTCCATCTATAATTGAAGCATGATTAAGCTTATCAGAGAATATAGTTTCATTTCTTCCAACTAAGGATTTAATTATACCAAGATTTGCTTGATATCCCGTTGAAAATAAAATTGTCTTCTCTTGACCAAGAAAATCTGAAATTTCCTTTTCTAAACTCATATGAGATTTTGTATAGCCAGAAATCAGTGGAGAAGATCCAGTGCCAAGTCCATACTCGGATAGGCAATTAACCATTGAACTACAGATTCTTTGGTCAGTAGATAAACCTAGATAGTCATTACTTGCAAAAGAAAGATATTCTTTATTATCAAATATAATTCGAGCTGAGTTACTTCCTTCCCTGGGTTTTCTGACCCTTAAAATGCCTGAAGAGGACATTTCTTTTAGCTTATCCTTAACATTAATAGGAGAAAATTTTTTATTGTGCTGCTGATTCAATATTAATCCCTAAACTAGAAAATAACTCTTTATCTGCACTCGTATCAATATTTGGTGTAGTTAGTAACTCCTCTCCATAAAATACTGAATTAGCGCCTGCATAAAAACATAGCGCCTGCATAGATTGAGACATAGATTCTCTCCCAGCAGATAAACGAACATAGCTTTTAGGCATCATTATTCTTGCAGCACATACTATCTTTACGAATTCAAGCTCATCAATACCTTTAGAATTGTTTAACTTTGTTCCTTTAACTTTTACAAGCATATTAATTGGCACAGAATCAGGATGTTTTTCTAAATTAGCCAACTGTATTAGAAAATTTATCCTATCTAATCTTGATTCTCCCATTCCAATTATACCCCCAGAACAGACATTAATTCCTGCATCTCTAACAAATTTAATTGTTTCAATTCTATCTTCAAATGTTCTAGTTGTAATAATCTCTCTATAATATTCTGGGGACGTATCAATATTATGATTATAATAGTCTAAACCAGCATTAGATAATTTTTCTGCCTGAGACTTTGTAAGCATTCCAAGTGTTACACAACTTTCCATTCCTAGATCACTAACGACCTTAATCATCTCTATTACCCTATCAATATTTTTATCTGTTGGCCTTCTCCATGCAGCTCCCATACAAAATCTGGTTGAACCTTGGGACTTTGCCTCTTCCGCAAATTTTTTTACTTCATCTAATTCCATTAAAGGCATTATATCGATTGGTTTATCTAAATGAGCACTTTGAGAACAATATCCACAATCTTCTGGGCAACCGCCAGTTTTAATCGATAATAAAGTACATACCTGAACATCATTATCCCTGTGGCATTTTATATGTACATCATGGGCATGAGATAACAAAGAATTAAATGGAAGGCTAAGTAATTCTTCTACCTCTTTAATATTCCAATTATTTCTAATACTAATCATTGTAAACTCTCTAATAATATCCCTGTAAAAATAAAAAAACCTATAAACTGGTTATTCTTAAAAGCACAAATACAATCTTCTGGATATCGATCTTTTATTAATCTCTGGTTGAATAAAGCTATAAGCACGCACAGTATCAAAAAAGAATTATAATATATCCCATATCCTACATAATAACCTATATAAAATAAAATTAGAAAAAAAGTAATCTGCATAGAGGCTATAGCTAATTTATCATTATTTCCAAACAAAATAGCAGTTGAATTAATGCCATTTTTTATATCATCCTTTTTATCTGAAATTGCATAGATTGTATCAAACATTGTTACCCAAACTATAGTAGCTAAGAAAAATAGCCAAGAAGCAGTGCTAGGCAGGCTATTTGTAAGAGCTGTATCAGCCATTAAAGCAGAAATACCAAATGTTATACCAAGATATAACTGAGGAGCTGGGAAAAATCTTTTCATCAATGGATATGTGAATATTAACAATACACCAATAAAACCTAAATAAATAGTTAAAGTATTTAACATGAATAGTAAGAATAAGTTTAAAAACGAAAGAACTAGGAATAAAAGAAAAACTTCTTTTTTACTAATTAGCTTTAATGCTAGAGGTCTATTTTTAGTCCTCTCAACATTTATGTCTAAGTCTCTATCAAGAAAATCATTTATAAGACAACCTATAGATCTTGTTGCAATTACTCCAAAAAAGAATATTAATAAAATAGATGTATTGTAGGGATTATCTAGAGAAAGAATAACCCAGTATGGAGGCCATATGAGCAAAAAAATACCAACAGGATTATTTAATCGAATTAGCTCAATATAAAGGCAAAATTTGTTTCTAAAGTTATGCATAAAAAATAGAATTTACTATAATGTTATTAATATAAATAGTACATTAAAAAAATGAGTTTAAGGAAATTTATGGGTAAATCCCCAAAAATTCATGAGGATGCATATGTAGATAATGCAGCTACTGTAATTGGTGATGTTGAAATTGGCAAAGAAAGCTCGATTTGGCCTATGGCAGTTATAAGAGGAGATGTAAATAAAATTAAAATCGGAAGTCGAACAAATATACAAGATGGGGCTATATTACATGTAACTAGCGATAGTAAATTTGTACCAGGTGGCTATCCACTTGTAATTGGAGATGATATAACAATTGGTCATGGTGCTATATTGCATGCATGCACTATTGAAAATACTTGTCTAATAGGGATAGGTTCTACAATTTTAGATGGGGTAATCATAAAATCAAATTGTATGATAGCAGCTGGCAGTCTTGTGCCGCCAAACAAAGTACTAGAATCAAATATGCTCTATAAAGGATCTCCTGTAGAACCTGTAAGAGAATTAACAGATAAAGAAAAAGATTATTTAATCTTTTCTGCTAAACATTATGTAGAAACCATGAAAAAGTATTTATGAATAAAATAAAAATAAAAGTTAATGGAGAAGGTATTTCTATTGGTAACAATTTAACATTATCAGGTTTATTATTAGAAAGAGAATTAAGCGAAAATAACATTGCAATAGAAATAAATAGCGAAGTTATACCTAAAGATTTGTGGACAAACAAAATTATAAAAGAAGGTGATTCCATTGAAATAATAACAGCTATTGGTGGTGGTTAATTGTATGGATGATAAATTTATACTAAATGGAAAATCTTATAATTCACGCCTTATTATTGGAAGTGGAAAATATAAGGATTTTGGAGAAACAAAAAAGGTATTAGAAGAAAGTGGTGCTGAAATAATAACTGTAGCTATAAGTAGAACAAATATCGGCCAAGAAAAAGATGAAGAAAATCTTTTAGATGTAATCAGTCCTAAGCAATATGAAATTCTACCAAATACTGCTGGATGTTTTTCTGCCGAAGAATCTATAAGAGTAGCTTTGTTGGCAAGAGACCTTCTAAGTACAAATTTGATAAAATTAGAAGTTCTTAAAGATAAAAGCACTCTACTTCCAAATGAAAAAGAAACTTTAGTTGCGGCTAAAAAACTTGTAAGCATGGACTTTTCAGTTATGGTTTATACAACTGATAATTTTGAATTAGCAATTGAATTACAAAATGCAGGTTGTATAGCAATAATGCCACTTGCTTCACCAATTGGAAGTGGCCAGGGAATTACTAAACCAGAAAATATAAAAAAAATAATTAATAATATTTCTGTTCCTATAATTGTAGATGCTGGAATTGGTATATCAAGTGATGCATGCATTGCAATGGAGATGGGTTGCGATGCTGTCTTACTTAATTCCTCACTAGCAATGGCAAATAAACCAATAATGATGGCTAAAGCAATGAAAAATGCTGTTATAGCTGGAAGAAGTGCTTTTTTAGCTGGAAGAATGGAAAAAAGTAATAAAGCAATTCCAACAAGCAAAAAGGATAACTTTTTATAATGGAAAGGATAGGTATAAAAAGTTATGTAAAACGCTCCGGGAGGATTACTAAGTCACAAAAAAAATATTTATATGATGAAAAACAAACAAAAGAAAATCTAATTCAATGTGAAGGCCTATTAGATTTTAAAAAAATTTATGGTAATGATAACGATTGTATAGTTGATATTGGATTTGGAAATGGTGACTTATTAAGATCTATAGCATTAAAAAATCCTAACTATAATTTTTTAGGCATTGATGTATATGAAGCTGGAACAGGTCAACTCATAAAAAAAATCAAAGATAAAAATATTAAAA
>JAYZIH010000039.1:0-4675 GCA_036165695.1 Pseudomonadota bacterium | reverse complement strand
TAACTCAGAAAGTAGATAAAATCCAATAGCATCTTGTGCAACCATTGGCTCAGGCATTTTTTCAAAAGCCTCTGGAATTCTATTTAATACAGATGAATTTGGAATTAAAAATCTTTTATGTTCAGTTTTATATTTTTGAGCTACAAGATCGGAAAACTCAAATTCACTTCCTATTTCTTCTGGCTGATCATCAAATCCAATGCTAAAAGTTTTAATTTTTTTATCTCTGATATGTGAAAGTGCAACTATTAGACTAGAGTCAAGTCCTCCAGATAATAAGATACCGACATCTTCATCAGATGCATTTAATCTTTTGCTAATTGCATCTTCCAAAAAATGTCTAACCAATTCTTCAGATTCCTCTTCACTTGATAAAATATTTTTATCTCTATTCGATAAAATAGACCAATATTCTTTCTTTTTAAGCCTGTTATTTTTCCCTATTACTAAATAAGTTCCTGGCTCTAATTTCTTTATATCTTTTAGTATTGTATTAGGAGAAGGAACAACAGAATGTAAAGAAAAGTGGTAATGTAAAGATTCTATGTCTATGGTTTTATCTATATCATTATTAACTAGCAAGGCTTTAGTATTTGAAGAAAATCGAAAAAAGTTATTGTTAAATGTATAGTATAAAGGCTTTACACCAAATCTATCTCGGGCTATGTATAGCTCTTCTTTTTTTTTGTCCCAAATCGCAAAAGAGAAATCCCCTTCAAAGTAATTAGGGCAATCATGCCCCCATTGAATAAATGATTTTAGTACTACTTCTGTGTCACCTTCGCTTTTAAAAATATGCCCTTTAGATCTTAATTCATTCCTTAGTCTTTTATAGTTATAAATTGTGCCATTATATACAATTACCATTCCTGAATTTTCATCGCAGAAAGGCTGATTAGAATTTTCTGTCAAGTCAATAACTGATAAACGTGAGTGCCCTAAGCGAATTTTTTTATCTAAAAAAACATCTGAGTGGTCAGGGCCTCTCTCTTTGACACAAGATAACATTCTATTGAATATTTTTAAATCAATATCAATATTTGAAAAACAAAATTCTCCTACAATTCCACACATTGTATAATTATAAAAATATTGTTTGAAAAGGATTATATGAAATCAAGATTTTAAATAATTTTTATATTAATTATGTCTTGCTCCTTGTAATACACAAATAAAGTATAGGTCTTCATTATCACTAGGATTATAAACTTTATGGAAAACATCATCTTTTACTAAAACAATATCTCCAGGATTTACAGCAAACTTATCATCATCTAATTGCATATCACCTTGCCCACTAATAAAAAAATAAACTTCTTCTTGCCCGCCGTGATTATGACCACTTGTTTCTTTTTTAGGCTTAAGATTTGTACTACTTAGTACTAAATTTTTTAAAGTTGTATTATCCTTAACAACATACCGATCGTCTTCTTTAACAACTTTACCGTCTGTTTCAAATTTAGCTAAATTTAAGAACGTATTATTGTTGCCTGTTATTTTCATTTTAGATCTTTATTATACTGCCTGCATCGCTATACTTGCAGTTTTCTTAACTATATTATTGTTGGCATCTAAATAAACAAGCTCCGGTTTATGTTTTTTGGCATGGGCTTTATCTAAACCAACATAAGAGCATATCACAAGCTTATCTCCTGGACTTGCCTTATGGGCAGCAGCACCATTGACTGAAATAATTTTACTTCCAGGTTTTGCAAGTATTGTATATGTTGTAAACCTTTCGCCGTTTGTTATGTTATATATTTCTATTTTCTCATATTCTGAAATTGATGCTTGCGCTAATATCTCGCTATCAATTGCACAAGACCCATCATAGTCTAACTCAGAATGAGTAACTATGGCTCCATGAATTTTTGATTTTAAAAAAGTATACTTCATTATCAAAATCTTATATTGTCAATTAATCTTACTTCCCCAATTCGTACTGCTAATAATGCTATTAAATCATTTCCAACTCTATCTCTCAATGTATTTGCATTTAATATATCAAAATACTCCAAATCTATGTTATTACAACTTGAGAAAAATGCGAATATTTCTTTAATAATAACAGTTAAATCCTTTTTTTTGGAATATAAATCTTTGGCATGAAGTAAACTTTCATATACCTTTTTGGCTTGAATTTTTTCATCATCGGACAAGTTTGAGTTTCTTGAGCTAAGAACCAAACCATTGTGGTCTCTAATTGGTTCAGAGTGAATTATCTTGGGGTTATAGCCGCATAACTTTACTAATTCTTTAATAACTAATAATTGTTGATAATCTTTTTCTCCGAATATAGCGTAGGTAGGCTCAATTATCTGAAAGAATCTTCCTACAATATCCATAACCGCAACAAAGTGTCCCGGTCTATTTTTCCCACACAATATTTTTGTCAAAAGATTTGGCTCTAAATCTTTGTTAAAAGGTGATGAGAGATTGTAGATTTCTTGCTTCTCTGGGAGTACAACGTATTTAACACCAGTGTCTTCTAACTTTTGAAGATCTTCCTCTTTTGTTCTAGGATAATTTTCAAAGTCCTTTCTATCGTTAAATTGTTCTTCATTAAGATATATGCTTAATAAAATATTTGATGAATACTCCTTTCCTTTTTTAACTAATGAGATATGCCCATCGTGAATGTTTCCCATTGTTGGAACAAAAACTATTTCATCTTGAACATAGTTATTACTACTAAACATTGTGCTAAAAGAATGAAAAATTTCCATAAATACTATTTATCCTTTACAAACTCTACATAGGATTCTATAGCTTTGCCTATTGTTTCTGTACTGTTTAAAAAATTTTTAGAAAAGTTTGGAGGGTATTCTGTTATACCGAGAATATCGTATAAAACTTGAATTTGCCCATCTGTATCATTACCTGAACCAATTCCAATAACTGGTATATCAAGTAAACCTGAAATCTCTTTACTTAAGCTTGGTTCAACACATTCTAATAGTAAAATATCTACACCTAGATTTTCTAAAAGCTTAGCTTGACTTGATAACTCATTTGCTGTTTCTTTGTCTTTCCCATAAATAATTATTTCTTTATCGTCATTTATATATTGAGGTTTTAAGCCTATATGCGCACAAACTGGTATGCCTTTATTTAATAGGTGTAATATTATTTCCTCATGCTCACTTATAAATTCTATTTTTACAATTTCAGCTCCCGCATCTAATAAGAACTTGCTATTTTTATAAGCATCATCTTTTGTGTTATATGAATCCTTTGGTAAATCAGCCATTAACAAAGCTTTTTCTACTTTCCTAGAAACACATGATAGGTGGTATATAATATGTTCAATTCTAACCTCGTGAGTATTCTTGTGTCCTTGAAAAATCATTCCTAAAGAATCGCCAACAAGAATTATATCTATATTATTTTTTTCTAAAATATTTGCAAAGCTTGCGTCATATGCAGTTAAACACGCAATCTTTTCATCATCTTTTTTCATTTCCTTTATTTTTAAAATCTTATTATTCATTTACTATTGTAGGTATCGGGTTAAAATAATGTTTTCCTTTTTCCACCTTATTAATCATATTGATAATACCAAGATAGTCTTCATTATTGTTAACAAAATCAACATTTCCTGTATTTATAATTAGTAGAGGCGAACTACTATATTTATGAAAAAAATTTGCATAAGATGAGTTAATTTTCTCTAAGTATGAAAAATTTATGTGTTTTTCATAACCTCTTGCCCGATTTTTAACCCGCTTCTCTAATGTTTTTGTTGATGCTTGTAAATAAATAATTAAATCTGGTTTTGGCAAATCACTAGTTAAATACGAATAGATTTGATCGTATAGATCATATTCTTCACTATTTAGAGTAATTTGAGCAAATAATTTCTCCTTATGAGCCATAAAATCTGAAACCCTAGTATTTGAAAATATACTTTGTTGTTTTATGTGCTGAATTTGTCTCGTTCTGGTTAATAAAAAATGTAATTGTGTAGACAAGGCAAACTGTCTAGGTTCTTCATAAAACTGCAACAAAAAAGGGTTGTCTTCAACGTTTTCTAGAACTAGTTCTGCATCCCAATCTAAAGCTAGTTTGTTTGCAAGAGTGGTCTTTCCAACACCTATTGGACCCTCCACAACAACATATTTCAAGTCATTCCTCTGCATTAGGATATAATACGATTGAAAACTTTATATTTGCAATTTTTTATTAAGTCTTTTGCAAAGCCCTGACCAGGAATGTAGATATTGCTATCTAAATCAAGTAGTGGCCTGATTACGAATTCTCTCTCAAAAGCAAGAGGGTGTGGTATCTTTAATTGGTCTGTTTCTAATTCAATGTCTCCAAATAATACTATATCGATATCAATTATTCTCTCTGACCATTTAGTAGAGATACTTACTCTTCCCATTATCTCCTCAATCTTTTTTATTTCAGACAAAAGCACTTCTGGGTCTATATTTGCCTTAAATAAGGCAACAGTATTAATATAATTTGGTTGGTCAGGAGGCCCCATTGGTTTACTTTCATACATTGGTGCAATTTTTATAAACTCTAATTCATCTAAGTCAGACAAGTATTGTATTGACGAATCTATTTGACTAGCTGGATTCTCAAGATTGCTCCCAATTCCCAAGTATAAATCTAATTTTAAACCTTTATCTTTCATAGGTATTATGTTTCCCATTGCTATGCATGCTTT
>JAYZIH010000038.1:0-5795 GCA_036165695.1 Pseudomonadota bacterium | reverse complement strand
TATTAAATATTTTATTTTATCCACTTTCTTTAATATATTTATTATTAATAATTATTAGAAGAGAATACTATTGTAGTTTATTTAAAAAATATAAATTAAAAGTACCTGTTTTTATAGTAGGAAATATTGTGGTTGGAGGAACTGGGAAAACTCCTTTTAGCATATGGCTTGCTAATTTCCTCTCTTTGAATAATTTTAAAGTTGCAATTATATCTGGCGGCTATAAATCAAAGAATCCTAATTTATTAATTGATCTTAGTAAGGATGACGTAGAGAATAATATCGGGTATCTTGGAGATGAAACAAAGCTTATATATAAAAAAGCTAGAAAGGACATAATAGTTGCACAGTGTAAAGACAGAAGAAAACTATATAATTACCTAGTAGATAATCATAAACTTGATATTGTTGTTTGCGATGATGGTCTTCAGCACTACAACCTTCCAAGAGATGTTGAGATAATTTTAGAAAGTGAGGAAATGCCTTTTGGAAATGGATTATTATTACCTTCTGGACCTTTACGTGAAAATCTTAAAAGAAGAGAAGAGGCTACATTCATTTTTACAAAGAAAAAAGAAAGCACCTCGGGTTATCTAGGTTTTACATATTGCAATGCTAAGATTTATAGGTTAACTGATAACAAAGAGGTACCTGTTAGTAATTTTATTAATAAGAGGGTAAATGCTATTACAGGAATTGCTAAACCAGAAGATTTTATAAAAAGCCTTAATGATCTTAATATTAATACTTTAAATTATTTCTATCCAGACCATTATAGATTTACTAAGAGGGATTTTGTATTTGATAATAACAATAGCATAATCATTACTGAAAAAGACGCGATGAGAATTAATTTTATTAATGATAATATATACTATCTTTCTTTAAGCATAAAAGTAGATGATGAAATTGAAAAGGCATTACTTAAAAAATACCAAGATATTACTGAAACAAAATATTATAGATAATAAAAAATGATAAATAGAAATCTCTTAAATTTACTAGTTTGCCCAGTCACAAAGAATAAAGTTTTTTATCATAAGGAGAAAAATGAACTAATCTCCTTGGATGCTGGTTTGGCATACCCTGTTGTTGATGATATACCAGTTATGATTGAATCAAAAGCAAGAAAAATTGATGACGAGGAATATGAAGCATTAAAAAATAAATTTAAATCTGAAATAAAAAGATGAGTTATTTTATTGTCATACCTGCTAGATATGAATCAAGCAGATTCCCAGGGAAACTACTAGAAAAAATAAGTAATCAGTCAATAATAAAACACGTTTATGATAGATCTTGTCAGTCTAATGCTAGTAAAGTTTATATAGCTACAGATAGCAATAAAATATATGAACATTGTATAAAATTTTCTAACGATGTTCATATGACTTCTACTAATAATAGGAATGGTACTGAGAGAATTGCAGAATTAGCTAAAAATGAAAAATGGTCAAGCGAACAATTGGTTATAAATGTTCAAGGAGATATGCCTTTTGTACCACCATCTAATATTGAATATTTAGCTAGCTGCTCATCAAATGATTCTTTAACAACATTATATTACCCATTAAGCAACAATGATGATATAGAAAATGAAAATATAGTAAAAGTGCAAATCGATGCTGAATCAAATGAAGTTATAAAATTTTTTAGAAAATATATAAATGAAGACCTAGAAAAAACTTTTAAGCATGTGGGGATTTATTCATATACAGTTAAAAATCTATTGGATTATACAAATTATGATTTATCTATAAATGAAAAAAACTTAAAACTTGAACAGTATAGGTTTTTAGATAATAATTTTAAAGTTAAAGCATTTTTAGCTAAGAAAGACCCGGGAATTAGTGTTGATATAAAAAGTGATATTGAAAATTTTATTTAATTAATAATGAGCATTGAATCAGAAGATAATAAATTAGCATTGTTAGTAGTTGCACACGGTAGCAGAGTAGAGCAATCAAATCAGGAAGTAATTGATTTAGCAAAGGATGTATCTAGGCATACAAAATCTTTTAGCTTTGTATCATATGCTTTCTTAGAAATTGCTGAACCAAATATTCCTGAAGGAATTGAAAGCTGTATAAAATCAGGATCAGGAAAAATTCTTGTTCTTCCTTATTTTCTTTCGGCAGGCAGACATGTAACTGAGGATATACCTAATATTATTGATGAATTCCAAACAAAATATCCTAAAGTCACTATAAAATTATTACCATATTTTGGACAACATGAACAAGTAGCCACTATACTTGGTGATATTGCAGAATTTAATATATAATAGATGCATTATTCATACACATGGAGAGATTATGTTTACTGAAGATATGACAATAGAAGAATTCGACCCGGAACTTTGGGCTTCAATAAAAGCAGAAGTTAGAAGACAAGAAGAACATATTGAACTTATTGCTTCAGAAAATTACGCAAGCCCTAGGGTTATGCAGGCCCAAGGATCTGTAATGACTAATAAATATGCTGAAGGATATCCTGGAAAAAGATACTACGGTGGTTGTGAGAATGTTGATGTTGCAGAGCAACTAGCTATAGATAGATTAAAAGAGTTATATAAAGCCGACTATGCTAATGTACAGCCACATTCAGGTTCACAAGCAAATGCTGCTGTATTTATGGCCTTATTAAATCCACATGACACAATATTAGGGATGAGTCTAGCTCATGGTGGGCACTTAACTCATGGCGCAAAAGTTAATTTTTCAGGAAAAATATACAATGCTATTCAGTACGGACTAAACCCAGAAACAGGGGAGATTGATTACGATGAAGTAGAAAGGCTTGCAAAAGAACATAACCCTAAAATGATAATCGCTGGGTTCTCAGCTTATTCTAGAGTTCTAGATTGGGAAAGATTTAGAAAGATTTGTGATAATATTGGTGCTTATCTTTTTGTAGACATGGCGCATGTTTCTGGTCTTGTAGCTGCTGGCGTTTATCCGAGCCCAGTACCATATGCTGACATAGTAACTTCAACAACCCATAAAAGTTTAAGAGGTCCAAGAGGTGGTTTCATAATCTGTAAATCTAATGAGGAGATAGAAAAAAAGATTAACTCAATGGTTTTCCCAGGTTCGCAAGGCGGACCATTAATGCATGTAATAGCAGCCAAAGCTGTTGCTTTTAAGGAGGCATTACAGCCCGAGTTTAAAGATTATCAAAAACAGGTCTTAAAAAACGCGTCTGTTATGGCAAATGAATTTATTTCAAGAGGATATAAAGTTGTTTCTGGAGGAACAGATGATCATCTATTTCTAGTAGATTTTATTGCACAAGGTTATACCGGAAAGGATGTTGATGCAGCATTAGGCAAAGCAAATATCACTGTTAATAAAAATACAGTGCCAAATGACCCGCAATCACCATTTGTAACAAGTGGCATAAGAATTGGAACTCCAGCACCAACAACTAGAGGATTTAAGGAAGAAGAATGCAAAGAATTAGCAAATTGGATGTGTGATGTTATAGAAAATATGGATAATGAAGAAATAATTTCTTCAGTTAAGAAAAAAGTTGTTGAATTATGTAAAAAATATCCAGTTTATGCAAAATCTATATCTCTTGCAGCCGCTTAATTTTTTAAAAAATGTATTGTCCCTTCTGCCATTATAATGATACCAAGGTCATAGACTCGAGATTAGCTGGAGATAATTTACAGGTAAGAAGGCGAAGAGAGTGTATTAAATGTAAATCAAGATTTTCAACATATGAGAAGCAAGAACTAAACCTACCAAGAGTTATCAAGAAGAATGAATCTAGAGAATCCTTTAATGAGGATAAAGTAAAATCTGGAATACTTAAAGCAATCGAAAATAGACCTGTCTCAATAGATTCTGTGGAGCAGTCTATAAAAAATATATTAAATACCTTAAGAATGAGAGGAGAGAAAGAGATAGATGCAAAGGACATTGGATTATTGGTTATGCAAGAACTAAGGAAATTAGATCAAGTTGCTTATATAAGATTTGCTTCCGTATACCATGAATTTGAAGGTTTACAAGATTTTCTAGAAATTATTAATAGACTTGAAAATGATCTAACACCTGAAATGATTAAAACTCAATTACACCTAATAGAAGAAGAAAAAAATTAAAATGCCAGATAAAGAACTTTTTATGCAAAAAGCTATTTCAATAGCAAAGAAAGGCATTTATACATGCTCTCCAAACCCTATGGTAGGATGCGTTATTGTTAATAATGATAAAATAATTAGCGAAGGATATCATGAGTTTACAGGAAGAAATCATGCTGAAATAAATGCTATAAAAAATATAAAAGGAAAGTTACCAAAAAATTCTGAAATGTATGTGACATTAGAACCATGCTCACATACAGGCAAAACTGGTGCATGCACTGATTCAATAATAAAGTCAGGAATTAAAAAAGTTTATATAGGAATGCTTGACCCAAATCCACTTGTAAATGGAAAAGGTATTAAATTATTAAATAAATTTGGTATTAAAACAGAGGTTGGTTTATGTTCAGAAGATATAAAAAAAATGAATTTAGGATATATGAAAAGAATAACTAAAAAATTACCATATATAATTTTAAAGCATGCAATCAGTGCTGATAATAAAATTGCATACTCTGACTATAAAAGTAAATGGATAAGTAACAGCAAATCAAGAGATGATGTTCAATATATTAGAGCAAGTTCTTGTGCGATATTAACAACAGCTAGAACAGTTATGTATGACAATCCAAGATTAAATGTTAGAAAAACAAAAAAGGAGCTAGGTATTAAAGCTAATTTTAAGCAACCAGTTCAAATAATACTTGATAACTCATTAATGCTTGATATAAAAAAATATAAAATTTTTATGTCTAAAAATAAGAAAATTGTTTTTAATTCTAAAATATCTAAGGATAATGCCAAACAAAATATTGACTATATAAAAATACCCTTAAAAGATAATAGATTAGAACTAAGAAAAATTATGAAAATCCTAGCTGAAGATTATAAGATAAATATTTTACTTATTGAAGCAGGTGGCATTTTATTTTCAAATTTACTAAAGCAGCAGCTTTTTGATGAAATTATTTATTATAAATCTAGTAATAATATTGGTAATGATGGAATAGACTCTATTAGTAATAATTTTTTTGAAAATAAGTATAATCCTAACGTTAGGTTAGATAATGTTAGGTTTTTTGATGATAATATAAAATTAAATTACATGAAATCTGAGTGAAATGTTTACTGGTATTATAAAAGAAATGGGTCAAGTAAAAGAGATAAACTCTAACCATGGTGATATACAAATTATGTTTTCATCAAGTTTAGATTTTATCAAATCAATTAACGAAGGAGATAGTATAAGTGTTAATGGAGTGTGTCTTACAGCCTATAATATAACGAAAGATACTTTTTGCACTGACGTATCAAATCAAACGCTTGATGTGACTAATATTGCCTCTTTACAAACCGGAGCATACGTAAATCTAGAGCCTTCTCTTAGCTTAAGTTCCAAGCTTGGCGGGCACTTTGTTTCTGGACATGTTGATTGTATTGGAGAGATATTAGATATAAAAAAGGATAGTAGATCCTATCAATATACTATTAATGTTGATAAAAATTATACTAAATATATAGTAAGTAAGTGCTCAATAGCTATTGATGGCGTAAGTTTAACAGTAAATGATGTTGCGAATGATAGATTTATGGTTAACATAATCCCATATACTTTTGAATCTACAATTTTTAAAAATTATAAATTAGATGCTAAGGTAAATATAGAAATTGATAGAATAGCAATGCATATAGAAAAATTGCT
>JAYZIH010000037.1:0-6222 GCA_036165695.1 Pseudomonadota bacterium | reverse complement strand
CTATCCTTTTGATGCAAGCCAATAGAAGGCTCATCAAGTATATATGTAACGCCGACTAATCCAGCACCAATTTGACTTGCTAATCTTATCCTTTGGTTTTCACCACCTGACAAAGTCTCTGCGCTTCTATCTAAAGTAAGATAATCTAAACCAACATTACATAGAAACCCTAGCCTAGAAGAAATTTCCCCAATTATTCTTGATGCTATTTCTCTTTTTTTACCAGAAAGCTTAATTTTATTAAAAAATAGGAAACACTTCTCTATGCCCATAGATGAAATATCAGAGATATTTAAATTATTTATAAATACATTGCAGGCATTTAAGTTTAATCTAGCACCTTTACATGCTTCGCATGTTTTCTTAGATAAGTATCTACTTAGTTCATCTCTGACAAACAAAGACTCAGTGTTAATATATCTCCTTTCAATATTAGGTATTATTCCCTCAAAAGGCTTATTTTTTACATATTTTTTTCCATCGCTATTATAATAAGTAAATTTTATATTATTATTATTAGTTCCGTATATTAATATATCCTTATTTTTCTTACTTAATTTACTGAAAGGAACATCTATATCAAATTTATATTGATTTGCCACTGACTTGATAATATCAAAGTAAAATTCATTTCTTTTGTCCCATCCTTTTATTGCGCCATTAGGCAAACTAAGATTTTCATTTATTATCTTTTTTGGATCAAAGTATTGCTTTATTCCTAGACCGTCACATTCTTCACAAGCCCCTAATGGACTATTAAATGAAAATAATCTTGGTTCTAGTTCGCTTATACTATAATCACATTCAGTACATGAAAATTTTGAAGAGAAGCTAATATCATTTGCATTATCTTCAATTGATATTGTTACTAAGCCCTCCCCATGTATTAATGCTGTTTCAATTGATTCGTTTATTCTTTGTCTTGATTCTTTGTTAATTTTTAGCCTATCAACTGCTAACTCAATAATGTTATTCTTTTTTGGGTTGATTTTTGGGGCTTCATCAATAGGATAGATAACACCATTTATCCTTACTCTTAAAAATCCTTTTTTCTTTAGGTTATCCATTAAGTTTTTGTGCTCACCTTTCCTGTTCCTCACTATAGGTGATAAAATTATTATTGATTTACTGTCTTCTATGACTTCATATAACTCATTCACAATTTCTGATATTGATTTAGCTTCCAGGCTTACTGCATGCTTAGGGCATTTAGGTGTACCTATACGTGCAAATAATAGCCTTAAATAGTCATGTATTTCTGTAACTGTGCCCACTGTTGATCTTGGGTTGTGTGATGTAGTTTTTTGTTCTATTGCTATTGCTGGGGATAACCCTTCAATTAAATCCACATCTGGCTTTTCTAATCTAGATAGAAACTGCCTAGCATATGCAGACAATGACTCCACATATCTTCTTTGACCTTCTGCAAATATAGTGTCAAAGGCAAGAGAAGATTTGCCAGACCCAGATAGACCAGTTATTACAACTAATTTATCCCTAGGTATAGTTACATCAACATTTTGTAAATTGTGGCTTTTTGCACCTTTAATTACTATATTACGCATAAACTTATGATATTATAAAAAGGAAGTAGTAGAATATATCTAGTTACTAAAAAGGTATAGTGCTAATTTAGTAATAATAATAATTTTTTAACATTTTCACATAAGAGAGGATATTTATGGCTGGAGGCGGAATAAATAAAGTAATAATTCTTGGTAGGGTTGGAGCTGATCCAGAGGTAAAGTATACCCCTTCAAATATAGCCATGTGCCGACTATCAATTGCAACATCAAGCTCCTGGAATGATAAATCTTCTGGTGAAAAGAAAGAGAAAACTGAATGGCATAGAGTAGTGCTCTGGAACAAATTAGCAGAGATTGCGGAAAAATACGTAAAAAAGGGGAACCAGATTTATATTGAGGGAAGGTTGGAAACTACTAAATATGAGAAAGATGGTGTAGACAGATGGTCAACTTCTATAATTGCATCGAGTATGGAGATGTTAGGCAAAGGTGGTGAGTCAGCAACAGATTCCGGTAGTTCCTTTGATAAAAGTAATCAAGGTTCAGACCAATCTTCAAGCATTCCTAATGACCAAGAATTTGATGACGATATACCTTTTTAATTAAGCAAAATAAAAATGTTTTTTCTTTCTATTAGTTTAGTTCTAGCATCCTCATTAATTTTTACTTTATGTATAGAAAAACTTTCAGAAAGATATAATTTTTTAGATAAACCAAATGATAGAAGTTCTCATAGCAGTCCAACGCCAACACTTGGTGGATTAGCAATAGTTATATCATTTATTCTTTATTTGTTAGTAGATTTTTTAATATTTATCCCCAACTTTAATGATAATTCAATCTTGTCTTCTGATCCGAATATTTTTTTTCTTTTTTTACTAGTAGTGCCGATTTCTGTTATTGGCTTAATAGATGATATTGGTAAAGTAAAGATTTTAATACGATTGATAATACAGTTTATAGTGGCAACAGCAGTAGTATATTATTTTCAAATTTTAGGGAATTATGTTGACGTACATATGTCTAGTCAGGCAAGCATTTTAATATTTTTAATTTCTATTATTTTAATGGTATGGCTAATGAATTTATATAATTTCATGGATGGTACAGATGGTTATGCTGCTTCAGAGTGTGTTTTTGTTACCCTTGGAGCAGCATTAATTTTATTTTTAAATAATACAGACCCATCTTTATACTCTATAATACTTGCTTTATCAGCAGCCACACTAGGGTTCTTGTTAAGAAATCTTCCAAGTAAAGCAAAGATATTTATGGGAGATACCGGAAGTGTTTCAATTGGTTTTTTACTAGGGTTTTTTATAATATGGACAGCAAGTGAATCGCTTATTAGTATATATACTTGGCTAATTCTTTTGTCTATATTTATTTCAGATTCTAGCTATACGCTTTTTGTACGTATTGTTACAAAAAAAAATATTTCAGTACCTCATACATCACATGCTTTTCAAAAGCTTGCATATAAAAGAAAAACACATACAGTTCCTCTGAAACTTATGTTACTAACAAATTTTCTGTGGGTTTTACCCATGGCTATACTATCAAATATTTTGTTAGACTATAATGTTATAATTACACTGTTGACTTATATGCCAATTATTTTTTATATGCTATACATAGGAGCTGGATTAGAAGAGGATTACAAATGAATACCTCCAAAAAATTTTATATAGAGACGCAAGGTTGTCAAATGAACGAATATGATAGCGATATGATGCACTCGCTGCTAACAAACAAAATGGGATTTGAAGAGACTAATAATAGTAGTAAAGCAGATTTATTAATAGTTAACACATGTTCGATAAGAGAGAAAGCACAAGAAAAAGTTTTTTCACTACTAGGTCAATGGAATAAATTAAAATTAAAAAATCCTGAATTGATAATTGGAGTTACAGGTTGTGTTGCATCACAGGAAAGTGAGTCAATTTCTTCTAGAGCACCTTACGTGGATATGGTCATTGGACCACAAACAATCCACAAACTTCCATTAATTTATGATAATTTATTGAATTCTAAAAAAAGACAGATTGATGTTGATTTTCCTGTAATAGAAAAATTTGATAACTTACCTTCTAAAAGCGGTGTAAAGTGTAGTGAATATGTAACTATAATGGAAGGTTGCAGCAAGTATTGTTCTTATTGTGTAGTTCCATATACAAGAGGAACAGAGGTAAGCAGACCCTTAAATGATATTATCAAAGAATGTGAAAATTTAATAAATCGTGGAGCTAAAGAAATTACATTACTTGGACAGAACGTTAATGCATATAGCTTTACATCAGATAAAGATGAGTACTGTAACTTCGGTTTGCTTTTGTTCTACATAGCCAATATTAAAGGAATTCAAAGACTTAGATATACAACTTCTCATCCAAATAATTTTGATGATCAAACCTATTTAGCGTATGAAAAGTTACCAAAACTTGTTAGCCACCTTCATTTGCCAGTTCAAATTGGGTCTGACAAAGTTTTGTCAAATATGAAAAGAGGTTATACGATTCTTGAATACAAATCTATTATAAGGAAACTTAAAAAAATCCGTAGTGATATGACTTTTTCATCTGATTTTATTGTTGGATTTCCTGGTGAAACTGATGAAGATTTTGATAAAACATTAAGTCTTATTGATGAAATAAAATTTGAACAATCATATAGCTTTATTTATAGCAGAAGGCCTGGCACACCTGCATCCTACCTAATTGATGAAGTTGAACCTAATGTTAAAAAAGAGAGATTGAATATACTTCAGAATAAAATAAATAACCTACATACTAGTAAATTAAATAAAATGTTGGGTAAAGAGAAGCTTGTACTCGTTGAAAGTACTTCTAAAAGGAATATTGACGTGTTGACAGGAAGGACTACTAATAATATTGTGGTGAACTTTAAAGGAAATAAAAATTTAATTGGAGAAACAATTCCTGTTAAAATAAACGAAGTTATGAAAAGCACACTGAGAGGAGAAGTTATTAATTAAAATATTTTATGGATAAAGTAGAAGTCTTACTAGAGCCAGAAGATAATGCAAAGCTTGCAAACTTATGCGGGCCTCTAAATAATAATATAAAACATATAGAATTAAAATATGATGTTGAAATAAACCATCGTGGAAGTATGTTTTGTCTTCATGGAAATAAGGCTAATGTTGAGTTTGCGTCAAAAGCATTAAAAAGTTTATATAATGTAGCAGGTGATATAGAGCTGTCTAATGATAATCTTAACGCTGTTTTACAGGAAAATAATATTAGCGAAGTCAATAATAAAAAAGAAAACTCATCAAATGGGCAGATTAAAGTTAGAAGAAATATTATTAAGCTAAGAAGCTCTAATCAAAAAACATATGTAGATGCAATTAAAAAAAATGATATGGTATTTTCTATTGGATCTGCTGGATCTGGAAAAACTTTTCTTGCTGTAGCATGCGCCTTAGAATACTACTCAAAAGGTCTTGTCGATAAAATACTTTTGATTAGACCTGCTGTTGAAGCTGGAGAAAATTTAGGATTTCTTCCTGGAGATTTACTTCAGAAAACTGACCCTTATCTGAAACCAATGTATGATGCTTTACAACATGTAGGTGGTGAAGACTATATAAATAAACTTCTAATTAAAAATGTAATTGAAGTATCACCATTAGCATATATGAGGGGGAGAACGCTAAATAAATCTTTTGCAATTCTTGATGAAGCTCAAAATACAACTAAAGAACAAATGAAGATGTTTTTAACTAGGTTAGGCTATGATTCAAAATCAGTAATTACTGGAGATATAACGCAGATAGATCTTCCGAATAAGAAAACATCTGGACTTGTTCATGTACTTCCAATTGTAAAAAATATTGATGGAATTAAAATATGTAACTTTAATTCTAGTGATGTGATTAGGCACCCACTAGTTGCTAAGATTATTGATGCTTATCAAAAAGAAGAGGGCAGGTGATTTAATGATTGAGTGTGTTTTATTTAATAACCAAGAGCAAATAAAAAATATTCCTAGTCAGAAGAAATTTAATGAATGGATATCTGAAATTAAATATGAAAAAGACGCCAAAGTTTCTTTGGTAGTTGTTTCTCGAATAGAAATGCTTGAGTACAATAAAAAATATAGAAATCATGATAATGCTACTGATGTTTTATCCTTTCCCGTTGATATGATAGTTAATGGTACTACTATTTTAGGTGATGTTATTATGTGTGCTGAAGAAATAAATTATAGAGCCGAGAAGTATAAAAAGAAAATAAATGAGATTTGGGCCCATTTAACTATCCATAGCATTTTACATCTGCTAGGACACACACATGATGATGCTTCATCTAAAAATAATATGGAAAAGAAAGAGATAGAATTACTTAGTAACCTTGGTTTTTCCAACCCTTATTATCTTGACTAAATTATGTTAGAAAAATTTCTTAAATATATAGCTAGGATTATATCTGATAGATACATTGATAAGGATCATTTACTTTATCAATTGGCATACTACAAAGAAAAAAATATTATTAATTCTGAATTATATTCTATGTTAATTGGTGTTTTTAAAGTTCAAGACACTAAAGTTAAAGACATTATGATCCCTAGATCAAATATGACTATAATTCAGAAAAATTTAGGCTTAGAAGAGATACTTCCAAAAATTGTAGAATCAGCACACTCAAGATTTCCTGTTATTTTAGAAAAT
>JAYZIH010000036.1:0-7934 GCA_036165695.1 Pseudomonadota bacterium | reverse complement strand
GGTTTCCAATCTCTTTTTATATTACAAATCTTATTAGCTTCAATAGCGATTTTTATAGGATCTGGATAGAAGTTTTCTTCTAAATTTTTTGTAGTAGGGCATGGAGAATCAGCATATCCAATTTTTCTACACTTCACATTTTCTAAATTAATTGCGATATCGGAAATAACCTCAGAGGCAAAACTACAAGTTAACCATCCATTATCTACAACAATTAATTTTTTTGTTTTTTCTGATGATTTTCTTATTAGATTATAGTCTAATGGGTATAAACTTACTGGATCAATAACTTCTGCGCTAATCCCTATAGTTGACAGAAGTTCAGCTGCTCTTAAACAATCAACTACAGTATAACTTACGCCTACCAATGTTATATCTGTTCCTTCTCTTATAACTCTTCCTTTCCCTAGTTCTTCCGTATAATTGTGAGTTGGCACATATCCTTGATTCTCGTATAGCATTCTATGCTCCATAAATATAACTGGATTATTATCTCTAATACTACTAACTAGAATACCTTTTGCATCGTGTGGTGTCGTTGGAGCAACAATCTTAATTCCTGGAATATGCATAAAAAAAGAATGGAAAGCCTGACTATGTTGTGCTCCCTGCCCCCAACTCCTTCCTATAGCTGCCCTAATAACTAAAGGCACAGAACTATTAGAAGAAGATAAGTAATTCATTTTAGAAGCCATATTAACTATTTGATTCATACACAGCATAAGAAAATCCATTCTTTGATGAACATATATAGGACGCAGTCCTGCTAACGCTGCCCCAATGCCCATTCCAGTCATTGCATCTTCTGATAAAGGAATATCAAAACATCTGTCCGAGCCAAACTCTTTATGAAGATTCTTTGTTGTCCCATAGTGACCTTTTGGGTCGTCAACGCCAAGACCATAAACAATAACTGATCTATCTTTTTTCATTTCTTCGACACAAGCTTCATAAATTGCATCGCCATAAGATATCATTCTATTTTTATCCATAGACATCTCCTATAAGCTTATCTTCTGAAGGATAATCGGACATTTCAGCATAAGACATTGCAGAATTTATGTTATCTAATGCTCTTTTTTGTATATCATTTACAATATCTTTATCTAAGAGACCTTCTAATTTAAAAATTTCATCATCTTTTATTGCATCATCAAGATTCTTATCTGACCTGTAATCAAGCCATTTATCTGATTGGACTCCCACATGATCCATAAAACGCGTTGTTTCGCATTCTATTAAATATGGTTGATTCTTTTCTTTAATAGATTCTAAAATTCTTAAAGTTTTTTTATAGATTTTTTCAGTACTTGCATAACCTAAATCAAAAGCTGATACACCAAATGTTTCAGCTTTTTCAGTAATATTAGTCTTTGCCATTCTTCTTTCTTGGTGAGTATAAATTGCATATTTATTATTTTCACATACAAATAAAATTGGGAGACTATGTAAGGCTGCGAAATTTAACGATTCCCAATACACTCCCTCATCTACTGCTCCATCACCATGAAAGCAAACTACAATGCCCTGATTATCTAAATACTTTTGTGCATATGCATATCCAACTGCTTGTGGAATTGAACTTGCGACAATTGCAGATGTTGTCATAAAATTAACGTCATGATCCCCTAAGTGCATTGACCCTGCCTTGCCATATGCGGTACCACTAGATTTTCCGTATAATTCAGACCAAAATTTTTCTAAAGATCCACCTCTAGCAATATAATGTGCATGGCCTCGGTAGTTACTAAAAACTATATCTTCTTTTTCAAGAGCCATATTCACACCAACAGCAATTGCTTCCTGTCCATTAGAAAGATGTACTGGACTTTTTATCTTATCCGTTGGATATAGTTCAATTATCTTTTCTTCGCTTTTCCTAATTAAATAATATAGGTAATATGCTTGTTTTATATCAAATTTTTCCATTACACTTATACTGACTCCTCAGAATAATAATAACCAGGTTCAAATAGCATTTTTTTTCTTCCTGTAGTTTTATATTTTCTAGAATATTTTTTTAAACTACTTTCTAATATAATTCTCACATCCATACTAATTCTCGTATCCTCTGATTGATTGTACTGCGTACAATGTAGGCATCTTGGGTCAAAAATTATAAAGGACCCATAATCCATATCTAGAGATGATGACTTTTCCTTACTCATCATCATGAATTCTTTATCATGCTGAACCCGTTCTGCAAATATCTCAAAATCATTATTACATTTTAAAATTAGTTCAACACTATCCTGTAATGGCATTAACCTCATACTGTTTGAGTTATAAACTTTAGTAAATGGTAACCATATATTAAATTCATAAGGAGGATGTCCAAGCATCACATCAGTATGATATCTATCTTCCCAATTATAACCTTTTTGTTTTGGAAAGTGGAACCTAAAAGTTGGTGTTAACTGATAGTATACAGGCTCATCAAATAAAGGACTTATATGGTTTTTAATAAAGTTTTTATATATCTGATACAATTTATTTGATATATCATAAAAACTTACTGACACATCGTTTTGTTCTGTCTCATCAAGTTTAATAAATTTAGGATCTATATATTTATGTAAATCTTTTAATTCTATATCTTTTTTTGAAAAACCATCCTCTAATAAGATATTTTTTTCTTTTAAATTTTCTATAATTAAATCTTTGAAATTAACTAAATCTATATCGTATGTCCCATTATATTTCCAAAAATTAAAAATATCTTCCATTTGGCTTCTAGAATTATAATCTTTCCAAAAATTATTTAGGTCATCTTTGTCAGAAAAAACTATAGTTTTTCCCATATGACCTTTAATCTCGAGTTTATTATTACTATTCATATAAGCTAAAAGATTTTCTTTTGGCATATCTGCCAGGTCTAAAATTTGACCCTTCTTTTATATAGGTACATAGAAGAGAGTATCTATTTTCATTAGAAAGATTATCGTGTGATGCATGAACAAGCCATTTATCAATCATGAGGACACTTCCTTTATTTAATTCTACTGATTTTGGTTTATATGAATTTGGTATGACTGCCTCGTTTTTATTTGCATTTGGATCTTGATTCTTATATTTATCTACACCAGTCTCGCGAATCTCAAGTTGCTCTTCTTTATGAGTATTTGGCCATATAATCAAGCTACCATTAAATTTTTTTACATCCTTAAGTGCTATCCATGCTGAAATAAATGAGTTACTGTCAGCTTGAACAAAAGTATTATCTTGATGTGGACTAAAGCCCCTGGTTCCAGGTGGCATAAAGAAAAATTCAGTTTGTAGTCCCATGGCTTTCCCATGAAAATATTCTTCGATAAAACTCAAAATTTTTTTGTTTTTCATACTTGATAGTATCTCGCTCGCAGTACTATGTGGATTCATTAAAGGAGTAAAATCAGATTTGCTATCTTTAGCTTTATACGCGTCTTCAATAATTTTTTCACAGTCGTCAGAAGTAAAAGTGTTTTCTAAAACAGCGTAGCCATTTTTTTTAAAAAAATCTATATTGCTCATAACCTATTTTTATATTTTTTCTATATTATTACTTATTTCATATAGATTATCTATTCCATTGTATAGAAAACTTCTAATACCAAAATTATCTGCACACTCTATATCATGAGTGCTATTACCTATCATTACCATATTATCCTTTTCAATACCCCAATCTTTTGATATTTTTTCAAGCATACCAGTTTTAGGTTTTCTATCATTACTATCTACTCTATACCTTTTAATCTTAGACTCTTTATGGTATGGACAAAAATATATTTTATCAATATGTGCACCTATATCATAAAGATGAGACTTCATTTCATTATGAAATACATGCATTTCATCTTCTGAAAATTTACCCTTTGCTATACCAGATTGGTTAGTTGCTACAAAAACATAATAACCTTTATCATTAAAAAGTTTTATTGCTTCTTTTGCACCTGGATTCCATTTAAGATCAGTAACTTTATGTGTATATCCATCATCATAGTTTAGTGTTCCATCTCTATCAAAAATTATTGCTTTCCTATTTCTTCTCCAATTATAAGTTCTTGCCTGCTCTAGACTATCTTCCAAGCCAATATCTATAAAGTAGCCTTTAATCTCCTGAGCAACTACTTTGTTTGCTTGTACTTGATTAGGAATAATATCTCTCTCAAAAGAAATTATTTTATTAGGCAAGGAATCAAAGATTTTTTTCCTAATATAATATATTCCTCCATTTATTAGATTGCTAGGAAGAGTATTATTTTTTTGCTTTTCTAAGAAACTAGTGACTTTTTTATTTGATAGCTCAACTTGCCCATATCTTTTTTTATCATTCGTTCTTGTTAAAGCAACTGAGATACTATCATTATCACCTAATATATTTTTAATAGACAACCAATTCCCATTAATAATTGAATCACCATTAAAACAAAAAAAAGTTTCATCGAGACTATCATAAGCATTTATAAGAGATCCCCCTGTTCCCAAAGGTTCATCTTCAATAATAACTTTAATATTGCAGCCATCTATTTCTTTATCTTTGAAATAATCAATAATTACCTTATTTGCATGACTAGCTAATAATAAAATCTCTGTAGAACCAAACCTAACAAGCATATCAATAAGCTTCATAATAAATGGCTCACCATCAACTTCAAGCATTGGTTTAGGATAGTCTTTTGTGATTTCTCCTAAACGCGAACCTTTTCCTCCAACAAGAATTACACATTGCATATGCTAAAGATCCTCACCCTTAACAATCATATTCTTTGATTGCTGATTTTTATCATTATTAATAATTAATGAGTAACTAGATCTTCTTGATTCTACAAATATATTTACTATATTGTGTATTATTGGAAAACTTACAAAAACCGTAAGCACATCTTTTATAGTACTTCTTATTATCATAATTACAAACCCATACGTCACAATAGTGTAGTGAAGAGGTTTCAATAAATTTAGAAAAACTTTATTATTTATCTTTTTATCTTTTTTTATTGACTGGAATTTTTTTATTGACTGGAAATAGAAATCATCTGGGTGTAATAGAAGAGTAATAAATTTATTCCTATTATCTTTAGAAGTATCTTGTGTATTAGCTCTTATTAAATCCATTGGATGCTTCTGGAGCATCATGAGTATAAAATGATATATATACCCTTTTATCGTAGGCCCATAATAGCCCGTATGGTACCATACAAAGTTATATTCTTTGACTCTTGCAAATATATATTTTATTTTACTAATCTTATATGAAAGATAAAGCCTTCTTGTCTCATGCTTTGTTATTTTATTGGCATAATAAAAACAAAATCTCTTATATTCTTCTTGATGTTCAAATTTTTTTAATGAAAAATCTAAATTACAATTTTTTATAATCTCAATTTGTATTTTTCTTGCCCTTAAAAAATAGTTTTCTTGGTAGCAGTGTTTAAACATGTTCTGCCATAGAAGGTAATTAATTACCTGCCTCTTCCTCATTTTACTTTTTTCTAAGCCATAATTAGTACCTAAGCCGCTAAATGATATATTATTAATAACTCTGTCTCTCAGAAACTGATAATGCTTTGGATAATTCATCGTCGATAAATAATACGCAACAAATTGTTGTCCATTATCTGGGCCAAAACAAGGAGAGAAGTCTCCTTGAATCTGTAAATATTTATTCGTATAAATTGCTGTAGTATCAGGAGCATAACCACATTCATATAAAGATGAGTAGTTCCTATTCTTATAATCAGACGTTCTTAGTCTAAATATATGATCACCCTCAAGCCCTTTATATTTAGCAAGTGTAGTATCCCAACTTTGTTCATTTATTTCCATCTCATCAGAAATATTCAAAATAAAATAAGATTTCTTTGAAGTAGACTTATAAATAAAATTTACCCATTGCCAGAGATCAATATAACCTCTTCCTTTAGGCGATGATAATAGAACAATATGTACTGGAAGTTTTTCTAAGAATTCTTTTAACTTTTCCTCAAGAACAGAATCCTCTCTATCTATCTTTATACCAAATTGAATACTTTCTGGATTATCACTTCTTTTAATAAAATTTAAAATTGTTTTAGTAGCTCTCTCATAATTATTTGTATTAAAAATAATAGTAATTAATGTATTTGCATAAGAAGCTTTAACCACCATATCAGTGTATAAATATGATTTTAATTCTTTATCACTAGCACTTTTTACATATTTAGTAGTTAAAAGATTAGGGTCAATTTTAATTTGGGGTTTAATTCTAGCCATCTTGTAGTTGTGAATTTTTATATATCTCAAATGCATCATCAATATTGCCAAAGAACTGAATTTCCCCATTGGTTATATATATTGCTTTATTACATATTGATTTAAGTGCACTAAAGTCATGTGAAGCAAAAATTAAAATTGATGATGAGCCCATCAAATCTAATAATTTATCTCTGCTTCGCTTTGAAAACTCCATATCTCCAGTAGAAAAAAATTCGTCAATAAGAAAAATATCTGGCACCACACACATAGATGATGAAAATGCGAGTCTAGCTTTCATTCCTTCTGAATAAATACGTAGAGGTAAATCTAAAAAGTCATGTAATCCAGTAAATTCAGCAACCTCTTTTAGTTTATTCTTAATCTCATTTTTTCTCATACCTCTTAGAATATGTGACAATAATATATTTTCATAACCAGTTGCATCACTCTCTAGTCCAAATCCTATATCTAACATAGAATTAATATTTCCAGTACATTTTATTTCGCCTGATGTTGGATGATATATTCCTGCTATTAATCTTAGTAATGTTGTTTTGCCGGAACCATTTGGGCCTACTATTGCAACTTTTTCTCCATGGTTAATTTCAAGATTAACATTTTTAAGTCCTTGAATAATTTTTCTGCCCTTTTCGTTTGTCTCTTGTCTAGCAAACCCCATTTTCTTTCCTAACTCTGTTATCTCATTGCGAAATGATCTACTAGCTACATCGTATAAAGGAAAATCTAAATAAACATTTTTTAAAGTTATGTTTGAATTCATAATTATATCCAAAAGACTACTCTATCTCTTTTTTTTGAGTATAAAATTAAAAAAATTAACATTTGTATAAAAGTTATAACGAGAGCTCCTATCCATATATATATATCAAAGGGTAATCCAATTAAGTCATCTCTCACTATGCCAACAAAATAAACAAATGGGTTCCAGTATATCAAGCCTGCATATTCTCCAAGCATTTCAGGTTTCCATAGAATCGGTGTAAGTAGAAGCATTGGTGGCATCAAAGATTTAACAGTTGGCTCAATATCCCTGTATCTTGCTCCTAACATTCCTAAAATAGATGTAAAAAAAATAAAATTAATAAAGACTATAAAGAGGCCTAAAGGTAACGATAAAAAAGCTGTGTAGTCAATTCTGCCATTAACTAGTGCAGTCACAATAATAATTAGTGGTATATGATGTAAAAAAAGTAGTAAGTTAATATAGCATTTTCTAAATACATAGAAAATTGGTGGATTAGAGTAAGATTTCATAAAACGTGATGCATCTGTATAGAAAATTTGTGGCGCCTCTATGACTTGTCCACTAATCCACATCCAAATAATAAATCCTGAAAAAAGATAGGTTAGATATGATTTCCAGTCTAAATTAAATATTGTACTCCATAACAAACACATTAAGCCTGCAGAAATAGCCATACCTAATACTATCCACCATGGGCCCAAGAAAGCTCTTCTATATTTAAGTTTCAAATCAAAGTACGCAAGATATGTCCAAGAATAGATATTTTTTAATGAAAAAATAAAATCTGATATTGCAATGTTATCCTTTATACTATTCATTTTTAAATAATTTATTTATATAAATATTTTGTTCCCTACTAGGTCCCGTTGATATTATATCAATTGGTACACCTAAAGAGTTTTCAATAAATTTTATATAATCCCTAGCTTTTTGAGGAAGGTCAGAAAAGTTA
>JAYZIH010000035.1:0-2525 GCA_036165695.1 Pseudomonadota bacterium | reverse complement strand
AATTTTATTTCATTATTTTCTGTTACTGTTATATTTTCTTTCATTATTACGATATCACATGAGCTAGGAACTACTGCGCCAGTCATAATTTTTATACATTCTTTTTTTCCAATTTTTCTATTAAAAGGTTTTCCAGCATAAGACTTCCCAACAACTTTAAATACTGTATTTTTATTTAGGGATGAAAATTTCATAGCATAGCCATCCATAGCAGAGTTATTACTATTAGGAACATTTATATTTGACCTTATATTTTCAGCTAAGATATGACCATGCGAATCCTTTAATAAAATAGTTTCTATATTTTTTTTTGGAACATTTTTAGCTATGTTTTTTATAGCGCTTTCAACAGTTATCGCATTTGGATCAAAATTATCTTCACAACTATATATTTTCTTCTTCATTTTTTTAGTATTATATATACTGCACCTGTACCACCGTCTTTTTGGATAGCAGAGTGGTATGCTACAATTATATTACTTGATTCTAAATAGTTTTTAACGAAATTTTTCAATTTTGGACCTTTTTCGTCGGAGTGGTAGCCTTTTCCATGTATTACAATACCAGTTAGTTTCCCCTCATTCCTTAACTTTGGTAACCATAAATTTAAAAATTCCTCTGATTCAATTAATGTTTTGCCGTGTAAATCAATCTCAAATTCAATAGGTATATCACCTCTTTTCAATCTTTGAAATTTCATTTTTTGTAGGCCTGGTTTTGATTTGCCAATTATACTATCATTCATAACTTGATCTATTAATTTTTTTACTATAATCACATATGAAAATATTATTGTCCAATGATGATGGCTATAATTCAGAAGGTATAGGTGCGCTAAAGAAGGCCCTAAAAACAAAACATGATGTTTATGTTTCTGCTCCGTATGAGAATATGAGTGCAAGTAGCAGTTCATTATCAGTTAAAAATGATATTGAAGTTAATATGATAAAAGAAAATGAATATGTCATTCATGGAACACCAGCAGATTCAGTTCATATAGCACTTACTACACTAATAAAAGAAGATATAGATATAGTAATTTCAGGAATAAATAAGGGGCCAAATTTAGGGGATGATGTTATTTACTCTGGAACGGTTGCGGCAGCAATAGAAGGAAGGCATTTAAAATTTTGCCCAATAGCTATTTCTTTAGTTGGAAGAAGCTATAAAAATTTTAGCGAAGCAGCTAATATCTCGCTATACCTTTTAGAGAAAATATTAAATACCAATAAAATACTAGGTAGCTCAATAATTAACATCAATATTCCTGAAAATATTAATAAAGATAAAGTTGAGTGGGAATATACTAGATTAGGAAAAAGAGGATTGCCTAAATCAGCAAAACTATTGTCAGCTAAAAAAAATATGTATAACATTGGATCAGCAGGAAACCCAGAAGACAAAGATATTGGCACAGATTTTTACGCTGTTAGAAATAATAAAATTTCTGTAACACCAATGTCGTTGGATTTAACAGACTATAAGATTTTAGACGATATAAAGTAATGTATGAGCGTTAACTTTAAAAAATTCTCTGGTTTAGGAATGACCTCGGATAAGACTAGAGAAAGATTAGTTTTAAGACTTCAGTCTAAAGGAATATCAAATCCTTCGGTTCTAGACGCATTAAATAAAGTTCCTAGACATATATTTGTAGATGAAGGTATCGCAAATAAAGCTTATGATGACACTGCTTTGCCGATTGGAAAATATCAAACAATATCTCAACCTTATATTGTTGCAAGAATGACAGAGATACTTCTCGAACATAAGCCAAAAAAAGTTTTAGAAATAGGCACAGGCTCAGGCTATCAAGCAGTAATTTTATCTATCCTTGTTGATAAAGTTTATACGGTTGAAAGAATAAAGTTTTTGCACAAAAGATCTATATCAATTTTCAATAAACTATTAATTAAAAACATATATTCAAAGCTTTGTGATGGAAATATGGGCTGGCCAGAAAAAGGATTATTTGATGCTATCATTATAACTGCTGCTACAGATAGATTCCCAGTGAACCTATTACAGCAGCTTTCAGATAAAAATGGTATTATTTTAGGACCAATAAAAAATGGTTCAGAACAAATATTAAAATCTATAATAAAGAGCAATGGAGAAACTAGAGAGCAAACCTATGAAATGGTTAATTTTGTCCCACTTCTTAATGGTATAGATTAAATGAAGCTATATGATAAAACTGTAGATTACTTACTTAAGCAGTCAAAGAAAAAAGGAGCACTTAAAGTTCTTTATTTTGTAAGCACTATCGAGTCATTTATTTTCCCCATTCCGCCAGATGTTTTTTTGGCGCCAATAGCATCCACTAGGAAATATAATTGGATTCTTCTTGGTATTAATACAACAATTTCATCTGTTATAGGTGGAATTATAGGTTATTTTATTGGTAAATATTTTTTCTATGATTTCATTGTAAACTACAACCTAATATCAATTGAAAAAATTGATTTAGCAAAAGCTCTTTTTGTCGAGCATGGGTTTATGATTATCTTTATAGCTGGGTTTAC
>JAYZIH010000034.1:0-3696 GCA_036165695.1 Pseudomonadota bacterium | reverse complement strand
ATAAATTAAAAAAATCAGAAAATGATTATATTAATAACTTAAGAAACACAAAGGTATCTTCTCACTTATATATTAAGCGCACCGGAGAAATTATACAATTTGTGAACTTTAATAAACGTGCGTGGCATGCAGGTAAATCAACTTTTGAGAATACATCAAATTGTAATGATTATTCTATTGGTATTGAGCTTGAAGGTTTTGACGATATAGTTTATGAAGATATTCAATATGAAAAATTATCTAAGATTATTAAGGCTCTATTGGATTTTTACCCTAGAATTTCTAAAGATAGAATTGTTGGACATTCGGATGTTTCGCCTCAAAGGAAGTCTGATCCAGGACCATTATTTGACTGGAAAAGGTTAAAAAGCATGCTATGATATACATAGAATAATAATTAGGAGATAGAGTATGACTGGGTGGGCTTGGTTGACAATTGGTGCTATTGTTCTAGCTGTTGTAATAATGCAAATAGCTGCTAGATGGGGTGCTGATATTAATGAAGCAGAAACATACGATGATTAAATAAGCAATTTATTTTAATTGGTCCTGACTTCAATTCTTAATAAAAAACTAAAATAATGTAAATTATGATCGATAAGTTTTGTGAAAATTTATCAAGTCAGTCTTGTTTATTAGAGCTCAAAGAATCTAGTATTGGTATTGAAAAAGAGTCTTTGAGAGTAGATGAACAAGGAAAAATATCTCACAAAAGGCATCCACAAAGACTCGGATCTTCATTAACTAACAGTTTTATTACAACAGATTATTCTGAAGCCCTAATAGAGATGGTGACTCCACCATGTAAATCAGGGAAGGATGCAATTTTTTTTCTAGAAAATTTACATAGTTTTGTACACCAAGGAATTCAAGAAGAGTCTTTATGGGCATCAAGTATGCCATGTATAATTGATGGAGAAAAAAGTATACCAATAGCTTATTACGGAGAATCAAATCTAGGAAGAATGAAGACTACCTATAGGAGAGGTTTAGATAGCAGGTATGGGAGAATTATGCAGGTAATATCTGGAATTCATTATAATTTCTCTTTTTCAGAAAATTTTTGGTTAATTTATAGAGAAATAGTAAAGTCAAAAGAAAACATTGATGATTTCATATCTAAGAATTATTTTATAATCTTAAGAAACTTATTAAGACATGGCTGGGTTCTTATTTACTTATTTGGCTGTTCTCCAGCAATATGTAAATCATATTTAGATGGAAAAAGAACAGATTTAAAAGAGTTTGATAGATTTACGTATTACGGGAAGTATGCAACATCTTTAAGGATGGGAAATATTGGTTATCAGAATAATAAAGAAAAAGATATGGGGGTTATAGTTGACTATAATTCCCTAGAAAACTATATAGAAAGCCTAAAGAGAGCAATTACAAATGAATCATCAGAATATAAAAAAATTGGCGTACTTAAAGATGGCTACTATAAACAGCTTAATTCCTATATCTTACAAATAGAGAATGAATATTATAGTAGTGTTAGGCCAAAATCCTCTTCAAAACATAATATAAATCCAATTAGATCTTTAAAAGAAAATGGAGTTAAATATATTGAGATTCGTTCTTTAGATAATAATATTTTTAGCCCAATAGGGATTGAGCATGACCAGGTCCACTTTATAGAATTACTAATAATATATTGCTTAATATGTGGAAGTGAAGAAATAACTAAAGAAGAATATGGCTTAATACAGGAAAATCTTTTTGGCGTAGCGCATTTTGGTAGAGATCAAGATTTTAAGATTAATAGCAAAGGAAGTAGAAATAATGTTATTAAGGCTTTAGAGGTTATTTTCCAAGAACTTGAGATAGTTGCAAGCTATATAGATTCATCGCTTAATACAAGTAACTATATAGATAGTTTATTATTACAGAGACAAAAGATTCAAAATCAAGATTTACTTCCGTCTAAGAGAGTTTTGGATAAAATGTCTAAAGAAAATTACAGCTTTTTTGAGCTAAGTATGGAATTATCTACTGATCATAAAAAATACTTTAAAGAGTACCAGGCTAACAAAAAATTAATTGATTTAATAAAAAATGAATGTAAAGATTCAGTTACCAAACAGAAAAATATTGAAAGTCATGACACCGCAAATTTTGATGATTTTCTACATAACTACTTTTCTAAAGTAATTACATGAGTTTCCGTGTTTTACAACTTGATGATTTAGATATCTTGGTTCAAATAAGTGATGATTCTCTGTTATTCTTTTTTGAGAATGGTTATATAAAGAAAACAATGGATAATGCAGATGAGAAAACACTTTGGTCACAATCTGGTAAATTCTATTTTAAGAAAGTGAAGTATTCTAAAAATTTTGAAGAAGGTTTATATAAAATAAAGGACTTTGAAATAAAATATGACCATTATGTTTACAGAAATATGCTTATATTACCTTTTAAAATATTTGGAGATATTGAAGTTAAAGTATCTTTAAATGATTCTGATAATTTATATGATTTTTTTTCTGCTGAAGCCGAAATAATTTTAGAGAAAGAACCAAAGTATATAAAGCATATTGCTAAGAAGGAGTAAGAATGAAGCTATATACATCTATATATAATGAAGAAAAAGTTATGGCTGTTGGTAATAAACAAGGCTTTTATTATATACCTAGAATGGATAATAAATGCCCAAGTGATTTTCATACTGTGGAAAAATTTCTTTCAAGTAAAGATTATAGTAATGCTGATCTAGAAAAGTTTATAAATAATAATAATTTACCTTTAATTGAGATTACTGAAAAAGATTTATTGTCACCTATTCAGGAGCCAAGGCAAAATATTATGTGTATGGGTTTAAATTATAAGGACCATATAGAAGAAACTGGAGTTACTTTTCAGCGAGAGATTAAAATACCTAAAGACCCAATAATTTTTACAAAGTCTACATACAGTCTGAATGATCCTTATGGAGATATTCCTTTAGATATTTCTGTTACATGCGAGCTTGACTGGGAATCAGAACTAGCTGTTATAATTGGTAAAGAGGGCTATAAAATAAAGAAGCAAGAAGCATATGATTATATTTATGGATATACTATTTTGAATGATATTACAGCACGCGATATCCAAAGAAGGCATAAACAGTTTTTTCTTGGGAAAAGCCTTAAAGGTTCATGTCCAATAGGCCCATGCATAGTTAGTAAAGATGAAATTGCTGACCCGCATGATTTGGAAATAAAGTGCCATGTAAATGGAGAAATGAAACAAAATTCTAATACAAAATATCAGATTTTCGATATACCTACACAAATAGAAGCAATTTCTCGAAGTACAAAACTAGTGCCAGGAGATATTATAGCAACAGGGACACCTAGCGGAGTTGGTTTTGCAAGGAACCCACCAGAATTTTTAAAAGATGGAGATCTTGTAGAGTGTAGTATAGAAAAATTAGGATCAATAATTAATAGAGTGAAATTAACTAACAATTAATTTATTAAAGTGGCTATACTATACTCAGATTGATGACTATGACTACAGACTATATAAAAGAGATTGAAAACAGTAATGTGTATGATATCGCGGTTAAAACTCCAGTAACCAGATTACAAAAGATATCAGATAAATTTAAGAATAATATCTTCTTAAAACGAGAGGATATGCAGTCGATTTTTTCTTTTAAATGTAGAGGCTCATATAATAAAATCTCTAATTTAGAAGAAGAGAAGAAAA